>NZ_CP135084.1:2400000-2768054 GCF_032229285.1 Rheinheimera sp. MMS21-TC3
TGCGCTTCAACAATAGGCTCACGTATTTCTTCAATATCATTTACTGCCGGTAAAGCACTTGGGTTATCAACCATTACGGTAGAACCGTCTTTTGTCAGCACTTCATAAACAACGGTTGGCGCTGTAGTAATTAAATCTAGATCATATTCACGCTCTAAGCGTTCTTGAATGATTTCCATATGCAACATACCAAGGAAACCAATTCTAAAACCAAAACCTAAAGCGCCTGAGCTTTCTGGCTCATAAAATAACGAAGAGTCGTTTAAGCTCAACTTAGCTAAGGCATCACGGAAATCTTCATAATCATCAGATGATACTGGGAAAATACCAGCATAAACCTGTGGCTTAATACGTTTGAAACCTGGCAAAGGCTTTTCAGCACTATTGCGTGCTAAGGTTATGGTATCACCAACGGGTGCGCCTTTAATCTCTTTAATGCCGGCAATGATATAACCAACTTCGCCTTGGCGTAACTCACCAGTATTGGTGGCTTTAGGGCTAAACACACCTACTTCCGCTGCATCGTACACTTGACCGGTAGACATAATTTTAATTTTGTCTTTGGTTTTAATGCAGCCATGCTTTATCCGCACTAAGGACACTACACCTTGATAAGCATCAAACCATGAATCGATAATTAAGGCTTGGGTAGGCAGATCAGCATCACCTTCAGGTGCTGGTATCTTTTTAACGATAGTTTCTAATACGTCTTTAATACCTATGCCGGTTTTAGCTGAGCATTGTACGGCGCCTAAGGCTTCAATACCTATAATATCTTCTATTTCTTCTGCTACCCGATCTGGGTCTGCTTGCGGCAAATCAATTTTATTTAAAACCGGTATCACTTCTAAGTTCATATCTAGTGCGGTATAGCAGTTAGCAACCGTTTGCGCTTCTACCCCTTGCCCAGCATCAACAACAAGTAGTGCACCCTCACAGGCGGCTAAAGAGCGGCTAACTTCATAACTAAAGTCAACGTGACCTGGCGTATCGATAAAGTTTAACTGATAAGTTTCGCCATCATCAGCTTTATAATTTAAGGTCACGCTCTGGGCTTTAATAGTAATACCGCGCTCACGCTCTAAATCCATAGAGTCTAAGACCTGTTTTTGCATTTCGCGATCAGATAAGCCACCACAATACTGGATAAGGCGATCTGATAAGGTAGATTTACCGTGGTCAATATGAGCAATAATAGAAAAGTTTCTGATGTGATTTAGTTTAGGCATGTTGTCCGCAAAGCTTTGGGCGTCTTAGTGTGGGTGTAGCACGTTGCCTGACACAACCATCCATTAAAACGCAGGTTATATTAAAAAATTAGGCCGAATTGTACTCTATCCCGCTGCGCCTTGCTATGTGTTATTAAATATCAACTACTAACTAATGGCTAATTATTAGTGATTAATAACCGATTAAGTCTGCTGAAGGGCAAGTTGGGGTAAAATTTGCAATATGTGGATCTGCTCTGATTTTTGTTGTTGCCATTGGCCAAATCGCCTAGCGAATAAGAAGCCTAGACTGGCACCAAACAGCGCAGCTAACATTACCCAGCCTTCGGCTAATTGTAAACTATGGCTTGCCACTAAAGATGCTATCAACATTAGCACTAAGGGCAGAAAATAGACCATTAAAGCGGCTTGGACTAAATTTTGCTCTGATACGGCTATTTTAACTTGCTCGCCCGGCAATAATCTTAATTCAGTTGTAACAAAAAAGCGGTGCTGCCTAGGGGTCAGTGTTTTCGCCACTATACCAGTGCCGCATTCGTCACTTACATTACAAGCATTACAACTCGTCACCGGTGTTGTCGTTAACCAGACACCATTAGTTTCTGTTGCTACCACACTAGCAAGTTGCTCTACCATTACTTAACCCCTGCGGCTAATTGTCGTGCAATATCAATACTAATAGGGCCTATTACTGTCACTTCAAGTCCAGCTGCGCTTTGAACAAAAATTGTTGTCGCACCATCACGATATGCTTGAGTGGGTAAGCCTTGGCTAGGTTGAACAAATACTGATACTTGGTGCAGCCCATCCGTTAACAGCCAATAACTTTGCAGATGTGACTCTAGTTGCGGAATAGACGCCGGCTGACTAATAATTTGATAAGCATCAGGCAGCCAGGTTAATTGCTGTTTTACTACAGGCATTGGTTTTACCTCACCAGCGACAGGCGCCGGCAAGTCAGCCTCCAGTAAAGCTTGCAAGTTCTCTGGAAACTCTGGGCTAAGCTGCATATGGGTAATCAACCAGCGCTCAAGCGGTGCCTGCTGCTCTGATAAGGTATCAATACGCAGTGGAAAACCCGTTTCATCGTCTAACCATAACCAATAATGGTAGCGACTAGGTAGCTTTGCTGTCAGACGTAATAACTGTGCACTGCGACCAGACATAACAGAACTACTACCCGGCACTGCATTATATAACTGCTCTAATTTAGATCTAGGTTCAAATAATACTGCGGGTAATTCAGCAATATTATGGCCAGCTAATACAAAAGCTGGCCTGTCACTCAGCAAATAGTAAACAGAGCCGTTACGGCGCAAAATGTCGACACCATTAGTATCTAATGGAATTAAGTGCTCGATTTCTTGCTGTTCTGACTTACCATGCAACCAGCGATAAGTGTCAACTTGATTACCTTTTAGCACCACAAAAGACGCATCAAAGTTATATTCTTTTACAGCATGTTGTACTTTATTTAGTAAAGTCCAACCAGCTTGTTCGGCATGTACCACAGTAGAGAATAACATCAGTACTATGGCACAACAAAAGCCTTGGGTTCGCATCATTATTGCTCGTTTTCAACCACTTTAGTTGATTTTTGATTATTAGCCTGCTGCTGTTGCTCCATGCTACGTACTTGCTGGCGATGGGCGTTCAACAAAGCTTGTAATCGCTTTTGCTGCTCTAGCATAGCTTGCTGCTCTTGTTGCTCAAAACGAGAATTAACTGTCGTTTGACTTAAACTTACCGGCGTAGCAAATCCTGCTACTGGTAGAGTCTGTAACACGGGTAAAGGTGACAGCGTATCTTGCTCTGGCGTCTGCTGGTATTGCTGAACGCCAAAAACAGCCATTAAGGCGACACCGGCCGCTATTGCACCTTGAGCTATAGATTGCAACCAACTGCCATTAGCGGCTTTAGATGCTGGCGTAACCTTAGTCACTAAGTTGCTAGTCTGTTGTAAATTATAGACTGGCTCATCTGCTAGCTTAGCTGCAAGATCATCAGCAAAACTAGCCGGTAATGGGCTGCTCTTCTCTTGGCGCATTACCGCTCCTACAACGTGAAAGCGCTGTAGTTTTTGTTGTAACTCGGCTTGCTCTAGCAACACATCAAGCTGTTGTTCATCAATCTTCTGATTATCGCTGGCAGCTGAGAGCCATTCCTGATTTTCTGACGACATACTAGTTCCTGTCATATTTACTAGTCAAGCTGACCAGTGTTATGCATTGATGCTTAACTTATTAATGGCTTAAGTTGAGTATCAATCGCTTCTCTTGCTCTGAAAATACGGCTGCGAACGGTACCAATTGGACAAGCCATCACTTCCGCAATTTCTTCGTAACTTAACCCTTCTAACTCACGCAAAGTAATTGCAGTGCGCAGTTCGTCAGGTAATTGCTCAATAGTGTTAAACACTACTAAACGGATCTCTTCAGATAATAATAACTTTTCTGGTGAATCTTGTTCTTTTAAAGCATCACTGCCATCAAAGACTTCTGCATCACCAACATCAATATCTGTTCCAGGTGGTTTACGCGCTCTAGCCACCAAATAATTTTTTGCACTATTAACTGCTATACGATAAAGCCATGTATAAAACGCACTATCTCCACGAAAACCGGGTATGGCACGGTAGGCTTTAATAAAAGCTTCTTGTGCTACATCGGCAACGTCTCCATGGTTAGAGACATATCGAGATATTAAGTTCGCTATTCTGTGTTGATATTTTGTAACCAACAAATTAAACGCGGCTTTATCACCCTGTTGTACACGCTGGACAATTTGCCAGTCCAATTCTTGCTCGCTCATGTTCGAGCTTTTCCCCTGTAATACTGACTATAGAGCTAACTGCCGCTGTTGTTCCGAAGCAATAGACCATAGATAAAAGAAATAGTTCTGATATGTTTGCCAAAAAAGCTACAATAGCCCGACTTTGACTGCAAACAAGTGTATAGCATGAAGCAAGCAAAAGAATATCTTTGTGATGTATTAATTATTGGCAGCGGTGCTGCAGGTTTATCTTTAGCATTACAACTAGCTGAAAATGCAAAGGTTTTGGTGCTAAGTAAAGGCCCCTTACGGGAAGGTTCTACCTTGTATGCACAAGGTGGCATAGCGGCTGTTTTTGATGAAAATGACAGTATAGACTCACACGTTAGTGACACTTTAGTTGCTGGCGCCGGCTTATGTGACCTTGCTGCAGTACAATTTACTGCCAGCAATGCTAAAAAGGCAATGCAATGGCTTATTGCTCAAGGTGTGCCTTTTGATCAATATCATGATGATGACGGTAAACTTAAATACCACTTAACCCGTGAAGGCGGCCATAGCCATAGGCGTATTTTGCATGCTGCCGACGCTACTGGCCAAGCCGTGCAATTAACCTTAGTAGAACAGGTTAATGCCCATAAAAACATTCAACTACTCGAAAACTATAATGCCATTGATTTAATTAACGGCAAAAAAATTGGCTTAGACCCAAAACGCTGTTACGGCGCTTATGTCTTAAACACTGCCAGTGGCAAAGTTGAACTTATTCGCTCACGCTTTGTTGCCTTAGCAACCGGCGGTGCTAGTAAAGTATACCTATATACTAGTAACCCTGATGTCGCCAGCGGTGATGGTATTGCTATGGCATGGCGTGCCGGTTGTCGGATTGCAAATATGGAGTTTAATCAATTTCATCCCACTAGTTTATATCACCCTGATGCGCCAAACTTTTTAATTACTGAAGCCATGCGAGGAGAAGGCGCTTATTTATTACGCCCTGATGGCAGTCGCTTTATGCCCGACTTTGACCAACGTGCTGAACTTGCACCACGCGATATCGTTGCCCGAGCTATTGATTTTGAAATGAAGCGATTAGGCGCAGATTGTGTTTACTTAGATATTAGCCATAAACCTAAAGAGTTTATTATTGAACACTTCCCGACTATTTATGCAAAATGTTTAAGTATTGGTATCGATATTAGCCAACAGCCTATACCCGTTGTACCTGCAGCTCATTACACATGCGGCGGTGTCTTAACCTCATTAAATGGCCAAACAGATATAACCAATTTATATGCCATAGGTGAAGTGGCTTACACCGGCTTACATGGTGCTAACAGGATGGCCAGTAATTCTTTATTAGAGTGTGTAGTATTTGCCCAAGCTGCGGCTAAACATATCTTACAACAATTAGATAAAACTTCGCCGCTAGCCAATGTTCCCGCTTGGGATGATAGCCGAGTAAGCGATTCAGACGAAGAAATAGTTATTAGTCATAACTGGCACGAACTACGTTTATTTATGTGGGATTATGTAGGTATAGTACGAACGAATAAACGCTTAGCACGCGCCTTACATCGAGTAGAATTATTACAACGCGAGATTAATGAGTACTATAGTAATTTCCATATTAGCCATAACCTGTTAGAACTAAGAAATTTAGTCCAAGTAGCAGAACTGATTATTCATAGTGCTATGCAACGCAAAGAAAGCCGTGGCTTACACTACAATTTAGATTATCCTGACTTATTAGCAGAAAGCTTACCTACTATTCTAACCCCTAAGTAATCTTCCTTAAGTAGCAACTAGCCATTGTTAGTTGCTACTTAAGGTTAGTTGCTTGGCTGGTTGGCCAATTACTTTGATTAATCTGCCGTGCTAAGGCGCTAAACTGTTCAGGCTGGCATTGATCGGCAAAAACCCACTGCTGTAATAACGCTTGCTGCTGATCGCTATACCAATTAATACGCAATACATATTGGCTAACTAAACCGCCCTGTTTTAATCGGCCTGTTGCATTTTTTGGCGCAAACCAAGATATATCGCCATCAGAATTTAGCGTGGCTAATTGTTTAACCTGGGAATTTAGGCTCTGATGACAAGACAACCAGACAACATAATAACCTAGTAATAAAGGTGCAACCACCCACCAACCACTTATTGCTACGGGGTTAGCTAATAATAAAATCAGTGGCAAAGGCAACACTAGCCACAATAATCTACGGGCTAGTGTTGAGGGGATAAGACAAATATTATACTCGGACACGATCCAGGATCACGGCCACTAAAGCCTGTAAAGCAGGATCTTTAGCTTGGCCATGTCCCATAAACCAACTAAATAGATCCGGATCATCCGCCGCTAGTAAGCGCTCAAAGTCATGTTTTTGTTCTAGGCTTAGCGCATCATAACCATCTTCAACAAAAGGCGCTAATAATACATCTAGCTCAAGCATGCCGCGGCGACATGCCCAGCGTAATCTTGGTTTAATCATCAATTCTGTCATACATCACCTTATGCGAGGCTCAGATTTAAATGAGCATGATACAAAAACATAGATTCTAACAAATTTTCAGTCTTGGGGTTGAGCTTTTAGTTGTATTCCCCAATGATTATACTATCTATCAACATATGGGTTAAATTAGCTGAGCTTATTATGCATACATCATGGTTAACTGCTGAACATTATGCTGGGCTATCTACAGAGCCTAAGCAAGCATTTATTGCGCCTTTACCGGCTTTTGATACTCTTAACATTAGTGGTATCGACAAAATTAAATATATGCAAAGTCAAACCACTTGTGATATCCAGCGGTTGGATGACACAACTTTTTTACGTGGCGCTCACTGTGATGCTAAAGGTAAAATGTGGTCACAATTTCATATTTGTTATGCCACAAACGACAACGCAACAGACACAGATACTACGCCATTAATTGTTATTGCCTTTCGAGACGAGCTAGCAGCCTCAACCGAACAATGGCAAAAATTTGGTGTTTTTTCAAAAGTTACCTTTAGTTCAGGTCAGGACCAATATGCTGTCTTTGGTATTGGTGGTAGCGACAGTGAACAAGTAAAAACCTTAATTAGCCAGTTAGGTTTTGACTTGCCCGAAGTGGGCCAATTAAATCGGCATAATAAGGCGCTGTTACTGCGTTTAGCCGATAAGCATTTTCTTATGTTGCAGCCAGTAAATGCTGCACAGCAACTTATGGAACAAACCTTGCCCTTAGCTGCACCAAACTTATGGTTAGCTGAGCATATTCGTTGCGGTTTTAGTTATCTTGAACAAAGTTTAATTGGCCAGCTGGTACCGCAAATGCTCAATTTACAAGCCATAGATGCTATTAGCTTTACCAAAGGTTGCTATATGGGCCAAGAAACAGTAGCTCGGCTTAAATATCGTGGTGGTAACAAAAGGGCCGCCTTTATACTTAAAGCCCAAACCGATGAATTGCCAGCAGCTGGCACTAGCATCGAACTGCAACTTAATGAAAACTGGCGCCGGAGCGGCCAGGTTGTTAACGCAGCTAATATCAACAATCAATTATGGTTGATAGCGGTACTGCCAAATGACATAACGCCGGCAGATTCATTGCGGTTAAGTAGCGACAATGCGCCGTCGTTACAAATAGTACCGTTACCTTATTCCTTATAAAACAGAGGTTTTCATGACCATTTCTCAAGACAAAGTTGTCGCCATCCACTATACCGTTACTAACCCAAATGGTGACGAATTAGATTCATCTAAAGGTGGCGAACCTTTAGTCTTTCTATTTGGCCACGGCTCATTAATTCCAGGTTTAGAGCAAGCACTAATGGGTAAAGCTAGCGGCGATACCTTTAAAGCAGATATTCCAGCTGCACAAGCTTATGGCGAACGTCATGATGCCCTAACCCAAGCTGTACCTAAAACCATGTTCGAAGGTATGGAAGTAGCAGCTGGCATGCGTTTTCGTGCTGCAGGCCCTGAAGGCCAAGAGCAATCCGTTATCGTATTAGAAGTGACTGACGACGAAGTTATCGTTGATGGTAATCATCCATTAGCTGGTATTGATTTATCTTTTGATGTTGAAGTTATCCAAGTACGCGATGCGACCGAAACCGAGCTAGAACATGGCCATGTCCATGGTATTGATGGGCAAGCTGAACATTAATTAAAACCCAATCTAGAGATTGGCTTAAGCCATTTTTGCTATTCTCTAGATTGCTTTACCCTACACTTCCTTGCTAGATATCAGCAAAGTATGCTTTGATGGCTTACCGCTATTTATATGTGCTTTACTATGACTAATCAGCTTGCTAGCAATATACTTATCAATTCGCAAGGTCAGCCACGTTTTGGCTATTTTGACTCGCCAATAACCGATCTCGCGTTAAAACAGTTTGCTTATCACACTGTGATGGACCAGCCTGCCTCTCGATTAGCTAAGTTTTTGCACTTTAAACAATTTCAATTTATTAGTATTAGTCATCCTGATTGGCAAATTGGTATCGCCATTGCCGATATTCGTTATGCTGGCAATGGGTTTTGCTATTTTTACCAACGACAACAAAATATCTTAGATGAAATTAGCATAATTAAGCCATTTAGCTTAGGCCTTAGCATGAGTCAGTCCCCAGTACAGGGCTGCGCAACAATTAAAGCCAAGCAGCAGATTAAAATATGCTTAGATAATTATAATTGGCACCTAGAACTTAGTGGGCCTATGTTTAACGGCAAAATTAGCCTGCACGGTGCAACTAGCGCACAACCCCTAGCTATGTGTAGCCCTACTGGCTATAACGGTTGGACTTACACTCAAAAACATAATGCTTTAACTATCAGCGGTAATTTAAGCTATAAAGATCAAATTTTAGACTTAAACCAAGCTTTAGCTGGTTACGACTTTTCAGCAGGTTATATGCGCCGCGAAACAAGTTGGCGCTGGGGCAGCATCAATGCACAGCTACCTGAGGGGCAGTTTGGTTTAAACCTAGCCTCAGGTGTAAACGAAACAGGTTTTAGCGAAAATGTATTGTGGCTAAATGGTCAAATACAACACTTACCTGCTGTAGATATTCAATTTGATAAGTTTCAAGACAACGCAAATTGGTATTTCAATAGCACTAATAACAAGCTGCAACTTACCTTTACACCTTTTACTGCTCGCCAAGAACGACTTAATCTGGGCCTAGTGATAAGTAATTTTCGCCAGTTTTGTGGAGTTTTCAATGGTGTAATTATAACTAAAGAAGGTGATGAGCTGATACTAAATCAGGTACCTGGCTTAGCTGAAAATCACTTTGCTCGTTGGTAAGCCCTTACTAGTATACTGCCAAAATACTTGACTCTGACTACAAAGCACCCTATTTTGGCTGACTAATTATATTTTAACCATTGAGCCAGAACCAAATTAGATGAAAGATCGTATTATCATTTCTGTTTCTACCATCAGTGGTACACGGCATTTTAATATTAGCACCTTGTTTAAACGCAACGCTATTATTGCCCTTTGGCTGCTATTATTTGGCCTAGTTATTACAGCGGGAGTCATTGATTACTTACTACGTACCGTTGATAACACACAGCTGCAGCGTAAAGAATTAGCCTTACAAGCCAGCAACTTAAAAAATGAAATTGTTAGCTTGCAACAAAGTAAGCAACAATTGGCTCAAGAGTTAGCGCTTAAAAAAGATGAAATGCTGCAAGTCGTAAATCGTGTTGGCGAAATTGAATTAGCACTAGGGCTTGAACTGCAGTTTCCCCAAAATTTAGAAACTAGATTAGACACCGCTTCTGTTAACTCAACCGCACGCCAAGCTATGCTGCAATTAGTGCCTAATGGCTCGCCGCTAGATTTTCAGCGCCGCTCTTCTCGTTTTGGCAAACGCCATCATCCTATTGTAGGTAAGCAGCAGCACCATAAGGGTGTTGATTTATCAGCTAAGCGCGGAACACCTATTTATGCCCCTGCCGACGGTGTTGTTGAAGTTGTAAGAGCCAGTAAAAGCGGCTATGGTAACCTACTTAAAGTTCGCCATGCTTTTGGGTTTTCTTCTTTATATGCTCATTTAGATGACTTTAAAGTTAAGAGTGGTACCTTTGTTCATAAAGGCCAACTAATTGCTACCTCGGGTAATACAGGGCTATCTACAGCCCCACATTTACATTATGAAATACATTTTCTTGATCGAGCGCTTAATCCACAAAGTTTTATGGATTGGGATGCGAGTAATTTCGATCTCGTATTTGAACAAGAACGGAGTATTAAATGGGATTCTTTAGTAAGCATGCTGCAAACAAAGGCCAGCAGTCAACTCCAACTATCATCGCTCAAGGATGTACAGTTAACGGCAATATCAGATTAACCTGTGATCTACATATTGATGGATTTATTGAGGGTAAAATTGTTAGTGATAAAACACTCACTATCAGTGCAAGTGGCCGCGTTAAAGGCGAAATAACTGCTGATAAAGTAGTTATTAATGGGTTGTTTGAAGGTGATTGTTACGCTAATACAGTAGATATCCTGTCTAATGGTAAAGCACATGGTTCTATGCATACTGATGATCTATGTATAGAACGCGGCGGCAGCTTCTTTGGCGAAACGCTGCCAACAGCTGATGAAAAAGTCATTAGCTTAGCTACAACAGCAAAATTAGATAAAGCAGAGCCCAGTTTGATGGATAATGAAAAGTCTGCTACAAAATCTAAATTATAATGACTCTATAAATCGTCTAAAGTTAACTTTTGCTATAACTATTATATTTTAGTGTTGAATAAAACAGCGCATCATTAATGCAAACCTCTAAAGTTCTGCTACAATGCCGCCCCTTTGCTGGCAGCTGCCTGCAGTACTTATTTATGCGGAGCCAAGCATGACCCAACAAGCATTTTCAACCTTAAACTTACCTAGCGCTTTATTGACTAATTTAACCGATCTGGGTTACAACAAAATGACCGAGATCCAAGCCGAAGCCTTACCTGCTGTATTAGCGGGTAAAGATGTTATTGCCAAAGCAAAAACCGGCTCAGGTAAAACCGCTACCTTTGGTTTAGGCATTTTAGCTAAATTAGATGTAAAGTATTTTCGTGTGCAAAGCCTAGTGCTGTGCCCTACCCGTGAGTTAGCAGACCAAGTTGCTGCTGAATTACGTAAGTTAGCCCGCAATATTCATAATATTAAAATTCTTACCTTATGTGGCGGCGTGCCAATAGGCCCGCAAATAGGCTCATTAGAGCACGGCGCCCACATTATTGTTGGCACCCCAGGGCGCGTAATTGATCACTTAGAAAAAGGCCGCTTAAGTCTTAAAGATTTAACGACTTTAGTGTTAGATGAAGCCGATCGTATGTTAGAGATGGGCTTTCAAGCAGACTTAGACTTAGTAATTAGTAAAGCGCCAACGCCGCGGCAAACCTTATTATTTAGTGCAACTTACCCAACAGCCATTGCTCAACTTAGCCAACGTTTACTCCATAAACCAGTTGAAATTACTATTGCCCATCAACATGATAACAGCAGTATTAGCCAGCAGTTTTTTCAAGTTAACGATCAACGTAGCCGGTTAAAAGCTCTATATAATTTATTACTGCACTACCAGGGGCAAAGTAGCATTGTTTTTTGTAATACTAAGCGTGAAACTCAAGACGTGGCCGATGCCCTGCAACAATATGGCTTTAGCGTTTTAGCACTGCATGGCGATATGGAACAAAAAGATCGCGATCAAACTCTAGTGCAATTTGCCAATGGCAGCGCCTGTATCTTAGTCGCTACCGATGTCGCAGCCCGTGGTTTAGATATCGATAACGTAGATGCTATTTTTAATTACCAACTGGCCCACGATGCTGACACCCATATTCACCGCATTGGCCGCACTGGTCGTGCTGGACAAAAAGGTATGGCGTTAAGTTTGTTCACAGCAAGTGACGCTGCTAAATTACTACCTATTGAAGATAATTTAGGCATTACCATTGCAGCTAAAGAACTACCTGAGCCAGATAATCAACTGCAACCTGCTGTGCCATTAATGGCAACATTGCAACTCGATGCTGGTAAAAAGCATAAGATCCGCGCTGGTGATATTGTTGGTGCGTTAACAGCAACTAAGCAATTAACTAACGATGATTTAGGTAAAATTCAGCTACATGATATGTGGAGCTTTGTTGCTGTAAAACGCTCGGCGGTTAAACTCGCTTTACAGTTAATTCAGCAGCGCAAAATTAAAACCAAATCGGTTCGCGCTAGAATGCTTTAAGCTGATAAGTTATCAAGATCAGATTAAAAGTCGGGTTTATTTTGGCGCAGCGCTTTGGTTGCGCCTCTTTGCTTTTTGCTAGCTAACCGACGTTGTTTACTGCCATAACTTGCCTTAGTGGCAATACGTTTTTTTACCACTACAGTTGCCGCATTAATTAACGCTATAAATTGGGTTAATGCGACTTCTCGGTTCATTTCTTGGCTGCGTGTTTGCTGGCTTTTTATAATGACTTTGCCACTTTTACTAATTCTATGATCAGTAAAGGCTAATAACCGTTGTTTATAAAATTCGGGTAATGAAGAGGCATTTATATCAAAAATTAATACCACAGCAGTAGAAACCTTATTTACATGCTGTCCTCCTGCGCCTGAGGCACGAACAAACTGCCACTCTATTTCACTATCGGCTAACTGAATATCTTTTGTTATCTCTATTGCCATTGTTATCCTTATTGTCTAATGCACGATCTGAACATATTCTAATTGCAGTAACAAGTGCTAGCTTAGTTTCTTGCTAGGCCTTACTTTATTTAAGCAAAAATATCAGCAAAGTGATTTCTACTATACAATTAGCCAGATACAGCTATTGTTCAACACCCTTAAGCGGAGTTTGGTTGCTTAATGAAGCATGTTAAAAGTCTAATTAATCAATTTACATATTTAATGCAAAATCGGCCAGGCTTAATGGCAGCTCTAGCCTTTAGCTCTGGCTTAGCTAGTTATGTGTTAGTTGAACGCAAAGAGTCACTCGCCCAGTTTATTGCCTTATTTTTACTACTTAGTTGGTTATGGTTACTAATTGATAATTGGTTACGCGACCGAGTGGAGCAACGCTTTGGTGTGGCTTTATCGCCTAATATTATGCGCTTTGCCTTACAGATGGTGCATCAAGAATGCCTATTTTTTGCTTTACCTTTCTTTCTTGCTGTAACAAGTTGGGATCATCCGCAGGCCGTTTTCACAGTATTAATTATGCTGTGTGCAGTTATTTCCTTAATTGATCCTCTTTATTATAAAAAGTTGGCGCCAAACCGCACCCTTTTTGTGCTATTCCATGCCTTTGCTTTATTTGTGGTATTACTGGTTATTTTACCTATTTTACTCAACCTTACTACAAGCCAAAGTTTAGCCACGGCTTTAATTACTGCAGTAGCATTAACTATTCCCAGTTTGGGTCAGTTAGTTATAAATGGCCATTGGTGGCGTCTGCCCTTACTGGTGTTTATGCTTTGTATATTTAGTGGCGGCTTATGGTTAGTACCCAGCTGGGTGCCGCCAGCTGCTTTACGCTTAACCGGTATAACCTTGTCACACCAAGTAGATTTAGAACAACGTAAACCCGGCGTTAGTATTAAAGAGCTAGAAGCCTATACTTTACATCATCAAGGCTTATATAGCTGGACAGCCGTTAAAGCTCCTCGCGGTTTAAATGAAAAAATATTTCATGTCTGGCTACTAAATAATAAAGAAGTTGACCGCATCACTCTAGATATTAGTGGTGGCCGAGAACAAGGTTACAGAGCTTGGACTCATAAGCTAAACTTCCCCAAAAATGCAGTGGGGCAATGGCAAGTTAAAGTAGTAACAGAGTCCGAGCAACTCATTGGCTTAACCAAGTTTACTGTTACACCTTAATAATTTTTGTCACAGTACACATAGTTGGCGGTACTTAGTTATGAACGCTTTCAAAACTAAGGAACAATAATGAGAATATCCACCCAATTATTAAGTCTATTTAGCCTTTGCCTCTGTATTTTTATTGGTACGCTAACAGCCAAGGTAAATGCGGCAACAGCTAACAGCTTTAGTGTTGAGATTATAGGCCAAGGCCGGCCTGTAATTATGATCCCAGGCTTAATGTCTAATACCGAGGTCTGGCGTCCTACCGCACAACTACTGGCAACTAAGTACCAACTGCACTTAATCAATATTGCGGGATTTGCTGGCAATCCACCTATCACAGGTGAATTGCTGCCAAAGGTTAAACAAGAACTACTAGCCTACATTGAGCAGCAGCATCTTGAGCAACCAGCAGTTATAGGCCATAGTTTAGGTGCCTTTATGGCATTTAGCTTAGCCAGCACAGCACCAGATAAAATTGGTACTATTATCGCTGTAGACGGCTTACCTTTTCTTGCCCCTATTTTCACTCAAAATGTGGATACCAGTGCAGCTATGATGCAACAACAAGCTGATTATGTGCGCCAGCAATATCAACAAATGAACAAAGAGCAATTAACAGCCGTCACCTCGCAAGGTTTGTTTATTCATGCCAAAAGTGAAGCTCATCAGCAACAAGTATTAAAAATGGCAATTGCGTCTGATGCCGCTAGTGTCGGACAAGCCTTGTATGAATTGCTAACAACAGATTTGCGACCTGAAGTGCATAAAATTCAAAGTAAGGTACTGCTATTAGGGGCCAGCGGTGCTTTACAAACTCAAGAGCAACAAAATGCAGCTAGGGCTTTATATCAACAACAAATAGCTACTATTACCAATGCAAAATTAGTGTTTAATCAAGAATCTCGGCATTTTATTATGCTAGATCAGCCAGACTGGTTAAATCAGCAAATAATAACTGCACTTCAGGAGTAAATTATGAGTATTTCAATGACCGAACAACAACTTATCCCTGATGTTTCAGCAGCACAACATGGTGATATAAAGGCTTATGAGCGTTTAGTTGCATACTGTCAACGCAGTGTTAGTAGTATTGCGCTTGCTATTGTTAAAGACTTGGATGCCAGTGAGGATATTACTCAACAAGTATTTATTCATATTTGGCAGCAATTAAAAACACTGCAAAATCCAGCTAGTTTCTTACCATGGACCAGACAAATCACCCGTTATCGCGCTTATAATTACCTAAGAGATAACAAAGCTAATATCAGCATAAAAGGTCAAGCTGCAGATACTTTACTGGCAGAATTTACCACCAACACTGAGTCAAGCTTTATGCTAAACGACGAACTGGGAGACCAACTGGTCAAAGAGCAGCAAAACAAAATTATGGCTAACTTTATTAACCAGTTGCCTGAAGATAGCCGGGAAATTGTTATACTCTTTTACCGTGAAGAGCAAAATAGCCAACAAGTTGCTGCGCTCTTAGGTTTAAGCGAGAGTAATGTACGTAAAAAGCTGCAGCGGGTACGCCAATTATTAAAAGAGCAGTTACTGGCAAAATATGGCAAGCTTATTCTTAGCACGGCACCAGGCCTAGGCTTAACTAGCGCTATTTGTAGCTCGCTAACCCTAGCCAGCCCTCCTTTAGCGGCAGCCTCTGTCAGTGCAGCCAGCAGTCAGGCTAGTGGTATTAGCAAACTATTACTAGTATTCGGCGGCGCTATGTTTAGCGCTGTAGCAGGCGTCATCGCTATTATAGGCGGTATGCATAAGCCAATTAAAAATGCCAACAATGCTCAGCAAAAGCAGCAATTAATTTTTGTCCGTAATGCTAGCGTTGTCTGGGTTTTATTATGTGGTCTCTTATTAACTGCAGCTTATGAATTTACAACTGGTGCTTGGGGGCCTATAACCGCTTTTAGCATATTATGTGCGGGCTTTATGGTCAGTACCACTAAAGTGTATCAATTAACAGCAACACAACAACGGGCCAAAGGCATAAGCCATTACCGTAAAAATTTATTTTGGTGTGTATTTGGCATCTTATTTGGTTTAGGCGCTGGCTTTGCCGGTTTAATTATTGGCTTAATAAACAGTGGCCGCCTATAGCGGCCAGTGTTTATAGCCTTAGTGCATTTTTTAGCGGCGGCGTAATCGTATTACGTCGCGTATTACTTCGTAAGCTGGCCAACAAGCGCCAATAAGTAATGCCCATATAGCAGCGTGCTGTAATCTTTCCCAGCCATAGATATTTGGCCAATTCTGCTGGTCAATTTGTAATAGTGGGCCGTTGAAAGCTAAATACAGCATTATTACTACAAAACCGATATTCAGCACAATATTCAGCAGTTGCATGCCCTTGTTCCATTGCCTAGCACTTAGCTGCCATAAACTAAGCAATATACCCACAACTAATAGCGGTAAGCCCATTAGCAACACCTGTTGTGTGTGTGCTGTTAGCCATACCGTTTTACCGGCCAAGTCGTCTGGTGACAACAGTAGCAAATAGCTAATAACTGCCAGTAAAAAAGTATCGGTTATTAAATCGGTAACAATATCTTGCAGTGAAATATGCTGTTTGCTAGCCTGCAACGAAGGTAGCTGCTCTACCTGCCATTCTTTAGCCTGTTGTAAATACTGTGGTTTAGCTCTGGATATGACGATAAAACTTAGCGTTATAGCGGTAAAAGCAAAACACGCATTGTTAATAAAGCCGCTTAATATGCTTTTTAGGAACAGCAGCAAACCAAAGTCGTGTTGTAGCCAGTTGGCCGTGCTATCAAACACTTGCAATACCAACAAAATACCCAACACCATATACAATGTATAACGATAAATTTGTATGTTAGCGCTAGCAATTAACGGTGCTATAGGCGCAAACTGCTGTGCAACTTGGCTCGGGTGCCCCATAGCTTTTAACACCAAAGCAATAGCACTATCAGTTAATGGCCCGTTTTGCTCTGCTTGTGCATCTAGCTGGTCCATAATATTAGCTTCTAATTCGCGGCCAATTTCTTCACGCTTATTGTCTGGCAGTTCGCGCTGCACGGCCGCCACATAACGTTTAACTAAATCCATTATTCTATCTCCCCACTGTTAGCTAATAACAATTTACCTATTGCGTTATTAAGATTTTGCCATTCATCAGTAAGTTGCGCTAACAGCTGGCTGCCTAGCTCAGATAACTGATAATAACGGCGTTCACGCCCTTCACCTTGTCGCCACTCACTGGTAAGCAATGCTTGCTCGGCCAAACGGCGGATCAGCGGATATAAGGTACCTTCATCTATATCAACGCCACCGTCTTGTAGTTGCTTTCGCAGTGAGTAGCCATAATGCGGTTGCTTTAACGAGGCTAAAACCGCCAACACTAAAACACCACGACGTAGCTCTAAACGCATTTTATCTAATTTTGCAGCTGTCATTTTGACTCCAAGCAAGCTCACTCATACTGTGCACCACACACTATACAACACATACTATGTGTCACATAGCATTAAAGCAAGCTTTTTATGACTAAAAATATAAGATTATTTACAGTTATTTGTTATCAATTAAGTTTTGAAGTTGAGAATAAGATGGGAGGGTTTGACAGATGGCTATCGATTTAGCTTGGTTTTTTGCAATGTGCTCGCAAAATACGTAGCAAGGCCTTTTCTTCCGCTTGTAACTTTTCGCCTTGTTTAGCTGTGTAGGGCTGGCGCAATTTTTTCTGAATATCTTTACGTTGCTGATTTAAACGCTGGCAATGCTCACGGCTATACTGAGTATTAGCATAGCTACTGTTAATCACCAGCATAAGTAAAGCAAAGATGCTGCAACGAATTAGCCACATTACAAAAACTGCCTTAGCCAACTAAAACCTAAAGTACTACGAACCGTTTTTACTATACTATTATGCCGCATTTGCATTAATGCCCCTGCAGCAAAACTTAGCACTAAACCTGGAGTTGAACCTAAAAACTGCAAACTACGCTGCTTTAATAGCCACTTTTCAGCCTGTAAAAGCTTCTGTTGCTGTTGCCACTGTAAAGCATTATTGGCAACTCTTTGCTGCTGTTTTTTTATTAAGTTGGCAATTAACATTACTTTCTCCGCAAACTATTATAAGTTTTACCCTAGTCAGATTTAGCAGTGTCTGTATTTTGCTTTGTAAACTGGTTAGTGCTAAATAACTGACTTAGCTGATTTAATGTCTGTTTTAAGCCTACTTGCTTAAATAAGTAGCGCATACTGCGCCAGCACCAGATTAAGGCTAAGACTTGCAGTACAATTAATATAGCCACAGCGGCTAAAACAGAATTTAACAACTGAAACATAGCCATACCTATTAAGGCTAAGATGCTTCCCCATAACATAATAAGGCCTGCTCCAAAGCACACTAATATGGCTGTCGCTAAGGTTAAACTTCGTACCGATAGCACCCACTCTGCTTTTGCTTGCTGTTTAACTAAATCTGTTTGCACCTTATATTGCTGCGCCACTGAACTGGCTAGCGCAGCAATTTCAGCAATATCATCCAAGGTCTTTTCTATACCAGAACCTTTTGCTTTATCCGCAGGCTTAGCTGCTTCTGAAGCAAACGGCTCTGCCCCTTGCTGAGTGTCTTGCTCTGACATTAACTACTTACCGCGACGTAAAAGTGCAGTAAGTAACACACCAGCGGCAAAAGCAATACCTGCCGCAGCTACTGGGTTTTCAGAGGCAAAAGTACGAGTGCGCTGGTAACCACTTTCTAATTGCTGCTGCAACTGCTCTTGCCGCTGATGCCAAGCTTCACTTGATTCAGACGCTGTTTTACGAATGGTCTCTTCTGCGTTTGCCGCTTTAGTCGACATTGCATCAACAGCATGATGTGCCGCTGCTGCCGCTTTTTCAGTTAAAGGTGAGCCAAACTCATTTACATCTGTTTTATTCTTAGTTGAATTAGCCATAATATACCTCCTTAAAACTTAAGATTAGCAGTACAACTGCAAAATCCCAGTATACTGCCTGCCCTATAACTTAAAGCAAATTACAGGCCAACAAATAAAGGCTTTTAAAATCAATGCATTAAGCCAAGAAGAAAATATAAACTATAATTAATACTTTTAATATCAGTAGCTGTTACTACCATTAAGTAATTTTTACCGACAGCAAGCTTAAGCTTAAATACATAACCACTATGCCACAAAAAAACAACAATTAATAAGACCTTAATGCCCCTTAAATTAGCCCAACTTGCATTTTGCAATGATATAGTGTAACATATTGATTGTGTTATTATTTTAATCTGTGATTATATTTCTAGAACAAGGAGAGTATTATTACTATTAATAAAGGTGATCGTATTTATCATCCCGGTCATGGTATCGGTATCGTAAAGTTTATTGGTAAAAAAAGCTTTTCTGGTGACAGCAAAGCCAAGTTTGTCAAACTCTACTTCGAACGCAACGACCTCACTTGGTTAGTTCGCGCTAACGACATGCCAAGTTCTATTCGCAATATTATAAGCGCCAAAGAGGCCAGAAAAATTATTAGCCACTTACAAAACTGGCAAGGTAAAGTTAGCGAACAATGGAAAGTTAGAGCAACAGCTAACCAAGCCGCTATAGAAAAGGGTGACCCCTTTGGCTACGCTGAAGTCGTAAAAGGCTTAACTGTTATGCAAGAACAGAACCCACTTAGCGCAACTGATCGCAAGCATTTAAATCGCGGCTTAGAATACTTATGCGAAGAGCTAGCCGACGCTTTAGGTAAAACTCACGAAAGAGTCCGCCAACTAATAGATAAAGCTACAGCCTCACAACCCTCAGTTGCCTAAAGCAACTAAAGCCATAATAGATTGGCATTTTTAAGCTATATAATCTTGGCTTTGACAACTTTTCTACTTTTTTCAATTAAGCTTTATTAATATAGCAGTATCTAACGCCTAAGATAGCACCCCTATGCTATCTGGGCGTGCTATCTGGCTAGCGCAGTTAACTACAACTATTGCCAAGCTATCCTTACCAGAAAAACTGTCGGCCCTGGAGTAAAGCATTTTGTTATAATTCATTTACTATAAGAAACAACTGGGTCCCCTCTTCTTTCAGCACTACATCAAACCCTTTGAAATATTTATTATATGTTACTACGATTAGCTAAATTTTTTTTATACTTTCGTTCGCTATAGTGCCAAGTTAGCAAGCCATAAACTACTCCCGCTAATAGCCAAACTATACAATGAGTTATGGCGCTCTTTGACGTAAAACCATCTGTAAATGGCTTGTTTATAAAAGCCATAAATATCAACATTGGTAAGCCCCATAACAAGACACCAGTAACTAGAACAAATTTTAGTTTTCCTTTTGTTCGTGTTTTTTCCCATGCTTTAAATTGATCATCTTTCATTAAATTTAACATCCAAGTTTAAATAACACATAAAGCCCCGCGCATACGCGCTAACTTGTGCGCCCCACAGGCACAGCAGGCATCTAATGACGAGATTTGTTATAAACTTTCATTGCTGCTAAAAGCAAAAATAATTGCTGATGAACTGAGAGATAATATAACTGTCTTTGAAGTCAAAACACTACTCCCCAAACCAAATAGATATAAATAATAATTAGAAAAAACGCCATACTCTCGGTTTACCTAACACATTTATAAACGGCTCGCATCCAGTGAAACCCACGTTTTTTTTGTGGACGGAACGAGGTTTGATAAATTAGTTAGGCCATATAGTAGAGCCATGGAGCCAATCATGAGAGCTTACTCCACTCCTGTGAACTAGGGAGGGTATCAAGCGCCTTTTTGCTAGCAAAGAACCGCGCCCACAGTTTTTACACACAATCTTAATTTGAATAAAAAGAAGTACAGAAATAAATATTAAGGGAAGAAAACTCTCCAAGTATTAATTATCTCCTTTACGTATAACGCCCGCCACAAACGCGAGCAACTTGTTGCGAGTCGAGCGCCCAAAGGGCGCGTTTTTGATGGCGATTGTTAGTGGCCTTTCAGTCCTCAGACTTGGGCTTTGATTTTTCTTCTTTCTGCTGTTTATACAACAATGCGAAGTTCGATTTTCCCTTCATCTTACGCAACTCTTCTAATGTCGCGCGTGTCTTTCCTGCAACCTTTTTCATTATTTTCTCCTAACTAGTTCAAATTGCTTTAGTTCTTCATCCGTTAGCTGGTAAAGATCTGGATCTTCAGCAATTTGCTTATCAATTTCTTCTTCTGTGGTTTCGTTGAATTTCTTTGCATCAGATAGACTTTTAAGCTTTCGAATTTGCTGCAATGTTAATCGTGTTGTCTGTTCAGGCATTTTTTAATCCCTCGGAAAAAGTCCTCGTTTCATATTGCTGAATGTCTTTTTTCTTAGCGCGGCGTACTGAGATAATTCTGTTTACGTGTTTACCTTCGGAATACACCCGCACTGTATATACAACGAACAAGATGCCTAGCGACCCGCGGCCAATAGTCTGATATCGTTGCTCCCCGTAGTCCTTCCGGTTATCCTCCCTTACTTGGCGTAAAGGGTCATCCCAAATTAAAGCGGCATCGATAAAGTCGATACCTCGTTCGAAAAGCGTCGTTTGTCTCTTGGATTCATCCCACTCAAATTCCATCTTATCTCCTTGTGTATTGTTAAAACTCTGTACTTGAATAGCCACTAACGCAAAGCACACGGGCGACGAGCCGCACAGCGGGTTGGCGTCCCAGCGACCAACGGGAGCGAGTGATGCGTATTGTTAGGCATTTTTCACACCTAAAACTGACCACTGCTGCCAAGAACCTAGAGCAAACAGACCGCCAATAAACAAACATATACCAGAACTAATTAACCAAAATGTCAGGCTGTTTTCTGGGAACATTGGCATTAACCCGACGAAGGAAACTCCACGAAGTAAAAAGATACCAGTAATGAGGATTAGCGCTAGTTTTGTCAGTGGTAAACGTTTAATTACGCCCGCGCCCGAAAGGCCATAAAGCGCCCAAACCAAAAGCACCATGACAATGACAGAGGTTACAATTGTCGGATACCAAAGCTCTTGCTCTGCCATCCGAGCCATCTGTTCGCCTGCACCAAAGAAACGATACCAATCGCCCCCGAATACAATACAGCCCAGATGAGCAAATGCAGCAGCGAAACAACATATCGCCGCAGCCAGAAGATATTTATTACTAACAGAATGCATCTTTCCTCCGTGAATGCCTAACGCCCAAATTTAGCGCGGAAAGCCGCGCAGCGGGTTGACGTCGCAGCCAGCGCTGTTTGCTGGCGATAAAATTTTTTTGTTAGCTGCCTTTGCTTTGTTTTGGAATAGCTTTTTGAAGACCATCCGTTAGTAACACCGCAAAGGCGCTTTGATGAGTCAATCCTGACAATATTTTGGATTGGATGCTTAAGCCTTGATAATCTCGTGATTTTAACTGATTCTCGAATGCATGCATTTCCTCTACCATACTACCTTCTTCACTACCGATGTACATGAATACACTTGCTTTCATGGCCTTATTATTTTTTGCAAAGTCACTTTCCAGCCGAAACATCGCTTTGTTGTCATACCAGAACGATGGACTACCTAAGATGTAGTAGTCAAATAGTTCGGCATTAGTGATCAAGATGTTGGCGCCAAGCAAACCGCCATATGAATGACCAACAAATATTTTTTTATCCTGTCTGATTCGGTATGTTTGACTAATCAGAGGTAAAACCTCATCTGAAATGAAACTAATGTACTGACTGGCTTTACCTGAATACTTCTGAACGTCGAGCGAATGCCCCCTTTTTTCATTTGGGGCATATGTTGGTGTGTAGTCTCTTGTGCGACTAAGCAAAGGGTTATGCCCTTTGGAATATGAAATCCCTACAATAATGACATCCTCGATGTCTCGGCCTGCCATCAGATGAACAATGCCGCTCGCCACTGCAACTGAATAACCTGTGTCGTTTAATAATACCAGCGGGTATTTTTTGTTATTTTCTGAGTAATCGTTAGGCAGGCGAATATACAGTTCATACTCCAATCCGCTTACTTCAGATTTTATATTCAGGGTATGCGTATTTCGAATTTTAAATTCAGTACTCTCTTTAGCGCATAGCGGCACTGAGAAAAAAATAACTAGAGCAAAAGCCAACTTAATAAACTTAGAAAGCATCATTTTCCTTAAATGTGTGAAGGTTAACCACAGCTAACGCCCAAAGCAAGCGCGCGGTACGCGTCGCCATGCCTTTGTTTGTTAGCAGCCTACGCCAAAACTTGCGCGGCTTGCCGCACTAGCAAACCTAAACAACGGCAGACTGCTTTTAATTAAAACTAAACCAGTTAACTGCGAAACAGCGCGCCAACCGGAACTTGTAAAACTGTTTAAACGAAGCCTCAAAGAACAACGCCACTGTGCCAACAAAGATTGCACTAAACACACAAACTGGCGTACTTTAATGGCTTGGTTTTGCTGCTATAGAAAACGAAACACGAGCAAAGCCAAAATAAAACTACAAACTGAATCCGTTAAAACCCGAAAACCTGCTAACGCCCGCGTAAAGCGCGCGAGGTACGAGCGTCGCATTTAACGCGATTGTTATGCTCTCTTTGCATGGTTAAAAACTAACACCGGATGACAAAATTTAAAATCACCCAGTTTTGTCATTGAATATACTCTTTGCGAACAACATTTGATAATTTAGGCATCAAGCTTTGCTGTAATGGAGTATTAGTCACGTACATTAAAACCACACCGTCATCAACATAATTATAGATATCCATATCAAAGAAATCGTTTGCGCCACCATGATTGATTATTCTTCGCGTACCAGCCTGATTCGCCCTAACCATCCAGCCATACCCATAAAATATTCCCGAAGTCACCTCAACATACGGAGAATACAGTTTATCTTTTGAAGCTTCAGACAAAATCGAGTTGTTTGCAAGAGCCAAGTACCAAAGGTGGAGATCATTTAGAGTGGACAGTAAGCCACCATTGCCATGCAGAGACCACCAAGGTCCATCTTTTGCCCAAGATTGCTCAAGAGGCGTTCCCCATCGGTCGCTTCTTCCAAAAACAGAACCGACACCAGCCAGCAATCGATGATGGCGATAACGTGAGTCTCTTTGATAACCAACAATGAAGTCTTGCTCACTCCATGAAGGAATTCGATAGCCTGTATTGTTCATACCTGCAGGTAAAAATAGATGTTCATGCAAAAAAGCTTCATAGCTTTGATTACTAGCTTTCTCGATAACAAGAGCTAGCAAGCTGAAACCAATGTTCGAGTAATTAAAGGTTTCACCAGGCCTTGAACGAAGTCGCGAGTTAAGTGCATGCTGCTCAAGCTGTTGACGGGTTGCTGGTGTGTAATCGCCTTTGTAGTTTGCTTTGAAGCCTGCCGTATGAGTTAAAAGTTGATGCAGTGTAATACCTTGTTTTTCAGCAGGCACATTATGGAAGAATTGCTCAAGCGTATCATGTACTGACAGAGCGCCTTGCTCTTCGAGCTTTAGAATGGCTGCTGCAGTAAACTGCTTCGTCATAGATAAGATATCGACAACAGTATCAGCAGTAAAAGGTCGTTTATCTTCCTTGTCGGCATAACCAATGCCTTGCTCAAACAGCTTCGCTTGACCTTTAGCTACAAGAACCATACCCGAAAAACCAGAAGTCTTAGCATCCTCATACCAGTCAATCAGCGGCTGTCGGGTATCAACACTGGATGCTGCGCTAGCAATCAGTCGATCATTTTCGGGTTCATCTGGCTTGCTGTTGGCTATTGAACACGAAGAAATTAGTGTTAGTGATAGCAGGCCGATCACAATTTTCAATGCATACTCCTTTTTGCATAACGCTTAGCACACGGGCGACGACCGCAACGCGGTTGGCGTCCCAGCGACCAATGGGAGCGAGTGATGCGCATTGTTAGCTATCCTGCCAAACGATTGTTCCATCTAAATACTGGCCCTTTGCTCGCTTTATTATTTCAAAATCAAATATCCCATACTTGTATCTCTTGTTGACACGAACAACAAAATTACTACCAATGTCGAACTTTTTACTGACCACGTTTGGTTTCACAGCAAAGTTCATCGAACCTTC
This sequence comes from Rheinheimera sp. MMS21-TC3, assembly GCF_032229285.1. Taxonomy (NCBI): domain Bacteria; kingdom Pseudomonadati; phylum Pseudomonadota; class Gammaproteobacteria; order Chromatiales; family Chromatiaceae; genus Rheinheimera; species Rheinheimera sp. MMS21-TC3. Next base: position 2,424,924 of record NZ_CP135084.1, read on the forward strand.
CAAAGCTACTCCGGGGTACACAATCGAATCAATACTTGGGTGTTTTTCGAAAATTAGCTTTGATAGCTTTCTTGAATATAGATAGTCAGACTTCGATGCTGCCTTATCTCTCAACAAGCTAGACAGAAATGAATCCGTGTATACATAGCTTCGACCGATATCGAAGTTCATCTCGTTCATTATTCTGTTTAAGTGGTTTCCTAAATGATCGGATGACTGAGCTCGTCCCCATCTATGAACATTAGTAATCTCACCAACGATTGCACATCTTAATTTTGACTCTATCTTTTGTCTGTAAGCAATAATGTGAACTATGTCACCAGCTTTGCTACCTATCTCTTCCAATACGGAGAACTGATTTGTGGACAAGTAGAGCATCGGCTGCTTAGGCTCGTTCATTCTACCAGCCTTAGTTATTTCAGCCGGAGGAGCACCTAATTCGTTAGTATTGTCATATCCTATTCTGCCAATACAACACTTCCTAGCTCGCCAATAAGAGCGGTCATATGACATTTCGTAGTTCAATACACCATAGAAATCTAAAAGATGCCTGAGCATAATTTCTACACTATCCGGCTCAATACACTTCAAAATCCCTTCACATAGCTCATCTAGATATCTCAATTCCAGAACTTTCATATTCCTCCTTGGATAGCTAACGCCGCACTCTGCGGCAAATTTTGAGCGTAGCGAAAAATTTGTCCGACAGCAGTGCCTTGTTACATTTCACTACTGCAGATGTGAGAAGTCACAATCCAAAATTATTCTTCTTAGCCTGTTAAGGTCACCATTACAGAAACTTTTTAGCGCACAAAACAGATTTGTATCATCTAATTCATCTCTGAAATAAGGCTCAAGAACACTGATATATCTATCATCCCCATGTGGATCATACTCATCATTCACAAACAATAGATCTTGAGCTTTTAGGACGTGGAATATCTGCACCCCATAGTCTCCGAATGCCTGACCTACTTGGCTTGTAGGCATAACGATATTGTTTTCATCTGCGCGTCCATAAATGTTGCGAGCGAACTGACCGTGCCCAACGATGTAGAATAAGTACTCTCTCTGGTGTTTAGTCAGATTTGATAATATTTGTGCGAGTGATTTTAGGTCATTTAACAACTGCTCGGTATATTCCGGCTCATCTTCAAGGCCCAAAAAAGAAATTAATGCATTTGGCCTAGGTGTTGAGTAGGTTGTCATCAGTCCTAACGGCAGAATGCTGTCAGATTGCTCAACCCTACTAACTAAGTTTTGTGCCAAATAGCTATCAATATAGAACACATCTCTGTCATCCAAGTTTGCTATGGCCTTGTACAAATCATTGAGATTTATAACGCTAGTGTTAATGTCCTTATCTGTTAAAGTGCACAAGTCTTTATTGGAGATAATCAGAAAAATCAACTTATCAAAGTCTCGATCCAGCTGTTTCTCCTTAAATCTTTCAACCGTGCGTCTGAACTTTTGATTAGTAGATTCTGATGTGACCTGTATACAAGTTCTAGAGCTATAGTCACCCAAATCTATGGCCGGATAATTATCTTGTATTGCATTCATATCCCTTAATCGAAGATTGTATGCGATATTCAAAACATCAATAAAAAGTCGCTCAGCACTTTTGTTAATGTCGTTGAACCCAGCTTTATTTTGAATTGTTACAACATTCGCGAATGTTGAAAATCTTTCAGCCAATGCTTTAAGTACGTTTTCTCTTCTGATATCCATATTATTACTTCTTACTTGATTGTGAAATGTAACGCCCCGCGCATGCGCGCGAACTTGTGAGCGTCGCAAGGGCCACAGGCCCTGAATGACGCGGATTGTTATGTTGCACTGAACTCTGAACGGAGCAAACCGAAACATTTGAGATCATGAAACTTATTCTTCCAATAACCACACTCACGCCGAAGCCCTTCTTCTTTAAATCCAAGCCGACGCAGCAATGATTCAGAGGCACGATTGCCTGGAACTGTATCAGCTTGGACTCGATGCAATTCACCACAGGGAAGAATCCCTGCAAATCCAGCACTAATAATGGCGCGAACAGCTTCTGAGGAATACCCTTTCCGCCAAAACTCAGGCAGCAGATCATAACCAATAACGGCATTACGCATTTTGCTGCTCCACGAATTAAAGCCGCAGGTGCCTATCAATCGACCTGATGACTTTAACCGGATAGCCCACCTGATACCTTGCTGCTCCTCATATCTTGATTTAAAAAGACTAATCAAATTTGCTGCTTGGCTATGTTCGCGAAACACATCTAAATCGTAGTATTCGACCACAGATGGGTTGGAAAACAAATTGAATAGATCAGCTTCATCATCAACACAAAGTTCTGTAAGTAATAGCCGATCAGTTTCTAGTGATGGAAATACCATCTAAATTCCTTTTTCAACATAACGCCCGCGTTCAGCCGCGGCCAAAGTTGGGTGGCTTTTGTGGTATAAGCGCAGCGACCACAAAAGGCGCACAGCTTTGGACGTCGCGCTGCAACGCCTTGTTATGTTGTGGGGACACCATAGAATGCCTCTGATGCTTCCTCCTTAATATTATCAAATTCTTCCTTAGTTATTTTACCCGATTCGAGCTCTGATTTTGCTTTTGAAATTTTGGCACGATACTTCATTTCCAAAACTGCCAAAATGTACCCATACTTTTCCCTGGTTATTCGATCAGCACTTAGCTCTTTGAGTGCCAATGCTTCATTCCAGGTTTTTCCAGAAGGTGCCTCAGGTATTGAAAAATCCTTAGAAGATAAGTTCGAATCACCTAATAAGTAGCCTTGCTCTATTGCTCTTTGCGCACATTTAAAATTGTAAAAATCAACCATATGCGATGCTGCACGCCAGTCGATAAATGCATGACGACAAACTTTAATTAAATCTGGGTCGTTAGCGTGCGCCAATTTTACACTTTTCATCGAACAGGCTGATAGGCTGCTGATGATTAACACGTAAAATATACTCTTAATTAGTTTCATTTTTATGCGATCCAGTAAACAACATAACGCTTTGCTAAGGGGCAATTAACTGTTGGCTAAACTTGCGCGAAGCGCCAAGCCAACTGTTAATTGTCCCAGTGAGTTTACGAACGAACTTTAGCAACTTGTTAGCTACCGCTATACGATGAATGAACCCCGTCATAGTAACCTTGAGCAAAGGCAGCGTGCGGACTTCTATGACGAACGGTACCCGCTTGACTTTCAGGCAATGAATCCAAATCTATGTGAAGACGCTCATCTCTACGAGCTCCGGCTTGGTAACCTAATTCATAGGCACAGCCAGCGCATTTATGACGCCCATGGCCACCTTGGTCATGAGGAAGTGATTCTAAAAAAGGCCAATGACGATGTTCTTGATTACAATTACTCATTTCGATCTCCTTATATTCCGTGAAATGATTTAGGTAGCTAACGCAAAGCACACGGGCGGAAAAACGCGTTAGCGTTTGACGTCCCAGTGGCCGAAGGCCACGAGTGATGCGCATTGTTAGCCATTATTTATTTACACCGGCGATGTACTCTTTATTTATTTTGGAGTATGCATCTAAATCAATCAGACTGATTAGGACGTTATCGATTACAGCCGTGCCATTACGGTCAATATTGATTGACTCATCATCAATATAAACTTTTACCATTGGCATCTTGGTCTCATCATCAATTGCTGTATCAAATTTGACATTAACCTCTTTCCCGTTTGAAAGCTGGTATGTCCGTACAACGCTTCCATTAAAGCTGTCAAAATCTTCAGATAGCTGAGACTTTATTTCGTAGACATAAAAGGAAATATCGCTTTGCTCGAGACTGTTTGACTGAGGACCACTTTCGCCAATGTAATTAAGGGCATAGCCTATGGATATCCCCGCTATCAATACCACTGAATGTAAAATGAAATTCTTCACTGCATTTCTCCTTGCGAATGGCTAACGCGAAGCACACGGGCGAAAAAACGCGCCAGCAGGTTTGCCGTCCCAGCGACCGAAGGAAGCGAGTGATGCGTATTGTTAGAAATCAAACAAATTGACCTGAAAAGTTAACTAAATTGTGAGCGACTATGGGAAAAATTAAACTCCCAGTTTTTTCTCTTAACCACAGCAAAATAAAACCATAAACGCCTGTAATTATTATAGTAATACAAGAAAAATGCCATTCACCGGTACTGTAAATTATTCCATGAACCAAGCCAAATAGCACAACGAGCAATAGCCCCGCTACATTAATTTTTGCACCTAGTACATTATAATTCTTTGAAATTATTGCTAAAGATAAAGTGTATAAAATAATTCCTCTAAACATGGGCTCTTCATCTAGCCCAGGCATTGTTGCTTGGAATAGTAACTCTTCAATATCATAGTCAGGTCCATCACCTAAAAGAGCACTAAGCATTAACTGCAAAATTATAAATAAAATAGTAGCGATAAATGCAGGCTTAAAAGAGCTCGTTTTTTGCTTTAGGGTAAATCCAGCATCAGCGGCTTTAAAATTAGGATTAAAACGTATAAGTAAAAATAACACCAAAATCCATAGAAAGACTCCTGCTATCTTACCACCCCAATTCCAACTCAAATCATGAATAATTTTATCAATTGGGATGATTTCCCCACCTATTAACAAGACGACAAAATAGCCGAAAAATAGCGCTAGAGAAATAGCAGCCCACTTAGAATTTATGGTTACTTTTTTAAATTTCGCTAAAATCAAAACAATAATAAAAATAATTCCAACATGAACAGAAACTGATAAAAAAAACTCTAACATTTACATATACCTATGATGCTTTCTAACGCAGCCAGCAGCGGCCGAAAAACCGCGCAGCGGGTTTGAGGTCCAGGGCACGCAGTGGCCGTTGCTGACTGGCCTTGTTAGGCATTTGCCCGATGCGTGCTGCGGACTAAAAAATAAAAACACACAGCCAATAACAAATAGCGTGGCAGCGTTGTAACGATTGTATTGAGCATTTGAGGCTGTGATTGCGCAACAAAATACAGTTGTAAGAGTACTAAAGGCGCGAGCAACAAAGCGTAAAAAGTGAAATCTGGTTTGCTGATTACCAGCTTACCGGCGATTGCCACCACTAAAAATGCTGCCGCCAACGGCACTGCGATAGTGAATAAGTCGACCAGCGTAACCGCAAGGAGGCTTGATACTTGTGCAACCGGTTTTAAAATGTCAGCCGGTATTGCTACTGCGGCACCAATGCCTGCAATAGCAATTGACGCATAAGCTAGTGCAACACCTAAAATGACGGCAATTACTCGATTTTTGATTTGATCCATCTACTTACTCCTTGTTTTGCCTAACGCAAAGCACACGGGCGGAAAAACGCGTTAGCGTTTGACGTCCCAGTGGCCGAAGGCCACGAGTGATGCGCATTGTTAGCCATTATTTATTTACACCGGCGATGTACTCTTTATTTATTTTGGAGTATGCATCTAAATCAATCAGACTGATTAGGACGTTATCGATTACAGCCGTGCCATTACGGTCAATATTGATTGACTCATCATCAATATAAACTTTTACCATTGGCATCTTGGTCTCATCATCAATTGCTGTATCAAATTTGACATTAACCTCTTTCCCGTTTGAAAGCTGGTATGTCCGTACAACGCTTCCATTAAAGCTGTCAAAATCTTCAGATAGCTGAGACTTTATTTCGTAGACATAAAAGGAAATATCGCTTTGCTCGAGACTGTTTGACTGAGGACCACTTTCGCCAATGTAATTAAGGGCATAGCCTATGGATATCCCCGCTATCAATACCACTGAATGTAAAATGAAATTCTTCACTGCATTTCTCCTTGCGAATGGCTAACGCCCGGCTTTGGGGCGGACTTGTAGCCGCGCAGCGGCGGAAAGGCCGTCCCAGCCCCGAAGGGGCGACAACAGCCGTTTGTTATGTGATTTGAAGGCAAGGCTAGACACCGGCTAAAACCATATCTTTAATCTTTACCGCTTTTTCGAAGTGATCCAATTTGTGAGTTTCTATCCACCACCGAGCCGCTTCCATGAGAACCTCTGGCTGATCGTTTTTATTCTTGAAGAACGCGTAAAACGACAACCCCACCGTCGCGCCCTTCTTCTCTATTTTTAGATCACATACTTCAATAATCTTTTCTCTAAGCTCTTTCCGCAAAGCAGTATTCCTTTGTTGGGTTGATCACCTAACGCCCTGTTAAGGTGTGAGCAACGCAATACCGAAGCCTCCGCATACCACCTTAAACACTAAACGCAACGCATAGTAAAAATGCCACGCGTTGCGAATCACTCTTAAACAGATTGTTAGCCCTTTGCCCAAATTTGGTACGTGTAATCAATATTTGAACTGAAACTTTGCTCAAATGTTTGCTTGAAGCCCTGTGGAACTGGAGGAAAAAACACATCGCCAGAGATATGCTTGTGAATCACTGAAAGATGGATAACATCTGCTTGATCGATTAAAGCTTCATATATTTCACCACCACCAGAAACAAAGATATGTGCTGTCGCATTGTTTAGGTAAGCTAATGCCGATTCAACACTTGCGAAATACACAACATCAGGGTCATTCGAGATAATTTTAGAACGAGTAACCACTGCATATTTTCTATTCGGAAGTTTACCCATTGAGTCGAAGGTTTTACGACCAACTAGAAGCCATTGATTGTAAGTCATGGCTTTGAATAGGAGCTGCTCGCCTTGTACATGCCAAGGTATATCCAATCCAGAGCCAATTACTCCATTCTCGGAAACAGCTGCCATAAGAGATATTTTCATTTTTCCTCCTGAGGGCTAACGCTTATTAGGCGGAAAAATCCGTATTTAAACACGGATATTTCCGTCTTTGTAAATTTAATGTTTAAGACATTACAATGATTTTAGATTATATACAATAGGTTATGGGTACAGTGCTATTTTTTGGTGCGGCAAGTACGGAAAAGTCAGTCTAATAAAGCTAAGAACGTGTTTATCTGGTTATGTATGTAATTACAGTATTTTGCGTAAGAAGTAACCTATTAAATCACCAGCTTTGAAAGGTGGTGATTTAATGTTAGTAAGACTTTTTAAACTGTTTTATTTAAACCACTTTTGAATAACGCTGTTGGCCTTTATTTAAATAGGCATCGAAACAAGCACAGATACTGCGTACCCATAAACGGCCTGCTTGGGTGACTACTAGCTTATCTTGGTGTACTTCAACTAAAGCATCTTCAATAAAAGGGCTTAACTTTTGTTTAGCTTCAGCAAAGTAGTGCCAAAAATCGGTTAGTTGCCAGTTAGCGCTAAATTGGTTTATATCTAGTTCAAAATGACAAATTAACTGGCTAATTAAGGCTGCACGGAGTTTATCGTCGGCATTTAAACTAAAACCGCGTTCAACAGGATAAGTGCCCTGCTCTAGCGCTTTGTAATAATCGGTTACTACTTTACTGTTTTGCCATAGCACGCCATTAACTTGGCTAATGCTAGACACACCTAAGCCAACTAAGGCATCTTGACCGGCTGTGGTGTAACCTTGGAAGTTACGCTGCAACTTACCCGCTTGCTGGGCTTTAGCTAGGCTATCATTGGGCTTAGCAAAATGGTCCATACCAATAAACTGATAACCGGCATCGACAAAAGCACTGATCCCTAACTGCTGTAATTCAAGTTTAGTGGCTGCTGTAGGTAGGCTGTCGTTATCTAACTTGCGCTGGGCGGCAAAGCGCTCGGGCAAGTGGGCATAACTAAATAAAGAAATACGATCTGGGCTTAGCTTAATAATTTCTTTCAAAGTTTGCTTAAAACTTTCGCTGTGCTGAAAGGGTAAACCATAAATTAAATCTAAATTAATTGAGCTAAAACCAAGCTGCTTACTCAATGCCACTTGGCGGCGAATAAGATCTGTATCTTGCACTCTATTAATAGCTATTTGTACTTTTTCGTCTAGGTCTTGCACGCCATAACTGACACGATTAAAACCTAACTGGCGTAAATGGGCTAACTTTTGGTCACTACAACTGCGCGGATCAATTTCAATGCTTATTTCAGCATCAGCTGTTAGCTTAAAATAATGCTGGATCAGAGCCATTAATCGGCTTAACTGGACTTCAGTTAAAAAGGTAGGTGTGCCCCCGCCCAAGTGCAGCTGATTAATTAACTTTTGCTGTAATAGCGGGCCGTACATAGCCATTTCTATGGCTAAGTTATCAAGGTAAATATCCGCTTTATGTTGATGCTTGGTAATAACTTTATTACAGCCACAATAAAAGCAGAGTTTCTGACAAAAAGGGATATGAATATACAGGCTTAATTCAGCGCCGCTTTGCTCAATAGCTTTAGCAATATTAGCTAGATCAAAATCTGGATTTAACGCTAATGCGGTTGGGTAAGAGGTATAACGTGGCCCATTAATATTATATTTTTCAATTAATTTATTATCCCATCGCATTATACGGCTCTCACTTAATGTTGCTGCTAAAGGCTAATATAGCGCGCATAGCAGTTTGGTTATTGATCTAGCTCAGTTTTCTCTGCGTTATCAAAGCTGTTCTGCTACTTGATGAGCAGTTAACCAGTGTAAGCCTTCAATAATTGGTTTGGGCAAGCGCTCTAAGCCAATACTATCTAACAGGTTTTTACACTCTAGCCCTAGCTCTGTATCACCTAATATGACTAATTTTCGACGAAAGAATAAAGTATCTGGGTCAACTTGATTTGTGATCATTTGTAAAAAATCCACTGAACTTGCTTTAATTAGGCTATCTTGCTTTTGTGCTGGCAAGCTAACCTGTAATCGCTTATCTACTAAGCTAATACCAAAAGCTAACTGATAGTCAGTCACTTCAATAACCACGCTTTTGTTCAGTAAAAAGTCGAGTTCGCCACTACGGCATTCTTGTTGAAAAAACTGATTTAAAGCTAAGCTTAACACCCTTACTTGTACTGCTTTTGGCGCATAATGATTAACCCGCCGCATTATTAAGGGTATTACCGATACCACCTTTTGGTTAGCTCTTTTAATATCAAACATAGTGCACCTTTTATTAGTTTTTAAGCCCTATAATCAAACCATAATTAACTTACTGTGCACATAACCTTTCAGAGGTAGTGCAGTGATTTAAGTACAGGTGAAAATATGGAGCTTTTATGCCCAGCCGGCAGCATGCCGGCATTGCAAGCCGCTATAGATAACGGTGCAGATGCGGTTTATGTTGGTTTAAAAAATGATACTAATGCTCGGCATTTTGCCGGCTTAAATTTTGATCAAGCAAAGTTAGAGCAAGCTGCACGCTATGTTCATCAGCATGGCAAAAAACTGCATATTGCTATTAATACTTTCGCTCATCCAGATAACTGGCAACGCTGGCAACAAACCGTGGATATGGCTGTTGCTGCTGGTGCAGATGTATTAATTATTGCCGATATAGCAGTGCTTGCTTATGCCGCTGAACGTTACCCCTTTGTAGAGCGACATTTATCGGTGCAAGCTTCGGCCACTAATGCCGCTGCCATTGAGTTTTATCGCCAATTTGGTGTCAGCCGAGTGGTATTGCCACGCGTATTGTCTATCCAGCAAGTACGTGCCCTAGCCCATAGCTGCGATATTGATTTAGAAGTCTTTGCCTTTGGCAGCTTATGTATTATGGCTGAAGGCCGCTGCTACTTAAGCTCGTATATGACAGGCCAATCCCCTAATACAGCGGGGGCTTGTTCACCTGCAGCCTTTGTTCGTTGGGATGAAAACGACGGCAATTTAGAGTCGCGTTTAAACGGCATTTTGATTGATAGCTTTGCGCCTAATGAAACCGCAGGCTACCCCACTTTATGTAAAGGTCGATTTAAAGTTGGCGACGATCTTTATCATGCTTTAGAAGAACCCACTAGCTTAAATACTTTAGATCTGCTGCCCGATTTATATAAACAAGGCATAGCCTCGCTAAAAATAGAAGGCCGGCAACGCAGCCCTGCCTATGTGGCACAAATTACCCAAGTGTGGCGCGCGGCTATTGATCACGTTATGCAAGATCCAGATCACTTTATGGTGCAACAAAACTGGCAGCAGGTGTTAGCAAGCTTATCTGAGGGCAGCCAAACCACTTTAGGTGCTTATCACCGCAGTTGGAAGTAATTAGATATTTTGGAATAAATGCAATGAAATTTTCTCTAGGCCCAGTGCAATACTTTTGGCCAAAAGCGCAAATGCAGCAGTTTTATCAGCAGGCTGCCGACTCCAGCATCGATATTGTTTATCTTGGTGAAACTGTCTGCAGCAAAAGGCGTGAACTTAAGCTAGCAGATTATATGACGCTAGCCCATATGTTACGTGAAGCCGGCAAACAAGTTTGTTTGTCCACTATGACATTATTAGAAGCGCCAAGCGAGCTTAGAGAATTACGTAAGTACATTGAAAACGGTGAGTTTTTAATTGAAGCTAATGATGTAGGGGCTATTTCGTTACTGCAAGAGCAAAGTTTACCTTTTGTTGCTGGTGCGGCCATTAACTGCTACAACCAACATACCCTGCGTCGTTTAGTTGGCATGGGCATGAACCGCTGGGTTATGCCGGTTGAGTTATCACAGCAATGGTTAAGCAGCATTTTGCAGCAAAGTGTTATTACAGATATTCGTGATTGTTTTACTACCGAAGTATTTGCTTTTGGTCATCTCCCTTTAGCTTGGAGTGGTCGCTGTTTTACTGCGCGCTCAGAAAACCGCAGTAAAGATCAATGTGAACTATGCTGCATTAAATACCCGCAAGGCCGTAAAGTTAATAGCCAAGATGGCAGCCAAGTATTTATTCTTAACGGCATTCAAACTCAGTCTGGCCATCGTTATAACTTGGTTAATCAGCTGCCAACTATGCAAGGCCTAGTGGATATAGTACGCTTAAGCCCCGAAGTAGAAGGCACTTTTAGCTGGCTAGACAAATTTAAAGCCAATATTAACGGCCAAGCACCGCAAGCTTTAGCCGCTACCGACAGCAACGGCTATTGGTTGCAATTAGCCGGTATGGCAAGTCAGTAAATTTAGATGGGATAAACAGGAACAAACATGACTAATCAGATTGCTAAAATTGGCATTGTCACCGTGAGTGATCGCGCTAGCGCCGGTGAATATGAAGACATCTCTGGTCAGGCGATAATTGATACTTTAAATGACTACTTAACCAGTGAGTGGCTACCTGTATATCGGTTAATTCCTGATGAAAAAAACTTAATAGAATTAACTTTAACCGAACTAGCTGATGATGAAAACTGTAGTTTAATTGTCACTACCGGCGGTACTGGGCCAGCAAAGCGAGATCTAACCCCTGAAGCAACAGAAGCAGTGTGCGATAGAATGATGCCTGGTTTTGGTGAGCTTATGCGCGCTGAGTCATTAAAATATGTTGCCACTGCCATATTATCTAGGCAAACAGCAGGATTACGCGGCGATAGCTTAATCATTAACTTACCAGGTAAGCCTAAAGCTATTCGCCAGTGTTTAGATGCGGTGTTCCCTGCTGTACCTTACTGCATTGATTTAATGGAAGGGCCTTATTTAGTGTGTAATGAAGCGGTGATTAAACCCTTTCGACCCAAAAGCTAACGCCGTAATATAAACAGCCACACTACTAACAGCAAAGTAATAAACCAAAACCCCGACAACAACTGCCAAAATAGTAAGGGGTTGGTTTTATGCTCTTGCTTTACTTCTTGATGCAAAAACTCTGGGTTTGGCTGCTGTAGGTCGGTAAGCAATTGGTTCAGGGTTTGATAACGCTGGTTTAGCGATAAACTTACCCCTTTTTCTAAAGCGCGATCAAACCAAGTTGGGATAACAGCATTAAACTGACTGGCAGAACGATAGCGTAACTTGTCATAATCAGCGGCTGTTCTGCACTCTTCTACCGCATCGCCGTAAGGCAACTGGCCACCTGTAAACAGCTCATAGCTAATAGTTGCTAAGGCATAAATATCACCTTGAATACCTGAGTTGTGGCCAAGTAAATATTGCGGATCAGAATAACTGGCCGTACCTAAAGCGATATCCTGCTGCATAGGGCTATAAATTTCAGCTAAGCTGGCTACATAAACCGAGCCAAAATCGACCACCTTAAGTTTTCCATCTGGCAAACGTAAAACATTGCCAGGCTTTAAGTCTTGATGAATAGCCCCCACTTGATGAAAAGCTTGTAAACCTTGAGCTATCTGTTTTACTAATGAAATAGCCAGCGATGGCTTTAACGGTTGCGGCTGCTCGGCAAACCATTTATCTAAGCTTTGGCCGGGTAAATATTCCATTAAATAATATAAAAACGTGCGTGGCCTATCTTGGCGAATCACTTTTACTACATGCTCACTTTGGATCCGCAAGCCAATCCATTCTTCGCGTATAAAACGGTCAATATAAAAATGATCATCGTCAAAGTTGATTGATGGGCATTTAAGCACTAATTCAGTTGCAGTAGACTCATCTTTAACTAAATATAAATGGCTACGACTGCTGGCAAATAACTCCTTTAGTACCAAATATCCATCTATTTTCATGCCAGGCTCTAGCGCAGGTGGAAAAGGTAAACGGGTTAATTGTTGGTTTAAATCATCTAAACTTTGCTTTGGAATACTTAACACCTCAACCAAAACAGCGCTTAAATTATCATTAGAGGCAGAGGCCATAGCGGTATCATGCAAGGCTGTTACTGCTTGCTTAAGATCAGCTTGCTGCATCAGCTCAATTAGTTTTGGCTCGGTAATAAAATCGTGAATACCATCGCTAGTCAGTAAAAATCTATCGCCAGCCAAAATACTAATATTGGCATAATCTGCCGAGACCTTGGCATCCATCCCCAAAGCCCGGCCTAAAAACTGCCTCTTATCAGATAAGATAGTGGTATGGTCTTGAGTTAGCTGCTGTAACACGCCATCGCGCAAGTGATACAAGCGGCTGTCGCCAACATGAAAAAAGTGAGCAGTTTGTGATTTTAAAACTAAAGCCGTAAAAGTAGTTAAGTAGCCTTTATTCTCTTGACCATGGGAATGACTAAAGCCATGGCTAAGTTGGTAAAGCTGGGCATTAATGGTTTTTAATAGTTGCTCTGCGCTATAAGAAACTGACCAACTATCTGGTGTTTGCGGGTAATCTTTAGTAAAGCGCTGTACTGCCAACAAACTGGCTTGCTGGCCGGCTTCAGCCGTACTAACACCATCGGCTAAAGCAAAACAGGCGCCTTTATAAGTAACAAGGTGAGCATCTTGTGGTATATAGCTGGCTACCGCATCTTCGTTTGTCGGCTTAATACCGGCTTTACTTAGTTGACAGTAAGCTAGCTGTAGCTGTTGTTCACTCACCTTATTTACTTCTCCCGCGGCTTAAGCTGTTGCCAATTAGCCTACACTAATATGATGTACAGTGCCGTCTTCTCCCACTTCAGTAATATGGCCTTTAGGGTCATCTAAAAACATCACGCTAAATAATCCTACTAGCGCAGAAGCGGCTATAACATAAAAGAAGGTACTATAATCAACATAACTTAACACTGTTAAATACACCACAGCACCCACATTACCATAAGCACCTGCCATACCGGCTATTTGCCCAGTCATACTGCGCTTAATCAGTGGCACTATAGCAAAAACAGCACCCTCGCCGGCTTGAACAAAGAAACTACATAACATAGTGGCCAGAACCGCTAAAGGTATCCACCAATGGCTATCCATTAAGCCCATTAAAAAGTAACCTGCAGCTAAGCCACCAATAAGGATCACCATACTTTTGCGACGGCCAAACTTATCTGAAATCCAGCCACCCATAGGCCGCGACACTAAGTTCATAAAGGCAAAGCCAGAGGCTAATAAGCCAGCTTTAACGGCAGTTAACCCTTCGAAGGTTTCAATAAAATATAGCGGTAACATAGATACTACGGCTAGCTCAGAGCCAAAGGTAGTAAAGTAAGCTACATTTAAAATACCCACTTGTTTAAAGCTATATTTATCTGCTTCAGCTACACCAGCACGCAAATGCTCTACGTTGACGCTCCATATTTGTTGAGTTTGGCCAATAAACAGTACCACCAACACCCCCCAAAATCCGTACATAATATTCGTAGAGAATAACTCTACTCCGGCTGGGGATAAACGCCATGCCAACATACCTAGGGCTAAATACATTGGTATATTCATGATAATTAGCAAGTACAGATCGCGCCAGCTTGAAACCATCATGCCACCGGTTTTTTTCGGTTTAAAATAAACCGAACCTTTAGGGGTATTACGCACTAATTTATAAAATATTAACGCGTAAACAGCACTGACAACACCCACTGAAGCAATAGCATAGCGCCAGCCATTTTCACCACCAAACATTAACGCTAATGCTGGTAAAGTCATAGCAGCTGCCGCTGAACCAAAGTTACCCCAGCCACCATAAATGCCTTCTGCTGTGCCAACCTGATTATGCGGAAACCACTCACCTACCATACGAATACCAATTACAAAACCGGCGCCGACAAAACCTAATAAAAATCGCATTATGGCCAGCATGTTATAGGTTTGAGCAAAAGCAAAGCCAATACACAGCATGGCAGATATAAATAGTACTAAGGAATAAACAATACGAGGCCCATAACGGTCCACCATCATACCGACAATGATACGAGCCGGAATGGTTATGGCGACGTTAAGAATTAATAAGGCTTTAACCTGAGCATCACTTAAGGCTAACGCCTCTTTGATATGAATAAGCAAAGGAGCATGAGCAAACCACATAACAAAGGTTAGAAAGAATGCAAACCACGCTAAGTGCAGCATTTTTATTTTTTGATCAGCAAAATTAAGGATCCTTAATTTGCTACTGTTTTGTGCTGAATATGACGGCTCTGACATATTACCCCTCCAAGGGATTTACTAATTAACCTTACTCATTGTAAGGATCAAACCCGACAAAATCTTTGATTTAAAACAAGACAAAATAATGCTCAAGCCTGCAGCAACTCTAGCTCTAACCCCTTTTAAGTAGTAACTTATCCCTGCCATCCGCTGCTAGCTTTGCAGCAACTACCTCTATAGGAGTAGTTGGCAAAAAATGATGTGCATTTTTAGCGCATCAGAGGTACACCCTAGTAACCGCTGCAAAATTAATTGCACTGAGTAAACTAAAGCTATGGCTTACTAACGGGTAATAACATGCAAGTAAAACGGGTTAATGCAAATAAAGCTTTAATTATTGCCACGCTAGCCTTTGCTGGTTGTTTTTCAATTTGGACCCTTTATGCCGTTATGGGCTTAAACCTGCAGCAACAGCTAAAATTAACAGCAACGCAGTACGGGGTTTTATTAGCTGCGCCAATATTATCTGGCGCCTTATTGCGTATCCCTGTAGGTTTACTGGCTGATCGCTATAACAGCCGAAAGCTGTGGATAGCGCTCATGTTATTGGTATTACCCCCATTACTACTTTTGCCTTATATTAATAACTTTCAAGGTTATTTATGGCTAGGGCTTTGGTTTGGTGTTAGCGGTGCATCATTTAGCATTGGCACTCGTTATGTATCTGATTGGTTTAGCACAGCGCAACAAGGCCGAGCTTTAGGTATTTTTGGCGTTGGTAATGTAGGCGTTGCCATTAACTTTGTGTTAATTCCGCTAATACTGCACTTTTTAGATTGGCGCTGGATAGGCCCCATCTATGCCCTAGGGCTAAGTTTATTAATAATATTGCTGGCCATGGCACCTAATGTACAGCAGTCTGCCAGTACTAAACAAAAACCAATGTCATTACGCAAGTTAAGTGCTCAGTCCAGACTTTGGCGATTTTCACTGTATTATTACTTTGTTTTTGGTAGCTTTTTAGCACTTTTATTATGGCTGCCACAATATTATATGCAGGCCTATGAATTAACGGCGCAGCAAGCCATGGCCTTTACTTTATTTTTTGTTGCCAGTTCATCTATTATGCGTGCGGTTGGCGGCTGGTTTGCCGATAGATATGGTGGTAGAGCGGTAAACTGGACTGTATTTTGGGTCTGTATTGTCTGCTTATTCTTTTTAAGCTATCCACCTACTACCATGCTTATTCATGGTATAGAAAAAGACGTTACTATAAAAATCTCAGTTAACCTGTGGTGGTTTACTGCTTTAATTTTTGTTATTGGCGTTGCCCAAGGTTTTGGCCGAGCTAGTGTTTATAAAGTGCTTTATGATTATTACCCAACCCAAATGGGCGCAGCGGGGGGCTTTGTTGCCGCTATTGGTGCTTTGGGCGGTTGTACCTTGCCAATTTTATTTGGTGTAGCTCAAGATGTACTAGGCATTGTTACTGGCTGCTTTATGATTTTATATGGTGTGCTTGCACTGTGTATGGTGACAATGTTTTTTGCAAACCAAGCAGCACAATTTCAGCAGCGACTACAATTAGCGCGTGAAAATAACTTTTTACAGGATGAATAAAAATGCAAATTAGTGATCTGGCTACAGAGCAAAAACTGACGCCGTTACTACGGCAAGCATTTAGACCCATGTTTTTATTAGGTGGGGCTTTTAGCGTTATTGCTATGTTGCTGTGGGGGCTTGTCTTAGCGGGTCATATTCACCTAGCCCCCTTTGCTGATGTGTTATTTTGGCATAAACACGAAATGATCTTTGGCTTTGTTGTAGCTATTATTATTGGTTTTTTATTAACCGCAGTGCAAAACTGGACTGGCCTGCGCGCCCCTCATGGCAAAACCTTATTGTTTATTACCTTATTATGGTTAGCCGGCCGCTTAGTCTTATTATTTGGCCAGTCTTTACCCTTAGTATTAGTCGCAGCTATTGATCTTAGTTTTTTACCTGTTTGTGCTTTTTTATTAGCCAAACCGCTTATTCAAACCGGCCAACAGCGCAATTTGTTTTTTATTCCTGTGTTAGCGCTACTGACTATATGTAACTTATTAATGTACATAGGTGTTGCTTATCATCGCTATGATTTACAGCAGCTGGGCAGTCAAAATGCGGTTTGGTTAGTCACTTTATTAATGACCATAGTCGGTGGCAGAGTATTGCCTATGTTTACTGCTAACGGCACTCAAACTAAAAAAGCCGAGCCTATAGTCTGGTTAGATCGTATTGCTTTAGGCTCACTTTGGTTAATATTTATCGTCCACTTTTTTACCTTAACAAGTTATATTCCTACTTATGCTATGAGTGCCTTATTTGCTGTTAGCGCCTTAGCCATTGCTATTCGCTGCGCGCGCTGGAAAATATGGATCACCGCTAAAGTGCCTTTATTATGGTCATTGCATATTGCCTATTGGTTTATTCCAATCGGCTTAGCCTTATATAGCGCCCGTTACGCCGGTTTGCCCATTACTAATAGTGTTGCTTTACATGCTTTAACTGCTGGGGCTATGGGCTCTATGATCTTAAGTATGATGGCACGCGTTTCTTTAGGTCATAGTGGCCGAGTATTAAAACCCAAAGCCATAATGTCCGTTGCCTTTATTTTAGTTATTGCTGCGGCAGTCAGTAGAACACTGCTGATCTCAATTTGGCCGCTTGAAACAACACATTGGTTAATGTTGGGTGTGGCTGCTTGGTGTGTCGCTTATTTGCTCTATGTTATTGTCTACTTCCCAGTATTAACTACCCCGCGTCCAGATGGTCGCCCAGGTTAATAAGGCATTTTGCTACAATACAACTCCAAGCCGATTTACTCTTTAGGGGTAGATCGGCGCTTGCCTAACTGTAGTTTGATATATATCAAATCGATATTTTAATTGCGCTCTAGACTTAAGGTTACAACTTACTTTGTTGTAACCTTATAGGAGCCAAGCCAATGACCACAAATTATAAAGATAAACCTTTAGTTTACGCCTGCTCAGGCTGTTCTAATGTTGCGCAACTAGCCAATGATTTAGCCGTAGTGCTAGACAGAGAAGGTTCTGCCCAAATGTCTTGCATTGCTGGTGTTGGCGGTAAAGTGAAGCAGTTGGTTAAAGTGGCTAAATCTGGCCGGCCTATTTTAGCCGTAGATGGTTGTGCGCTTAATTGTGTAAAGCAAACCTTAGCCACTGTTGATGTGGTACCCACTTGGCATTTAGAGTTAACGTCACTTGGCTATAAAAAACGCGAACATGAAAGCTGCAACCTAAACGATGCTTATAAATTAATGCAGCTGGTACGTACCAAACACTTAGGGCTAGCGACAAGCGATTAACACCCCATGACCAGCCTTAAAGCAAAGAGCAGACCAAGCAATGCGGATCTTTAGTTAAAGTAAACTGCTGCCATTGGCTATACATAGCATCAAATAACTGCAGTTTACCAAATAAAGGCTGGCCCACTTTGGCTAAAATTTTCACCGCTTCAAGCGCTTGCATAGTGCCGACAATGCCAACTACAGGCGATAAAATGCCGGCTTCCATGCAACTTAATTGCTGCTCGCCAAATAGCTGGCTTAAACAATGGTAACAGGCTTGATCGCCCTGCATGCTAAAGCTGGCCACTTGACCTTCAAAACGAATAGCCGCACCAGATACCAAGGGCACCTTTGCCTTAACGCAGCCAGCATTAATGGCGTTACGAGTACTTAAGTTATCGGTGCAATCTAATACTAATGAATACTGCGGGATCAGTTGGGCTAAATCTTCTGCCGTTAAACGCTGCGTCAGAGTATCAATTTGTATTTCACTATTTAACTGTCTCAGCTGGGTTGCTGCTTGCTGTACTTTAGCTAAACCAATATCCGTTTCACGATACAAAATTTGCCGCTGTAAATTGCTGCTATCAATACTGTCATCATCCACCAAAGTAATAGCACCAACGCCGCTAGCAACTAAGTAAGGGGCCGCCGCACAGCCTAAGCCACCCATGCCGATAACCAGTACTTTGCTGGCTAATAAAGCTTCTTGACCGCGAAAGTCCATGGCCGGCAGCATAAGATGACGACTATAGCGCATAGCTTGTTCAGGGGTTATTTGCTTTAGTTCTTTTTTGTTAAGAGGCGTTGTCATTGTTTTTCTCTGCCAGTTGCTCAGGTATCTGCTCTGGTCGCAGCCAGATCCAAATAGCGACGGTTAACATAATTAAAGGTACAGCTATTTTTACCCAGAAAATAGCCGCTGAAAATTGTAATACAATGCCACTTATAGACATCATACCTATAGATAAGTATTTAGCTTTTCTGGGCACTATACCGTATTGACGCCACTTTATTATGGCAGGCCCAAGATGAGGCTGAGCTAATAACCAGCGCTCTAATGCCGGCCAGCCTTTACCGCCCGCCCAAGCACTGACTAATATAAATGGCACTGTAGGCATCACCGGCAATACCATACCTATTAGGCCTAATAATAAGCTGATAATGGCCAAAAAACGCCAAAACAGCACTCCCATAAAGCGCAACATTATTTCATTCCTAAACGTTGGGCTAACTTATGCAGATTACTGGCATCTATTTCTAGCTGCCGTGCTGCCTGTGACCAACTACCTGCAGAGTTAACTAAGGCTTGCTCTATCATCTGGCGTTGTAATTGATTAACTGCTTGCTTTAATGACACACCTGCCACGACTTGTTTATGAATTAACTCATGTTCACCCATTAACGCTGAGCTGGCTTCTATATCTAATAACTCAGAAGCAATAGTGACAATATCATTACGTGAAGCACCATGACTTAGCGCTTTAATTGCAGCGCGGCTAATAACATGCTCTAGCTCGCGCACATTACCCGGCCAGTTATAACTTAATAATGCTAGCTCAGCTTGTGGCTCTAAACGTAAAGCACGCAAGCCTAAGCGACGACTATTTAACTCTAAAAAGTGTCCTGCGAGTAAAGGTATATCGTCTCTGCGTTCTCTTAATGGCGGTATAGGTAACGGATAAACCGACAACCTATGATATAAATCAGCTCTGAATTCACCGCTTTTTACTTGCTGCTTTAAATCTCGATTGGTTGCGGCAACTAAGCGTACATTGACGGTTCTTGATTCATCTGAGCCTAAACGTTGAATTTCACCGTTTTGTAATACTCGCAATAATTTAGCTTGCACAGCTAAGGGTAACTCCCCTACTTCATCTAAAAATAAGGTGCCGCCATCGGCAGCTTCAAAGCGGCCAGCACGTTCGCTATTGGCACCTGAAAAAGCCCCTTTAGTGTGGCCAAATAACTCGCTTTCTGCCAAGCTTTCCGGTAAAGCCGCACAATTTAAATATATTAACGGCTTATTCGCTCGGTTAGAGCTACGATGTAACTGCCTAGCAAATAGCTCTTTACCTACCCCAGTTTCACCTAATAATAAAACCGGCAAGTCTGAATTTGCGACTATTGCTAACTCTTGCAGTACTTGCTGTAGCGGCTTACTTTGGCCAATGAGTTCATATTGCTGATCATTGGCTGTGAATACTGGCTCATTTGCCTGATGCGTTGTTCGCAGCGCTCTATTGGCTTGCTCTAACTCAGTTAACCTAACCGCCGCCTCAACATATAAGCTATAACGCTGTAACTCTATAACCGTATCCTGATTAAAGCTATTGCCGTCTAGCGCATCTAGGGTTAATACTCCCCAGCAGCGGCCTTCAATAAATAAAGAGGTGCCCATGCAATCATGTACTGGTAAGGCTTTACCGGGTTGATCGGCTAATAAACCATCATAAGGATCGGGCAGCTCTGAACTGGGATCAAACCTCACTGGATTACGACTAGCTAAAATAGCAGCTAATCGCGGGTGCTTGCCCACTAAAAATCGCCGACCATGGGCTTCGCGCACTAGCCCATGCAAGGCCACGGGTTTTAAAATTTCATGCTCTAACTTTAATAAACCCACAGCACCGCAATGAAAATGACTTCGTAAGGTGCTAACTAAACGCTGCAAACGCACCGCAGCCGGTAAGTCTGTTACTAAATCAGCAATAAGGCTTTGCTCTAGCATGGTAATTATTACCCTTTTATGGTTATTTAAACCTAGCTCAATATGGGTTCAATATACCATAGCGTTAAATAAAACCATATAAATCAATGGTGGTAGTTTTGGCCTAACTCTTGCTCTATACAGCTATATAACAAGTTTTATTTATTACTTAGCTAGGAGTCAGTATGTCATTATTAGATCAATCTTTGGGTAGCATTGCCACATCTGTTGCTGGAGCAACGGCCGTATTTCATCAATTCAAATTAGACTTTTGTTGTGGTGGCCAACTAAGTTTACGTGAAGCCTTAGCTAAACGTGAACTAAACGAACACGATGTTGTTACAGCATTAACTGCCTTACAACAACAAACAACTGATCATGTAAACTGGAAAGAAAAACCAGTTAAAGAGTTAATTGAACATGTAGTTACACGCTTTCACGAACGTCATAGACAGCAGCTACCTGAGTTAACCCGTTTAGCCCGTCGGGTTGAGCATGTTCACGGTATGGACCCTAATTGCCCTAACGGTTTAACCGAACATTTAGAGCAAATGTATCAAGAACTAGAAAGCCATATGATGAAAGAAGAGCAAATCTTATTTCCTATGCTAGCAGGTGGTATTTATCCATCAGGCCCAATTAGCGTAATGGAAGAAGAGCATATTCAGCATGGTGATGCGCTAGAAATTTTATGCAAACTCACTAATGATATTACTTTACCAGCGGGTGCGTGTAACACTTGGACCGCGCTGTATATTGGCCTTGAAGAATTAAGACAAGATTTAATGCAGCATATTTTATTAGAAAATGAAATTTTGTTTGTGCAACCTAAAGCCAAAGCCCATGGCGAAGGCGGTGTTTGCTGTGGTGGTTGCCAATAAGCTGCAGTGCACTAAACACTAAACACTAAACACTAAACACTAAACACTAAACACTAAAAAAGCCTGCTAATTTTTAGCAGGCTTTTTTGTTAGTGCTAGTTGTTAATGCAAAAGCTGCAGCTTAGCTAACTCGCTATACAGCGGGCTTTGCTCTATTAGTTGATGATGGGTACCACTGGCAATAATACGGCCGTTATCTAATAAAATAATCCGATCAGCATTAACCACTGTTGCCAAACGGTGAGCAATAATTAAGCTGGTTTTATTTTGCATTAAGTGCTCTAGCGCCAACTGAACTTGCTGCTCGCTTAAGGCATCTAAGGCACTGGTGGCTTCATCTAGCAATAATACTGGCCGGTCGGCTAAAATAGCTCTAGCAATAGCAATTCGCTGCCTTTGCCCACCAGATAACTTAACCCCGCGCTCGCCTAATTGGGTTTGATAACCTGCACTTAATTCGTTAATAAAGCCATCGGCACGGGCGGCAATACAAGCTTGCACCACTTCTTGCTCAGTCGCTTCTGGTCGACCATAACGCACATTTTCTAACACATTGTCAGCAAATATAACGGCATCTTGTGGCACTAAGGCAAATTGCTGGCGTAGTTGCGCTAACTCAAGCTGGTTAATATCCACACCATCTAAGTAAATAGCGCCTTGACTGGGCTGATAAAACCGCTGCAACAATTGAAATAAAGTGGTTTTACCGGCACCGCTTGGGCCAACTATGGCAATGCGCTCGCCTGGTTTAATAGCCAGCTGTAATTGCTGTAGCACTAGCTTGTCATCTGTATTAGGGTAAGCAAAACTTAATTGCTTTAACTCAATAGCACCGGTAATTGGCTGTGGTAAAGGTACGGTTATTTCAGCCGATTGAATATCAACTGGCATTTCTGCTAATTCAATTAAGCGTTCAGCCGCACCAGCTGCTCGCTGAATATCACCTATTACTTCGCTTATGGTCGCCGCGCCTCCTGCCACCATAACAGCATAAAACATAAAAGCCGTTAACTCGCCCGGGGTCATTTTATCGGCCATAACATCATGAGCGCCAGCCCAACTTACTAGCACCATAGCGCCTATACTTAGCATCATTACCATAGCAATTAACAAGGCGCGGTAAAAAATACGGCCGCTGGCAGCTTGCATAACTTGCTCTATGCGCTGGCCAAAACGCTGTATATCATGCTGTTCGTGGGTGTATGACTGTACGGTATGTATTTCATGTATGCTTTCATCAACATAAGCACCAACATCTGCCAGCCTATCTTGACTGGCGCGGGCTAAAAGCCGTACCTTTTTACCTAACATAAAAATTGGTAATAAGACTAAGGGCACCGCAATCAAGACTAACAGTGTCATTTTTACGCTAGTTAGTGCCATCATAATTAAACCACCGACAATAGTAACACTAGAGCGCAAGGCCATAGATAAACTAGAGCCAACCACACTTTGTAATAAGGTGGTGTCAGCGGTAAAACGCGAGATAATTTCTCCGGTGCGCATTTCGCTATAAAAGGCAGGCGATAGTTTTAACATATTCTGATACACGGTATTGCGGATATTGGCACTTACCCGCTCGCCCAACCAAGTCATTAAATAAAACCGAGCAAAAGTGGCCACTGACGCCACTAAACATAACAATAAAATAAAGCCAGTAACATAATTGAGCTGGCTTGCATTACCTTGAGCAAAGCCTTGGTCAACTAACATTTTTACGCCTTGGCCTAAGGCTAGCCAGCTTAAAGATCCTATAGCTAAAAAAACAAGGGCGGCTATAACCTTAAGCCAAAAAGGTTTTAAAAAGGTAAAAATCCATGGCAAGACTTTTGTTGATGAAGTTGTCATGCTTTTATTCAGCCTCTGGTGCTTGGTGCCATGAAGTCCAGCTACGCGTTACAACAAACACCGTGTAGCTGCTAAATTCGGCAATTAACTTACTGTATAAATCAAAATTGCTTAGATTTACGGTAAAAAAACAATTTATCCCGCAATTTACGGCGCGAAAAGTTTGGCTAGACGTTGTAATAACTTGGCTAGGCAATTTATGGTACTCAACCAGTTGCCGAACTCGCCAGCCATGAAACTGGCTAGTAACAATATAATTGGCCTTAATACCATATTTTTGGCTTAAACTAGAAAACTCTTGATAAGTATTATCGCCGCCATTAAAGCAGTTAATGGCAATATTGGGCTGATTTTGCAGTAAATAGTCAACATAAGGCTGGCAGTGGCGAGTGGTTATTACTACAGACGCAGCCTGTTTAGGTAACAGTTGTATGGCTCTATCTAAACGCGACTTAGCACAGGCGGGTAAAGCTGTCGCACTGCCACCGCAGCCCAGCACAATTGCATTGACACTGTTGGCCGATGCTAATGCCGCTCCCTGCAGTTTAAACTCGGGAAATAATGCCCTAGCTTGATTAGCAATAAAGCTATTGCCCAACACATAATAAAAAATAAATAAGCACCATAAGCCTTTTTTACGGTAGAAAATACAACTAATAAATAAAGCAAATAACACAATATTTTGTGGATATAGCAAAGGCTCAAGAATGTCTTTCACGTATCGTCCTTAGTTGCTGCTCGCTGCTTGAAAATAATAGCGCATTGCAAAGTGCCCAAGGCAACCACAATAAACCTGAGGTTATAACATGGCCTGCCATAGCAGAAACAGCCAATAATACTAGATTAAGCAATAACATAACACGGCCTGACCTTAAGCCAAGGTGTTTAATGCTATTACAAATAAATAGGCCAAAAGTGGCAATATAAACAACGCCCCCAACCACACCATAAAAGATAAATAAATCAAACCAGTCTAGTTCAGCAAAGTACTTTTTAAGCTGTAAGGCACTACCGCCTTGCCCTACCCCAAGTAGAGTTTGCCAGCTAGCATAGTGCTGCTGCACACTGGCCCATATTTGGCTGGCATAAAGATCACGCGACGATAAAATAATACCGCTAATGCCACGCTGTTGATAAACAAACTCCAACTTATGGTAAATACCTAATGCTTGTAACAGGGCTGGCAGATTAAGACTTGCTAACAATAACAGCACAATAAATACGGCCGCTATGGCAACTAACCTTAGCTGATGCTGACGCCAAAACTGAGCAGGCATAAACAATAAAGGAATAGTTAACATTAAAATTAAACAGCCAAATAGCCCGGTTTTAGTTAATAACAACAAAGCTATTACCAAGGCCAATAGGCTAACAAGGCAGTAACGCCAGCGCGATAATGGCCAAGTAAGGCTTAATAAAGCTGCCGTTAATACCAATAACAATGCCGACAATTCATTAGTGGAATAAAAGAAACCTTTTACGCCTAAAAACGCTTGCTGCACATTCTCCATCGGCCGATAAGCACTATAACCCCAGCCACTTAAACCCAATAACATATTCAGTAATAAAACGACTGAACTTACAGCTAGGGTAAAGTAGAACAGCCGTTGAGCTGAAGCAGGCTGCCGTTGCTGTAAAGTGAAAAAGTAATAAAAGCCTAACAAGGGGCTGAGTATTTTTACCACTAATTGAACGTCTGCCAAAATCCATTGGCTGCTTTGTTGCCAACTACTTAAAGCTGGCCCTAATAGCAGTAAAAGTGCAGTAGCAATATAAATTAACACGGCTTTAAACTGGCTTTGACTAAGCGCCAGCAACATTAAACTTAACAGCAAACCTTTATAAACCAAAGCCAAGCCATAAGCTGAGCCTTGGCTTTGCAATAAAGCGCCATTTAAACAATCAACCAATAAAAACCAAGGGATCAAACCGCATAACAGCCGATCGGCTTGGCTTAATAACCAAGGCTGCGTTTTTGCTGGGGCTATCACTTTTTAAACAGCCCCATAACACCCTTACTAAACAACTGCATTCGCCATTTACTTAAAATACCTAATTTATGCTTTAAATAATAACGCCACTTTAAGCCGACTAAACCGTAACGAGCACTACTAAAAAAACCAAATAAACTAAGCGGCTGATGTTGCATGGTTTGGCGGTAATACATTTGATTTTGTAAGTTACGCTCAGACATTAAGCTGCGATGCTTAGCCACAAATTGCTTGTGGGCATCTAAGCGTTTGGGTGAGTCTGTAATACGGCCCAGTTCATGGCCTACATTCACCTTATAACTTGGCTCGGCAATACGTAAAGCGGGGCCATAGTCACGCACTACCCGCACCCACATATCGTAATCTTGAAACGCGGCTAAATTTATATCAAAGCCGCCCAAGGCTAGCATGCGCTCGCGCTTTACTAGGGCTTGATTAGACAGCACATGTAAGTCTAGCAACTCAGGCAAGGCTACCACTTTGCGTTCGGTATGTAGCCGCTTTTGCAAAGAGCCATAATCCCAAATATAGCCAGAGCAAACACAGCTATATTTGTCATCATAAGCGTCATATAAGCTTTGCAGCCTATTGGCTAAAAACTCATCATCGTCATCAATACCGGTAACCCACTCGCCTTTAGCCTCGGTTATGGCTCTATTGCGGGCAGCGCAAGCACCTTGGCCTTTGTCTTGGCGAAATAAACGTACTCGGCCATCATGCTTATAGCGCTGGTTTAAAATATGCCAAGTATCATCAGGCGAGGCATCGTCTACTACCAATAACTCAAAATTAGGGTAAGTTTGCCCTAAAACAGATTCAATAGCGCGGATCGCCATATCAACCCGATTATAAGTAGGCATATAAACACTGATCAGGGGTAAAGCAGCTGCATTAACCATTCGTTATCACCCTTAATTACTAAATATCACTAAATTTTACCGCGCCAATACCACCAAATATAACGCAACAAGCCCAACTGCCGGCCTATGCGACTAGGCTGCAACAGCAACCGATAAGCCCATTCTAAATTTAGCTTGCACCACAAAGCCGGAGCCCGTTTTACATTGCCAGTAAAAACATCATAAGTGCCACCAACGCCCATATAAAAACAATCGGGGTGCGCCTTGGCTAGTCGTTGAATAAGCAACTCTTGTTTAGGTGAGCCCATAGCCACACTGACTATTTTAGCGCCGCTTTGTTTAATACTGGCGGTTAGAGCCGCTTCGTCTTTAAAATAACCATCAACCGCACCGACTAAATTCACCTGCTGTTGTTTTAGCTTAGTGGCAGTTTGCTGATTAACCTCGGGTTTAGCGCCAACAATAAATACCGGCACCTGATATTGTGCAGCGCGTAGCATTAATTGCTGCCAAAACTCACAACCGGGAATACGTTGTACTTGTTTACCTAACCGTTTACGCATAACCTTCACCACCCCTATACCATCGGCATAGCGTAAATCGGCTTGGTTAATTACCGCCTCAATTTCTGGGTTCTGCATTGCGGTTAATATTTTTTCAGGATTAATAGCAATAGCTGAGCCGGCAAACACAGTAGCATCGGGCTTAATCACTAATTCCAGCATATGCTGCATATCGTTAAAAGCCGCTACCTGAACAGGGCCAATTTTAACTGTTTCTAGGTTAATTGCTTCGTTATTTATAACTGATTCACTCATAAAACAACTCGTTGATAAACTGTCTCTAATTGCTCTGCGATATTTTTTAATAAATAGGGCTCTGCACTCATGCGGGCTTGTTGTTGCAGCCGTTGATACTGCTCGGGTGGCAGCTGCCATAAGCGTTGAATAATGGCAGTGGCATTGGTTAGCCATTGTTGCTCAGAATCAGTAGCGCTAAGTAATACCCCATTGACGCCATTTTGCACTTGCTCTTGAGCGCCATCAGTAAAGCTGGCAATCACAGGCGTATAGCAGCACATGGCCTCGGTCATCACTAAACCAAAGGCTTCGTTACGGGATAAATTTATTAAATAACGCGACTGCTGATAAAGCTGCTTTAAGGCGCTGCTATTTTTTGGCCCTACAACTAAGACATTGGAAAACTCAGTCGCCGCTGTTTGCAACCGACTTAACCAAGGGCCACTGCCAGCAATAACTACATGCTTGTCGGTTAAGTAAGGCAGCATAGCCAGCAGCCTATCCATACCTTTGTTTTCATCTAAACTACCGACATAAAGTAAATCTATGGTTTTATCTTGCCAGGCCACTTGCTCAGCTTGGCGATAAGACTCATTAATACCCGCCGCTAACACTTTGCTATTGGCTTTTGGTAAAGAAAAATGCTGCTCTAACGCCGAGCTGGCAAAGATCCACTGATCAACTTGCTTAGCACACCAGCGATATAATTTACTGGGCGGTTGATACTTATAAATATCACTGCCATGACAAGTAACGACTATTTTTAAATTTTTATTGCGACAAAATTTATAGACTAAAGCCAGCCAAATAGTCGGATAAAAAAAGTGGATATGTGCTATATCATAGCGCTGACGGCTAATAACAAAGCGCCAGATAAAACTAAGTAAAAAAACCGGATATTTCAAAAGCTTGTTCAGCAAAGAGTCACTGTGCCAGCGCATATAATGATACGCAGGATTAAGTTTAGCTAAGGCCCAAACTTGGTTATGCACAAATTTACCTTGAAATGGCGCCGATGGTTTTGGCCCCATGTTACTAATAATAAGAATTTTACACTGAGATAGTTGCACGTTACTTATTCGTCCTAACGGCCAATTGAGCCAGTTAAATTAAACAACCTTGTGCACAGTAAACCCGATTTTAGCTGACGCTGTGCTGAATAGCACTAACAGCATAGTCATAAAAATAGATATACGAGTAACTAAATGGCTGAAAATACATTACTTTACATAACTGCCTTGGTTTGCTCGACATTAGCGATAGGCTTGCTTTATCCATTGTCGATCCGCTTTGGCTTAGTTGATATTCCGCGCGGTCGCAAACAGCACCAAGGGGCTATTCCCTTAATTGGCGGTATTGCTACTTATATTGGTATCGCCATTAGTTTAAGTTTATTTGCAGATACCGCCTTACAGCCATTTTATTACTTAGCCTGTACCGGCTGCATAGTACTATTAGGTGTTTTTGATGATTATCTAGATTTAAGTGTAAAACTACGCTTAGCCGTGCAAACTCTGCTGGGTTTAGCCATGACATGGAGTTTAGGTTTGCACTTAAGTAGCTTAGGTAACTTATTTGGTTTAGGTAGCATAGAACTGGGTATTTTCGGCTTACCTATTACCTTAATTGCCGTTATTGCCGCTATTAACGCCTTTAATATGACCGATGGCATAGACGGCCTAGCGGGCATGCTTAGCTTGGTTAGCTTTAGCACTATCGCTATTTTTATGTGGTTATGGGGCCAGCAAGACTATGCCGCTTTTGTCTTAGTCATAATTTGCGCTATGGTGCCTTATTTAGCCTGTAACTTAGGGCTTATCGGTAATAAAAAGATATTTTTAGGCGATGCCGGCAGTATGTTAATTGGCTTAAGCGTTATTTGGTTACTGATTATTGGCACCCAAAGTGAAACCGCCAGTTTTAGACCTGTTACCGCCTTGTGGATTATTGCTATTCCGTTAATGGATATGATTGCCATTATGGTTAGGCGTATTCGCAAAGGCCAGTCCCCCTTTAAAGCTGATCGCGAGCATTTACACCATATTTCCTTACGTTTGGGCTTAAACTCTCGCGAGTCGTTATTATTAATAACGTCTTTAGCTTGCGTCTTTTCTTGTATTGGTATTATTGCCGAATACTTACTGGTACCCGACTTTATTATGCTGCTGTTATTTAGCTTGGCATTTGCCGGTTATTTATATTTATTGCAAAACACTTGGCGCCTAGTGTCGCATTTTCGCCAGCAAGCTTTACGTCATAACAATAAGTAAGGTTTAAACATTTTTAATCAAAGGGTTATAAGGAAGATCAAGAGTGAATTTTATAATCAAACTGCTACAAGCTAGAGCCACAGCCATGCTTGGCGATAAAATGTTTAAGTTAGCAGCAGGTGCGATTTTAACTATTTTTGTTGCCCGTATGCTAGGTGCTGCTGAGCTTGGTATTTTCTCTATTGTTATGGCTTGGAGCGCGTTTTTAGTACCTATTACTAGTTTAGGCTTAAACAATATCGTTGTTAGACAAATGGTAAAGCATGACAAGGGTAAAGATGCCATGACCATGCTGTATAGCGCTATCAGTATGCGCTTACTACTCGGCTTTATTGGTGGTAGCCTTATTTTACTGGCCTTTTATTGGCTTTATCCCGACCTCTTTGTTGGCCATTTACGCATTGCCATCCCAGCGCTATTTTTGCTGCAAACCTTCTTTGGCTTTTTATTATTTGAATTTTATTTAAATTACCAAGGCACCTTTAGAACGGTCGCTTATATTAAAGCCGCTATAACCGCTGTGAGCTTTAGCATTAAATTAACCCTGTTATATCAAGGTTTTGGTATCGCAAGTTTAATTTTATTTACCGGTATCGAGTTTTTACTGGTTGGCGTGGCGCAATACATTGTTTATCGTTTAAAGCACAAACCTTATAACGAAACAGAAAACCGCTGGCCGGGCTATCATCCGCGCTGGTTTAACCTGGCTCAGGCTAAACAATTATTAAAGCGATCATCTTGGCTTTGGCTGTCGGGTATTGTCTCGGTAATTTACTTAAAAATAGATATCGTTATGCTTGGCTCTATGGCGGGTGCTGAACAAGCCGGTATTTATGCCGCTGCCAGCCGGTTATCTGAGCTATGGTATGTTTTCCCTGCTACCTTAGCCGCGCGTTATTATCCGGATATGATCCGCGCCCATCAACAAGGCTTAACCCCCTATTATTTAAAGCTGCGTCATTTCACTTTATTGTTTTTTGCCGCGGCGTTTTCTATCGCGCTAGTGATGACGCTTATTGCACCTTGGATCATTAGTTTATTGTTTGGTGCTAACTTCTTAGCTGCCGTAGAGGTATTACAAATTCATGTGTGGGCGGGTTGTTTTATCTTTGTTCGTTATTTAATTAGCCAGCATTTACTTATTACCGAGCAAGAGCCTTTATCTTTAGCTAGCCATGTTATTGGTGCTTTACTTAATGTTGGCCTAAATATTTGGCTGATCCCGACAATGGGGATAGTTGGTGCGGCTTGGGCTACACTTATCTCTTACTCTTTTGCCTCGTTCTTTTTTCTGTTTTTATTTAAAAGTACACGCCAACAAATGTGGCAATTAGTTACAGTGCGTAAAAATTAATAAATAACCTAAGTATTTAACGCGTTTTAATAAGGGCGGTATATGAGCAAACCATTTTTTGTTGAAATTAAAGGCGTCCAGTTTCGCAATAAAGGCGCCTATTTAATGTTACTTGCCTGCTTAGATGGCTTAAAAGCCGAGCCTAACGTGCAATTAGTGTTATCACCAGGGCCTAACCTACCCTACCCTGAACGGGCGCGTTTAGGGGCTTGGCAAAAGCTATCTTTTCGCCGTGGCGGCCTAGATTTAACCCCATGGATTGGCAAGCTACCCATGCAGGGTTTATTTCGCCGTTATGGCATGCTGTGTGAGCAACAAGTCGACTTAGTGCTAGAGGCCAGCGGCTTTGCTTATGGTGATCAATGGCCACTGCGCTTTTTACAAAACACCGCCAAAGAAGTAGTGCGTTTTGCTAAGGCTGGCAAACCCTTTATTTTTATGCCCCAAGCCTTTGGCCCTTTTGAATCAGAGCCTAGCAAAGCCGCCATGCGCGATATTATTCAGCATGCTGCTTTAATATTTGTTCGTGATCCTGTGTCATTGCAGCACTTACAAAGCTGTGTAGCAGACTTACCGCAATCAGTTGTGCTAACTCCCGACTTTACAATAGGCTTAACCGCTAAAGCGAATCATGAAGTGCCAACCATTGATGGCCCCTATGCTGCGCTTATTCCTAACAATAAAGTCGTGTCTAAATTTAACCATGCCGATGCCGAGCAACAACGAGCAGAATACATTAATGCCTTTGCAGCAGCAGCCAATAAGCTAAACGAAAAAGGTTTCCAGGTTATGCTGGTGAATCATGAAGGCAAAGAAGATGCAGTGCTTTGCAATGAAATTGCCGCTAATGCCAAGTGTCAGATCGTCCAAATTGAAGATCCTTTAGCCGTAAAAGCCTTTATTGGTAAAGCCGAACTGGCCATTAGCTCACGCTTTCACGGCGCTATTAATGCTTTAAGCCAAGGGGTGCCCTGCATTGCCACTAGCTGGAGTCATAAATACCACGCCATGATGAATGATTTTGCCATGGCCGAATACTGCGTAGAGCAACTAACAGAGCAAAGCCTATTAGCCAGCTTACAGCAATTACTCGAGCATAAAACCGAGTTAAGCTTAACCTTAAAGCAAAAAGCCACTGAGCTTAAACAAAAAAATGCCGCTATGTGGCAGCGGCTGTATCAAGTGATTAAATAAAACTATTAGCCCCGCCACTGAGCGTGGCATAAGGCATCGTGCTTTTCGCGGCTTAATAAAATGCGGGCTAATACTATATCTGCCTGACCATCTTCGCCGCTTAAGCCGATTTGCGCTTCTAATTGCAGCTCTGGTTCTAGATCTTGCATCATAATTTCTACCCAATCCTCTGCCGGTGGCACTAGATCGACAAAGCCGCGACTATCCGCATGTTGTTGGTACATTGAGTAATCTAACGCAGAAAGGTTTTCAGCGGCCAGCTCTTCAAAAATGTCAAAAGCATGATCGCATAATTCATCTAAGGTCCAGAGTTCTAGATCTTGCATTACGGCTCCACTAGCGCAATAAAATAGCTTAAAAGAGGCCAGAGTATAGCAAGGCTTTGCTTAAAACACTGCGCTACTGCTACACTTAAGCCGAATTTTTTTACTTAGATTGTATTATGTATCAATGTCCGCTGTGCCAAAACCCACTTGTTATAGATAATAAGCTTTATCGCTGTGGGCAAAATCATTGTTTTGATATTGCCAAAGAAGGTTACGTTAACTTATTACCGGTGCAACAGAAAAACTCTAAGGCGCCGGGTGATAATAAAGAAATGATGCAAGCTAGGCGTGAGTTTTTACAAGCAGGCTGGTATCAACCTTTAGCCGATGCAGTGTGCAAGTTGCTGCAACCGCTTGCTTGCCAAAAGCTATTAGATTTAGGCTGTGGCGAAGGCTATTACAGCAGTAAAATACAACAAGCGTTGCCAGAATGTGCTGTTTATGGGCTAGATATTGCCAAAAATGCCATTAAAATTGCCGCTAAAGCCAATAAAAAAATCCAGTTTTGTGTCGCTAGTGCTTACCACCTTCCTTATAGCGACCAAGCTTTTGATACTGTAGTACGTATTTATGCCCCTTCCACTGCAGCTGAGTTAGCCCGAGTTATGACACCTAGTGGCCATTTATTAACAGTAACACCAGGGCCAGAGCATTTATTTGAAATTAAACAGGCTGTGTATCAGCAACCTAGATTGCATGATGATGCTATTATCACTATAGACGGTTTTAACCATCAACAGCGCCAGCGGCTTAGTTTTAAATTACACTTTAACCAAGCTGCAGATGTATTAGCCTTAATTCAAATGGTGCCCTTAGCTTGGAAGTTTACTGCCGAGCAAAAACAACATTTTGCAGAGCAAACCAAAACCATTAGTATCGACTTTTTGTTAGATTTGTATCAAAAAAGGGTCAGAGTCAATTAATACCTTATCCCCAAAATAGGCGCCATAACCAGCCACGTTTTAAATCATTTTCGCATTTATTTAATTGGCTAGCGTAGGTTTTGGCTCGGCTGTCTACTTTTTTAGCGGTGTTTATAAGCCAAGCTTTTTTCTTGTAGCTGCCGCGTTGATAGCCGCCCCAGCCTTCGTGGTAGTTTAGGTATTGGTTGTAACCATCCCATTTGGATACTTTGTTTATGCGGTGGCTTTTGCTGATATACCAGCCCATAAAGTCTATGGCATCACCAAAGTTATCTCGGCTTACCCAAAATCTGTTGGTTTCTTTTACGTAGTCGTCCCAAGTGACGGTTTTTGCTTGTGAGTAACCATAGGCCGAGCTAGCGCGACCATAAGGAATAAAGCCTAAAAACCAGCGCATGGGGGGCCTAGCATTATGTTTAAAGCTGCTTTCTTGATACATAATGCTCATGGCAATATGAATAGGTACGCCCCATTTATCACGCATTTTTACCGAGTCATCATACCAACTACGATGTTCTTTAAAGATCTCGCAAATATTAGCGCTATTTTGCGGTGGTGAAGTGCTACAACTTGCAACAAAAGCCACTGTTACCCCCAATAATATTATTCGAAGTAAACCAGCATAGTGTGAGCTATTTATCATAATTGGCGATTTTTTTTTGAACTTTCTTCATTTAATGGATACTAACAAGGTGTAGCACAAGTACAAGCGTTAAGTTTTATACTCCCTGGATAAAGTTAGGGCTACCAATGGTAGCCCTTTTTTTATCTGTTATTTACTCATCACATTCTGGTATTTCTTCGTAATACTGCTTTAGGTATTCACTAAAACTAATTTCATCTTGTTGCTCAATTAGTTTTTGCTTTTCATGTGACTTAACTGCTTCTGCAACAAACATTTGCTCTGAATACACTCGGTAAGGTTGTTGCAATATTTGCTGCTTATATTCAGCAGACAATTGCAGCATAAACTCGCCATTATCTAGTTGTTGTGGCAGCAGTTTATCCAGTATCTGCCCAGAGTAAGTTAAAGCCGGGTTTAATAAAGCTTTATAAAACTCTGTTAATACAGATTGATACTTCTGCTTGTTGTAAGCGCTGTCTAAATATTTAGCAACAGGCATCATATCGGCAAACAACTGCTCGGCCCAATCTTGCATTAAGCGTGGCTGTTCACCATCTTGCAGCTCTAAATTAAGCCTACGGCCATCAGTAACAACTTTACGTAAATTAGCATCAGCAATATCTTGCTCGGCAATTGACATCTCTGGGCTGTCTTCTAACAAACAGAACAACAAAAATGTATCTAAGAAATGCATTTGCTCAGCATTAATACCTATTTTACTAAAAGGGTTAACATCTAAAGCCCGTACCTCAACATATTCCACGCCCCGCTTAGATAAAGCACAAGTTGGCCGCTCACCTGTTTCAGCCGTCCGTTTAGGCCTAATGGTAGAATAAAACTCATTTTCAATTTGCAAAACATGAGTATTTAACTGTTGGTATTGATTATTAAACTTAACCCCAATTTTGCTGTATTGCTCTGAAGGTTTACTAATAGCATCTTGCAAACCAACCACATAGTCAGGCAAATTATTATAGCTAATATTTAAGCTAGACTGGGCGCTGCTGGTATAGCCTAAATCACTCATGCGTAAGGAGGTGGCATAAGGTAAGTATAAACTGCCCTTGCCCAAAAGCTGAAAATCATATTTAGTTTTACGATCGGCAAGAAAAGACTTACACATAGCCGGCGAGGCACCAAATAAATACACCATTAACCAAACATAGCGTTTGTAATTGCGAATAAGGCCTAAATATTGCGCTGAAATAAAATCTTGTAAATCACCGTTATCACCTAACAGCTCTTGATACTGCTGCCAAAACTGCTGTGAAAAAGAAAAGTTAAAGTGCACACCGCTTATAGCCTGCATCATCCTGCCATAACGGTTATGCAGGCCTTTACGGTATAAGGTTTTCATTCTACCAACATTAGAACTACCATATTGAGCCAGTGGAATAGTGTTTTGATCTTTAATAAAACACGGCATACTAGCCGGCCAAAACTGTTCAATGCCAATTTGCTTACTAACAAAATGATGAATATCTGTTAGCTGGGCTATAGTAGTATCAATGTCATCAGTGGCAGGGGTAATAAATTCTAACAAAGATTCTGAAAAATCAGTCGTGATCAAAGAATGGGTTAACGCCGAACCCAAAGCCGCATTATGAGGTGTTAATGCAAGCTTACCATCAGGACAAACACGCAAAGTCTCTCGCTCTATACCGCGCTTAATACCAACAATTGCTTGCTTAAAGCTAACAGTATTAAATGCAGAGAGTCGTTGTTGGATAAGTGTAGACAAAGTATTTCCTTAATCGGTAAGCATCCAACTAAAGTTGGGGATGATAATAAATAAACTCAAGTGTTTAAACCAATTTAACTGGCTAAGCACTTAAACACAACTTACAAAAAGTTGCCTTGCTAATTGCTGTTAATACCAATGCGCAGCTACACTCAATAACAGCGCATAACGGGCAGCCTTACCTAATAACACTAAGGCTAAAAACAAACTAAAGCGAACACGCAATACGCCTGCCACTAAGGTTAAAGGGTCACCCACTATAGGTAACCAAGCAAATAATAAACTTAACAGGCCAAAACGCTGAAATAAACGCTCGGCTCTTGCTAATGACTTAGCTGAAAAAGGAAACCAACGCTTAGCTGAAAACTGCCTTAACCTACTGCCTAGCCACCAATTAACACAAGATCCCAAAGTATTACCAAAACTCGCCACTAACCAAAGCAATACTGGCTGATACCCTTGATGATAAAGGGTTAATAATAACACTTCAGACGAAGCCGGAAATAACGTCGCCGCTAAAAACCCGCTAGCAAATAACAATAAGTAGCTTAGCACTATTAAATACTTATCAAAGGCTCAGAGCCCTTTATAACACAAATAAGCGTTAAACAAATAACTGCCAAGCTAATCTTAACCAGATTGCCCATAATACTGCACAACTCAGTAAAAAAATATTAAAACGCAGCCGAACATTATTGCTGCCTATATGCACTATAGTGTGGCCAAGTCGCAACAATACAAAAGCACTCGCCATAACTACATAGCCTAAGTCGGCAAAATTAGTTTGCAAGATAAAAAGCACACTAAATAAAAACAGCATTGGCATTTGAAACTGATTATCAAAGTTGCGGCTAGTTGCTATTACTTGTTCATTAGCACCGGTTAAGTTCATGGTTTTAAAAGCAGAAAGAGATATTTCTTTATTTTTAGCGGCTTTAATACGCCTATTACCCATTAAGATCATCACTATACTGGTCAATAACACTTGACCAAATACAGGTAATAAAATTAACTTCTCCATACTTTCTCTCACTATTAGCTTTAATTACATAGTACGTCAGCATAAAGTAGCTAAGCCAAGGT
Organism: Rheinheimera sp. MMS21-TC3; assembly: GCF_032229285.1. Lineage (NCBI taxonomy): Bacteria > Pseudomonadati > Pseudomonadota > Gammaproteobacteria > Chromatiales > Chromatiaceae > Rheinheimera > Rheinheimera sp. MMS21-TC3. Next base: position 2,461,657 of record NZ_CP135084.1, read on the forward strand.
TACTAGGAGAAATAATTAGAATTAATGACTGTAAATAGAAATGTAAAACAATAACTAACTTACAAAATTTATATTTCTATAACCTAAGTTGCTATACTGTGCCATCGTTATTGTAGATAACTTTTTTATAACTTAAAAAGGCTGTAGCATCAGGGCTTATAAATTTTTGACTATAATATCAATATTTTTGTATGCAACGCCCACTTTAACTTAAAGTGGCAGCCTAAGAAAATAGAACACCTTAATGACAATGCTAAAGCAAATACTCAGATGAGATGACTATGACCGATGTTGAGCAGCCGCATTTTTGGCCAGTATTAGATGCCTTACCTTATCCGGTATTATATAAAGATATTAATAGCCCTAATATTTTTATTAACCTTGCTGCAAAACGGTTATTTTCAGAAAACAAAACAGACATCTCATCAGTCGTCAGCTTAGACACTATTAAAACCCTTACACTTTGTTATGCAAATACCCATCACCCTTATGGTTTGTTTAATAACCCTTTAATCCAAGCCTTAAGTGGCAATGAAATTGAACAGCATGTATATCTAGCTAAGCAGGCTAGCAGCTATCAACTGCATAGCCGTTTAGTTGAATTTCCATTGTCGTTACACCAAAGCATTGTTATTAGCTTACAACGTGCTGAACTAGGTCATATCGAGCATGATAACGCGCTTTATATTGACGAAGTGCATGAAGCTTTGGCTTTTGATAAGTTAATTTCGCTCATTTCAACTGGGTTCATTAACGTTCAAGAACATCAACTTGATATCCATATTAATGATGCAATAGCTGCAGTGGGTGAATTTTGCCAAGCCGATCGCGCTTATATGTTCCAGTTTAATGATGAATTAACCGAAATGAGTAACACTCATGAATGGGTGCGCCAAGGCGTAACTGCGCATAAAGACGAGCTACAAAATATTCCACAACATGCGCTGCCTTATTTTTATAAAACTATGCAAGAAACCTTTATTTTCAATGTTAGTGATGTCTCTAAGCTACCAGCAGAAGCGCACGCTGAACAAGCTGAGTTTGTCCGGGAGCATATTCAATCTATTCTGTGCTGTGCCATCCGTGCTGGTGATAAACTTATTGGTTTTGTCGGCTGCGATATGATTGGCCGCACCCGAAACTGGACCAGCAATGATTTACGCCGCCTTAAATTAGTAGGCGAAATGATCGCTAATACTTTACAAAGTGTCGCCTATCGCCAGTCACTACACAGCATGCAACAACAATTATTATTAGCTAATGCCGACCTACAGCAACAAGCCATGCAAGACGGCTTGACAGGCATTGCTAACCGTCGCCGCTTTGATCAATGCTTACAACAAGAACTACAGCGTAGCGCCCGCAGCAACACCCCCTTAAGCTTAGTCATGTTAGATATTGACCGTTTTAAACTATACAACGACTACTACGGCCATCAAACGGGTGATGATGCTTTAAAAACCCTAGCCAATTGCTTAAGCGAAGTATTAAAACGACAAGGTGACATAGCCGCTCGTTATGGTGGCGAAGAGTTTGCCCTTATCCTGCCCGATAGCAGTTTAGAAGACGCTATGAATGTGAGTAAGAAAATTCAACAATTGTTACAAGAAGCAGCTATAGAACACAAACACTCTGATGTTAGCAAGCTACTCACTGTTAGCATTGGCTGTTGTAGCCTTATAGCCGATAAAAACACTAAAGCTAGTCAGCTGATTAAAGCCGCTGATACGGCGTTATATGCAGCGAAGAGTAATGGCAGGAATAGGGTTGAAGTGAGTGGTGAGTGGTGAGTGTTTAGTGGTGAGTGTTTAGTGGTGAGTGTTTAGTGGTGAGTGTTTAGTGGTGAGTGTTTAGTGGTGAGTGTTTAGTGGTGAGTGACTAGTTCGCAGGGCGAACAGTGACTAGCTCACAAAGTGAGCGGTAACTAGCAGCTTTGCTGCGGTCACTCGTCACTGTTACCAAAGGTAACTTGTCACCGCTTGCCCAGCAAACTCGTCACTGCTTGCTGGGCGGTTTCTTAATCAAAAAATGGCGACCGGCTTTCAGTGGCATCAATCAAGTTAATTGGCTTATTTAACTTCTGGCCGCCATCGCGGGCAATAGGTACCCAAGGTAAGCGTCCTCGGCCTTTAGCTGGCCGTAATGAAAACAAGTCAAAGGGTATAGAAACAAAAAAGCCTTTAGTAAAGCTTCCTTCCCCATATTGCTCGGCCGATAAGTTAGTTAATGCCGCATAAGCGCCCACGACAATACCGCTATCAAAACGTTTGGCCGCTTCAATAGTCACCCCTTTATCTTTTGCTAAATACTGACCAATATTAAAGGTTAGTTGAGTATTAGGCAGTATTTCTGGTTTCCAATATAGGTTAACAAAGCCGGTAAAAGCATTGTAATCAAAAAACTTTAAATCATTATGGTAAGAGCGCTGCCTAACGTAGTTAACATCAAAACCTATAGCAAAGTTACTATCTACCGGACGATACAGCATTTCTGCACCTACACCGCCATACATAGTTTCTAAATAGCCGCCGTACACTTGAGCAAACACATTAGTTGATAACTGATCTTGCCATTGCAGATATAAGTTTTCCATACTTACCCTGTTGCCTGTTACATACTCACGTATATAAGTACGTACCCTATGCACACCAGTATCCTGCGCATCAACTTTATAATTAAACTTATCAAAATTCTCTAATAAAGTAACTTTGGCAGTCGCATTAACACTAAAGTTTTCACCTAAACGGTAGCCACCACCTAAAAACACCCCTCCTTGATACATATAAAATGCTTCAGGGTTGCCAAAGGTCTGGATCCAAAAGGCTTCCATGCTGGTATAAAAACCAGTTGAATAAGGGATATCTGCCATTGCCAATATGGTTTCATCTGGGTTTTGCCTAACATAAGTAGAAAGGACATTAGGCTCTAACACATCATAACGGGCAGCAGCTATAAAAGGCTCAACCTCTATCACCTTTTCAACCATAGCTAAATTGCCCGCATATTCGACTACTCTAATCCTTTTAATATAGCTGGGGATTTCATTAACTAATATTCGGCCTATCCGCTCTGTTGCTTCTGCATCATCACGGTAACTTAGTTGCTGACCATAAATAATAAATTCATCATCCGTCACCCTAGAGGTTTGCAATAAAAAACCTGCTTCCGTTAATAACATTCTGGGGATTATATCTTTATCAGTAATGCTAACTTTCTCTGCTAAAACTTGTGGTATAGGCTGCATAGCTGGTTTAATTTTAACCTGTTTAGCCTGGTGTAGGTTTAAAGCATAATGCACCCCAAAACCAAGAGTGTTACCTCGCTGATAATTGAGATCAAAACTAAAATTATTCCACTTATATACAGCACCAAGGTTCCAGCGGCTATCTTGGGTTAACTCACCTGCTCTATCACGGCTGTAGTCATTACCTTCATATTCCAGCTTTAAAGTTAGCGGCTGCCAAGGGGTTTGGTACTCAATGCCGCCATATACAGAAGCTGGCCCTTTAAAGAAACGCTGGTAATCAATCTTACCGCCTAAGCCACTAAAGCCACCAGGACGCTGACAAAAGCTATCTTTTATTTCACAAAATGGATTACTAATATTAGCTGCGCTACCTAAATAGCCCCAACCAATACCAAGATGAAAATCTAAGTCATGCCACTTTTTGCTAAAGGCTAAAAATTCACTTTCAAAAAAACCTGTGCCACCAAAGTCACGAAAGCCCACAGAAACTTGTGGTAAATAAGTACTTTCTTGCCACAAACGAAACTTAACATCTATACCTTTGTCTTTAAGAGTTTGATCACCACTAAATCCAGGTGAGTTGCTATATAACCGAGTGCGAACATCGGTATAACGCACCGTCGACTCCATCCAGTCAAATAGCTGTAAACTAACAGACCAAAAACGATACTCTTCGTTATCGGTATAATTAATCGTCATATCACCAGCTTCAGCCATACGTGCAGTCGGGGTTTGAATAAGCCCGACACCACCATGGACCATTTGCGAAACACCACTAGCTGGTAACTGCCAGGTCTTTACTACAGACGATGGCGTATCCTGCTCAGTCGCCATAGTATTAAATGAACAAACAGCACAGCCTATAACTGAGGCTAATAACGAAATGCGTCTAGCTTTTACACTAGGCGTATTAAAACTTCTAGCTTTCATAATAAAACCCTATGACGTGCTAATGCTAAAATATCTTGGTTTAATTGCTGCCATTTAGCAGAGAACATCGCAGGTTTAAAAGGCACAAATAATTGCGCTCCTGGCATAGCTTCAATTTTTTGCTGCTGCCAAGCACCAAGAGTTACTTTGATAATACGGCCATCAGGTTGCACTACATATAAAGTGCCTTTATCAGCTGCAGCTAGTCGCGAAATATCTGAGATGTAGTCGCCTACCTTAGTTGCATTTTTATAGCTAATACGACTTGGCTGTTGCACTAAGCCAAATACGCTTAATTGGCTGGGCCTTTTATAAAGCTGTAATAGGTAACTGCCTGGTATAAAACGCGGATTTTGCGACGGTTTTGCTCTAGCAAAGTCGTAATCTATAGGGATTAACACCCTAGTCGCTAATGACCAAGCTTGTATTTGTGCTGTCATACTGTTTAAAGCTTGCTGTACATCAGCATCAGTTGCATAGTCGTGCTGCAACTGGCTTAACTGTTGTAAAATTTTCTGCTGCAGTAATTGGGCGCTGTTGTCATCGGTTTTAAACAAAGCTGATGCGGGCCAGTACCAATTATCAGTTAAGGCAACAGGCGCTAAAACATCTGCCAACCGAGGTATTTGTGATTGTTGTTCAGCAGCATAAATATAAAGCTGTTGGTTTATCTGTACCTTTACTTCCGCTTGTGCCATTAAACCAATGCACAGAAATAAAGACCCCATAATAGCTATTACAAATTTCATGCTGCTGGTTGCTCCGTTTTCACCGCTTTACTTAGCTGCGCCTGCTTAGCTAGCTCTCTTGCTACTTTACTAACAAAAATCAATTGCATAGGCTCAGTAAAGGGGGCTAATTGTTGCTGGCTTTGCAGCAGAACACCACTGCTGGCATCAAACCAAAATATATTTTGCCAGCGTTGATCGAAGCGCAAAAAGTTAGCAGGAGTAGCATAATCTAAGTATTCAATTACCTTAGTTACTGCAATATCTTGTTGAAAAACATTAATGGTATGCCCTGTCTCCACCTTAAAAGATGAGCTTACGCTATAGCCATACTCACCTGCACGCCAATCAACTAGGCGCTGCCAATGGCTTTGTTCGTTTATAGCTTGCCAGTTAGCAATAGGATCAGTAGTTGTAGCTGTTAGCTTAAGTAAATCATTACTAAAGCCTAAGGTTTTGGTAATACGGCCATTATTGGTAATAAGCATAGCTTGGTCAGAAGAAATCCATTTTAAGTCACCCTGCTCTACAAACATTAACGCCATAACACTTTGCGGACGGTCACCGTGAGTCACATATAAGAAGTCAAAGTCTGCGTTAGATACCTCTGCCAAGGTTAAGCTGGCATCAGGTTGGCGAGTAAAAGCTAGTTGTAGCGTGTCTTTATACGAATGATAAGTACCTGCACATGACGTTAGACTTATTATTACAGCTGCAGCTGCCAACCATTTCAGCAAAACCATAGAATACCCAACCTAAAAAAGTATAAATATTACCCTAAAAGCGACTATATTAAAGAAGTGATTTACTACTTTTTAATATTAATATTTCAATAAAAAAGCCGCCCTGTGGCGGCTTTTTAAACGACTTAAAACTTACTGAACAATTGCAGGGTAAGTAAAGGTTACAGTCGCAGTTGTAGTACCGGTGCCCGTACCAGTAACAGTAGTAGTAGTGGTACCTGTACAAATACCATTTACGGGAGCTGCATCACCTGTATTACAGGTTTCTACTGGGTCAACTGGGGTTACCACTGAAGTACTGCTACTGTTAGACACTATTGCAGCAACAACAGCCACACCTACTACACCAGCTGCTACTGTTGTAGTGGCTACACCACCAATAGTACTACCAGGGGCAAAAAAACCACCTGCTTTATCATCTTGAGCGTTAACACCTAAAGATAACAACAACGCCGAAGCGGCAATAACTAATTTCTTCATCACTAATTCCTTATGCCAAATTTAAACTTACAATTACTGTTAAGAGTAAACTAAAAGACTACTATACTCAACTAACTTATCTATTTTTTTAAGCCTCTTAACGATTTTAAAGCTAAAAGCCTGCTACTGACCCAAAGCTTTTTTTGCCAACTGTGCATTAATATCTATTACTTCTGTTTTTCTGGCTTTTGCAACCAAATCAGTCACACTTGAATGGTTAAACTCCGTTGGCGCTGCTTGCAATAAGTCAACTATTTCTTGAACAGCAAAGTCACTACAGTAAGCATCTAGTTGCAACAAAACCCTTTCCATTTCAGGCCAAGTTAAACACACCTCATCAGCCGCCATAATTCTTGGATGCTCAGTATCTCGAACATTATCACCAATCAACAACTCTTCAAATAACTTTTCACCTGGGCGTAACCCTGTGTATTGTATTTCTATATCACCACTGGAATGAACTTCATCTTTTACTTCTAACCCCATTAAATGGATCATTCGCCTTGCTAAATCAGCTATTTTTACCGGCTCGCCCATATCTAGCACAAATACATCACCACTGCCGCCCATAGCACCAGCTTGGATAACTAGCTGCGCCGCCTCGGGTATAGTCATAAAATAACGAATAATATCTTTATGAGTTACCGTTACAGGGCCACCACGGCGAATTTGCTCTCTAAACAAAGGTACTACCGAGCCACTAGAGCCTAATACATTACCAAAACGGACCATACAAAAACGGGTTTTTGTTTGCCGCTTAGCTAAAGCTTGCAATACTAACTCTGCTAAGCGCTTCGACGCGCCCATTACATTTGTTGGCCTAACCGCTTTATCAGTTGAAATAAGCACAAAGTTTTCTACCTTAGCGGCAATGGCGGCTTCAGCCGCGTACCAGGTGCCAAAAACGTTGTTAGTCACGCCTTCAACAATATTATATTCAACCAGCGGCACATGCTTATAAGCCGCAGCATGGTATACCGTATCTACCATAAAAGCAGACATAACAGACTGCATCCGCTCACGCCTTTGCACTGAGCCCATAATAGGTAGTAATTTAATCTCTAGCTGTTGCCTAGCTATGGTTGCACTTAACTCTTGCTCTATGGTGTATAAGCTAAACTCACAGCGCTCAAACAACACTAATGCTTTTGGTGCACATAATAAAATTTGCCGACACAACTCTGAGCCAATAGAACCACCAGCTCCGGTTACCATAACCACTTTACCGCGAATATTGGCTTCCAGTAATTTAGTTTGTGGTGCTACTGCCTCACGGCCTAATAAATCTTCAATTTTAACATCTTGTAGCTCATCAATCTTCATTGAGCCATCAACTAAATCACTCATACCAGGAATAGACTGCACAGGTATAGGTAACTTTTCTAGCGAGTCTAATACTTCACGCCGACGTGAGCGCGAAGCCGAAGGCAAGGCTAATAAAATACGACTAACATTTTTCTTTTTAACTAAAATATTTATAGCTGAAGGATTACCAACCGGAATACCCAAAATTGTTGAACGCTGCAAAGTTGTATCGTCATCAATAAATACCACTGGATGATACTGCTCACCATTAAATAAAGCTTGAGCAAGCTGACGCCCAGATGAGCCAGCACCGTAAATTAATACTCGTTCTTTGTGGCCATTATTACGTTGCACCAAAAACACTCTGGCCAATAAGCGAATACCACCTGCACTAATTAAAGATAAAATAGCGTAAACAAAAATTAAGTTACCCTTATCTTCAACGTCAAAGGCTTTAAATAATAAGGCTAATATAATGGCGTTACTTACAATACCAGCCAATATAGCACCTAAGGCATGCTGGCCAATATAACGAATAACTGCCCGATACAACCCTAATTTAACAAAAAGCAATAATGTGAACGGTAAAGTGATAACAAAGGCAAGTGCAATACTAGTTGCTTGATAAGAATCTGTACCTTGAGTAAGAAAATAAGCACCAATGAAAGAACAACTTAAAAACACAACATCAAATAATACCGAAATTGCGCGCTTAATATAGCGAGGTAAGCCTAATAGAAATGCCAACATGGAACAGCCCCGTGTTTAGTTTATGCTTGATAAAACAAAAAGGAGATAACATAAATTACAAAGCTGCCATTTTATACTTAATGCACAAAACAAACTAGTCTCAATACAGTGTAGACTATTGCTGAGTAATTAGCCTTATACTCTTACCGTTAAACATAAAGACCATAGTTTACATCCTGTAACTGAACCTAAGATGTACTACTATGGTCAAGATGCATCGTTAAAAGCAGACTAAGATTGCCAAACCAAGTGTTTAACACACTAAGATAACAAAGTATTAAAACTAGAGAGTATTATATAATAAATCTAGCCTTACTTTGCTAGCTCATCAATAATTTTACTGAACTCTTCTACGCTTTTTGCACCAACAATAATTTCATAGTCAGTTACAGTATCGCCATCAATACGGCCTATAACAAAGGCTGGTGTATCGCCTAACCCCATTTCACTGGCATATTTTGCTGATAACGTAACGCTATTGTGAACATCAGTATTTTTTAAGCAATGTTGAAATGCGTCGCTATCTAAAGAAAAAGTATCTGGGATCGTGTTGAGATAATCTAAAGTTAAGCCTGAGGCACCAATTGAAAACAGCTCATTTTTAACCTCTGCATATTTATTTTGTTGGTTTGCACAGCGTAAAATTACCGCTGCCATACCCGCATTTTTATGTAAATTCAGTAATGGCAATTCACGGCCTACAAATAAAAGCTTATTGGTATCGATATACGCTTGTTTTAACTCTGGATATACTTCTTCATGAAATTTTTTGCAAAACGGACAGTGTAAGTCTGTAAATTCAATTATGGCTACATTGGCGTTGTTGCTTCCAACACGTATACCGTCCGCCATTTCAATTGAGTCAGGCCTTACGCGATCACCCATACCTATTTTACGGGCGATTAGAGCCTGTAATTGCTTTACTTCTGCCAACTCGGCTTTTAGAGCATTAATTTCAGCTTCCTGAGGGGATGCACAACCTTGCAGCCATAAAGTACCTAACAGTACAAAAACAATTTTTATTAACTTCATTTATGTTCCTTAATTAAAAAAGCCCTCGATAACGAGGGCTTAATATTAACTAACTAAAAAGAGTTATTACTCTCTCCAGTCGTTTAAGTCTAATACTGGAGTTACACGGTCGCCAGTTGATAAACGCTGTACACCGAAACCGTGAACTTTGTCACGAGGAGCAGTAACAGTGAATGTCATAGTTTGACGTCTGTCGTGTGAGCTAGTTTCAACACCAGTTGCACCAGCAGCATAGCCACCGTCAGCACCTAAGTAACCAGCTTCAGTTTCAGCTTGAGCAATTACGTCAGGAATAAAGTAAACTACTGATGATTTAGCAGGTACTTGGCCTAAAGATACAGCTTCAACAGCACGGTTAGCAACAGTACCATCAGCTGATTCGCCGAAAACATCAACAGTTACTTCAGCAGCTTCGCTATGCTCGTTAGTAATACGAACGAAGTTACCTTCTGCATTAAAGGTATAAGGTACTTTTAATACAGCGCCGTTAACACCGATGTTGTGAGTTAACTTGTTCGCTTCACAGTGATCAAGCAAGTTAGCATCATCGAAGTCTAACGTGTAGTGCGTGTTAACTTTGTAGTTAAAGTTCATGATATCAGCTGGAGATGTATTAGTAACAACATAATACATTTCGTTGTATAAAGCACCATCTAATACTGTGCCTACTGCAGCAGGGTTAACTTCTGGGTCACCGCCAGTTGCATCTGGTGTGAACACGTCTGTAGCATAAGTGTCATACACTGTAGCGGTAGCTAAAGTTGTACCAAACTCACCCCAAAGGATACCTGATTCAACAACTTCTTGAGTATCTAAAACACCTGTTGCTGCTAAACGTGCATTCCATAAACCCATTTCAACGTTTGAACGTGGGTCAGAAGAGGCAACAAAAGCAGTTTTTAGGTAGTCATCAACTTGTAATACAACAGCGCGATCTAAAACAGGCGCACGGTCATAGAAAGCTGTTTTATAAACAGCTTCGTGCTGCTTAGCAACTAACTGGTTAGTCACATCAGATGCATCATAAACAAACTCAGTACGAGCAACTACAGCTGCACCAGCGCTATCAGCACTTTCTGCGTTCACTTCAACTTCAGCTGTAGTGCCGCCATGTAAAGCATAGAATTGCGGAGTTATATCGATAATTTTTTGTACTTTAGAAACACCACCTTCGATATTAAAACCTGTACCACCGTCTGTTCTAGCATAAGTAGCACGAATACTTACTGACTGGTTAGATTCAGCAGTTGTACAAGTCGTGTTTTCAATTTTTAAACCTACTGGAACGATATCTGCTAAATCAGTGCCACTAGAAATTAATGAAAACGCTAAACGTGTACCAGCACCAATAGTAATACCAGCTTTAGTTAAGAAAGTAACAGCACCAGTACCATCTAAAACGCCGTCAGAAGAGGCTACAGCAACAAAAGTACCAGCATTATCTAAATCTTCTTTAACTAAGTGAATTTGGTTAGCGTTACCGTGAAATTTAGCACCAGTTAATTCCATACGAATTTCTGTGCCTGATGGAATATCAGTAGTAGGGATATAAATGATGTGTTGGTCTTCACCAGTAGCAGCACCAGTACCATCGATATCATCAAAACTTACTACTAAATTACCTGTTAATTCATAAGCAATTTTAGTTTCATTGATTGCTTCTAAGTCGGTATCTGAAGCGCCGCCACGAACTGCAACACAAGATGCTAAACCGTAAGTTTTGTCAAAAGCATGTGGAACTAAACCGTCACCACCTTTATATACTTCAAAACACGCCTCTGTACCTGCGAATGCGTTACCAGCATATAAGCCAGCTAACACTGCAGTAGAAATAAGCGCTTTATTAAGTTTTTTCATTCCGTTTTACTCCATGAAATATTTTAAGCAGCAATTTACTGCTTATTGGAACACGTGTTCCTAGGTAATTAGTGTATTTCAACACTTTACCTAAGGTATTGAATTCAACTGCGACTTTAGTACAGCAGTCGGTGCTTGCATGCGTTCACCACCTGCAAAAGCCACCGAAGCTTATTCAACGTGTCGAATCATAACGTTGTTTAACCTTAACAGTCAACATTATTATTTCAAAAAAAACCTTGTAATTGCTTGTTTTTTTAACACTTAGCCCTAGCTATTTCAGTTATTGGTTTATTGGAAAACTATATAACTCAGATAGCTTACGCCCAAATTCATCTAACTCTGTAGTATCTTTAATTATTCTTGGTGTAATTAGCACCATTAGCTCAGAACGAGAAAAGTCATTACCCTTAGTTTGAAATAATCTCCCTAAAATGGGTATATCACCTAACAGAGGAACTCTACTGTCATTCTCATTTAAATCTTCCTGAATCAAACCACCTAAAATAATAGTTTGGCCATTACCTGCTAAAACATTAGTGCTAATACTGCGCGAAGTAATAGTCGGAGAAGGTATGCTCGACAGAGTATTAGGGCTGCTTTTTGACGTTTCTTGCGATATTTGTAAACTCACTACACCGTCGGCATTAATAATAGGCGTAACAGATAAAGAAATACCAGTAGAGCGATACTGTACACTTGTTCGCACATTATCAGAAGAGTCTGATTCTCTAAACTCAGTAATAATTGGCACTTGTTGTCCTGAGTTAATACTGGCACTTTCGCCATCTCGCACTACCAAATAGGGCCTAGCTAGTACACGAGTATTCGTTTTACTTGCTAACATTTGTAAAGCTACGTTCCAGTTACCATTAAAACCTAAAAATGATAATGAGCCTGTAGTAGACTTTAAGCCTAAAGTAGCAGATTTAGTATGATTAGCTTTAGAATCATAAAACCAATCTATACCTGCAGATACATTGTCTGACAATTCAACTTCTGCAACAATCACCTGTAAAGCTACTTGCCCTGGCATCCTATCTAACTGCTCTAATAAAGCTAACACCTCTTGGTATTTACTCGGTGATGTGTTTATAACAATCGCATTTTGACTCTCATCAGCGGTGATCCTAATACTACCGGTTCCACTTTTAGTGCTAGCAATGTTGCCACTGGCTTGATTGGGGTTATTATTAACAATACCACTCGTCATTGAGCCTAAAACCGCTTGAAGACTTTTAACTAAATCGCTTGCTTTAGCAAAATTAGGCCGATAAACATACATTCGCTCGCTTTCACCACCAGTTGCCACATCGAGCATACGCGCCCACATACTAACGCGGTCGCCTAAAGTACTATTTCCAGAATAAACAACAACAGCATTTAGTCTATTAATTGGTACCATAGCAATATCTTCACCAATTTGAAGACCTTCTGCTTTCATAAGTTCTTCCATTTGCCCAATAAGGGCATCAGGTGATAAATACACCATACTAAGCATTCGTATATCGCGCCCTCTTGCATGAGGCACATCTAGCATATTCACTATTTGTAAGGCACGCTCTATATCAGCTCTTTTACCTTCCATTACTAATAATCGATTAGTATTATCAGAGTAGGCTTTAGCGTTAGTCAGTTTACCTAAAATGCTAATAATAGAACGAGATGAATTATATACATAGGGTACTAATTGAATAACATCGTCACCAGATTCAGGCAAATCTTCTAAGTTACGGCCTATGCCTATAGAGCGATCAAGTACACGGTTAGACGCTTTGTTAACGTAGATAATGTTATCTTTAGTATACACCTCAACTTTTTGCTGGCTTAACACCTGACGGGTTATTTGAAATAACTCCTGCGGGCTCACATCTTGCTGAATGCTAAGTACCAATTTTTCTCGCATTTGTTCAACTTCAGATGATAAAACATAGCTTAGCGACAACAACTCACCAAAAACATAATGAGCTAGTTGTGGCACTTCCATCTCATTAACAGCCACTTTAATTGGTGCACTAGTTGCGAAATGAGGCAACTGAGTTAATAAAGGCGATCCTCTTTCTATCGCCCCCATACTATCGATCTGATGCTCTGCAAACTCCTGTAAATCAGCTTCTTTTTTGTCAACTGCATTATTTGATACTATAGCTTGCTCTTGTTTTAAAAAAGACTCATTAATGCTGAAGTTACTTTTTAACTTATCTTTATGATCATTAGATTCGGTTGACACACAAGACACAGTAAGCGTAGTTAGTGTGAGTATAACTAATGGCTTGATAAATTTGTGTTTGATTCTCATTAAATTACTATACCTACGATTAAAGGGTAAATGATTACTTGGTCTGTGGTTTAAATAAATTCAGACTTAGCTGTGGCAACTCTTGCTCATGTTCAACTTCTTGTTTATTCGGCATAAACAGCGCGGTATTATTGGTTAACTCAATTAAACTATAACCATAAACTTCAGTACCAACAGTCACTGTGATTAAACGTGAAGTAGTAGCTATACCAGAGCTTTTCTTATTAAGCATGCTCATATCAACAACCATTCGCCCAGTTAAATTACCATTAACCTCATCAATTGCCACAAGCTTAGGAGATAAGTCACTTAAGGTCAGCTGTTTAGGTTTTTCAAGTTTTTTTTCTTCTATCAAAACAGGCGTAACACCAAACAGTAAACTAAATGCCTCACTACTAGCTTGGGTATCTTTTAAGCTGCCAAACTGTATGGCTTGTGCAACTTCTTTATCAATATCACGTCCGGTTAAAGGCGTTACATAAGTCTGACGTACAACAGAAATAAAATGAATCAGCATTGCTACCATTACTGCTACCAATACTAAGATCTCTTGACGATTAAATTTAATCTTCATTGGCAACCTCGGGTTTGAGCGGTACTAATATTTCAAGTATTCCTGTCATATCGGATGCAACGCGATTACTCTTTATTAAACGTATACTAGCAAACAAACTTCTTGGTTTACCTGTTTCTAAAGCAGCAATTAAACGATAGATATCTTGAGGCTTACCTTTTACAAATACGCTCGCAGGTAAAGTGGTTGCGCCTTTATTATTTACTTGGCCTGTATTACGCGTAGTTAGCTCTACACCTACCGCTTTTGCTTCTGCCTCTATATGCTTTAATACTTTTATCGCCAACTGACTTTCAGGAGCAGAAAACCAAGCTTGCTCTAATTGGGCATAATTATCATCTATCGCTTTTTCTTGAGCTATTAACACAGTAGAACGCTGTTGCACATTAGATAAACGTTTCTCATTAAGACTTAGTTGATTTATGGTTTGTGTTTTTAAAGTAACCCAATCAAGCCAAGGCACTAATATAAATTTCGCCAACGCCAAAACAATCACAATGCCTATTAACAAAGGTTTATTTTTCATTATTAACCTCTTGCTGCATGCTCTGTGTTGTTTTTTCCGAGGTAACTTGAGTTGCCTTTGGCTGATAAACTAAGCTAATAGTAAAAGTTTCACCACCTTTATTATTGCTTTGTATACTGCGGTCAAACTTTACTTCTGCCCATTCAGGCCTACCACTCAACTTACTAATAACATCTACCGCCGATGGTGAAGTGCCACGAATTTGCAATAAAGAACCGCTTTGTTGAATATTATCTAATATTGCATCATCAGCTAGCTGAGTGCTTAGTGTATGTAAAATCATACTTGCTGATGGTAGCCGTTTATAAAGATCGCGATATGTTTGTATTGTTTCTGCTTTGTGATCTAACGCTTGCTGTTTATCAAATAAAGCGCTGGCTTCAGCTTGTAATTGTTTAACTCGCACTTGCAGCCGATTTTCTTGCCAAGTTAACCCTGCCGATATAAACATCATATAAATAGCAACTAAAGCAGCTGAGTAACCACCGATTTTTTTATAGTCTATAGCTTGTTTTACTTGCTTAGTAGAAGTACGAACTATACAACCAACCAATTCCCACCATTTAAGCGGTAAAGTTTGCATTTGTAAACTGCTTGGCAAAGTTAGCAGTTCAGGATTTATACCTTTGCTATTTTCACCTAACGCATCTAAAAAGTAACTTTGGTTAACCATTAACCCCTGAATAGGTGTTAAATGCAATTGATTAGAGTCGGCTAACCATGCCCAATACGGAGTTTTAGCCTGAACTTTATAGAGCTTTTTCTTTACCAACAAACGATAAAGCAGCCAAGTTTCAGGAATAAGAATATGCCAGCCGTTGGGTATATCAGCTATCACTTTTGCGGGTAACAGTGCATATAGCACTTGATACCGACCATTTTCATTCGACTGAACTTTCCAAATAGCTTTAGAACCTGAACTAGCTAGCACTTTTAGTTCATTACGAATCAACTTAGGTAAATCAGTCAAAGCTGCTTTATAAGAACGCTGAAACTCAGTGTACTGCTGTTTAGGTAATACCCGTATACGCTGGCTTGCTGAAAGGAACTTGCTATTTTTACTGTTTTCACCTTTTAGCTGTCGCGGTCTTGTAAACATCTTTGATAATGCTTTCACTTGAAGTCGGTTCCTATATAACCGGGTTGTTTTTCTGCAACATAGCTTATCCGCTTGGTGCTGTTAGCTTTAATTACAACAAAAGATTGCCTATATGCCGCATCTTCAATGGTAATATCAATACTGACTTTTAATCTTCGACTTAAATACACCATCATGTCTTCTGAGCGCTCAACCATCAAATCATCACTACTTATATTTTCTTCACCATTACGCATTTTCATAAACTGCTCTGCTCGATAATCGCCAAGCAGTACTGGTAACAAGGCGTCTGGTGCAAACTCGTAGTTTATCACATGACTCCCCATAAAAGTAACATAGGGACCAATACGCGACCAGTCTTTCTCTAAGCCTTTTACTAGCCCTAATTCATCTGTGGTTTGTGGTAAACCATTCCTTGGCAACCCTTCAGAAGCGTAATCTTGCTTTTCTGCGCCATTCAGATGTAAAAAGTCATCTGCATCAATCCAGTCTTCAATTGCTGCTACAACATGATCTGGGTTTTCAACATTAAAACGATATAAAAAATTAAGCCATAATCTAGGCTCAAAAGGATGAACCGGCACCATTGATGCTGTATCAAAAATTTGAACTTGGGCGTTATTCCAAGTAAATGGAGTACCCCAAAAATTAAATTTTTCAGGTAGCTCTAGTTCAGCTAAGCGAGCCTTATTAGGACGTTCAGCCCATAAAGGCGTTGTTTGCAAAAGATATATCAGCTCTTCTTTAGCTGATTCAACCGCAGCCCTTGCTAACAGGCTGTTTTTTGCTTGTTGAGCTAACCCAATATTAGCTTTACTTTTATACTGATACACAGTCACTACAGTTGCAATAACAGCTGCTAGCATTAGCACTAAAATCAGTGCCACACCTTTTTGTTGCTTAATACTGCAAAAAAATCTAGCCATCAGTTCTACTCATAAAAATATTAACACGCTGCATATCTGCGTTTTCAAGTCGAACCCACACTATTTCAGGCTCTTGCTCTGACTCTTGCTCTGCATCGATACTCAACTTAATAAATAGCGGTAGTAATTCTGTATCAAAACCATCCACAGAGTTAAACCAAGCAGGGTTATGCGCAACAATACCTTGGTAAGAGTCAGACATTGCATTTAGTCTATCTCGTGCTGAAGGCCAACTATAATATTCAAGACGTATATTTTTAACTGGTTTAATTGGTTTCTTATACGTTTCACAAAGTTTTTCAGGGTTGAATTCAGGATTTATTAATAACTTCTGTATAATTAAACGCTCACAGTAAGTTAGCACTTCATCAATGACACCTAACCAAGCTACTGCTGTTTTACCTTGCTCTTGCATGCTTGTTGTTGTCACCCACGATACATTATCCTTGTCACCTTTAAACCATGTTTTAACAACATGTGGTTCTACTGGCACCGCATAATTAAATGCAGCCGAAAGTTGCTCTTGCCAAGCTAAGCCAGCTTTAGCCTGTTGCATTTGTTGTTTAACACGATTCTGCGACTTATTAAACCCCACCACATAAAATGAATAAGCACCGCTGGCTAATGACAAAACTGCCGTCAGTATTAGGGTGGCTATGAGCATTTCTAATAAAGTTAATCCACGCTGATTTGCCATATTGTTTGCCTAAAGTCGTAGGTAATTGCAGACTCACTAGAAATAGTGATGTTATAAAGCACTAAAAAACCCGCTCCTGTTTCCTTAGCTCCTGTCTCGGGACTAAAGCCCCTTATTTCCGGCGCAGCACTTATAACTTCTGCTTTCCAGCTATATTTATTGTTTACGGTTGTAATATCACCTTTAACTTTTTTCTGCTCTAGCTCATAACGAATATTTGCTTGTATAGTGTTATAGTCCGCTAAGCTATTTATATATTTTACTGATTGCAGTTGAGTAGCAAAATTTTGCTGAAATACTACAGCAACTAAACCTAAAGTCATAAACAAAATGATTGATGCTATAAGCACTTCAATCAGGGTAAGACCATAATGCTTTTTCATCATCTATCACCAATTGCCATGCTTGGCCGTTTATATACGCCTCTAAAGAAATAGGATCTACAATCCCGTCGGGTGATACCGAAAGTGTTTTTTCGGCAAAAGAGGTATATTGAAGTGTTAATTCCTGTTCAAACTGCTTACTTTTGGCCTTAATGCTTTTGCCATTAACGCTTATCTTTACAGGCCGAGATAAAAAGAAACTGCTATTTTGCATTTGTTCAATAAAAAGCGCACTCAATTGACGCTCTGATCTATGCTTTGCTGACTCTACTTGCTTCACAGTCAGCGGAAGCACAATACTTAAGCTAAGGGCCATAAGTACCATAACAATCAGTAGCTCTATTAATGTAAACCCTCGAGAATTAAAACGGAACATCTGATGTCGAAACGATACTTAGCAGCATGGTAACCACCACAGAACCTACCAGACCACCCATAACAATAATCAGTAAGGGCTCTAACATACTAGTCAGTTTCATTGCCCATTGCTCAAAACGCCAACGCGCTCTTTCGCTCATCTCACCAAAAACCACATCTAAATTGCCGCCCTCTTCGCCTACTTTCACTAGCGACAACATTACCGGCTCTAAAATATCCGTTGCGGCTAAAGAGTCTGATAGCATTTTACCTTGCGACACTTCATCTCTTACTCGCTTTAACTGGCCTTGAATTTTATTATCATTAGCAATAGCCACCGAAAAACCCAATGCTTGAGCTAAAGGTAAACCGCTTTGCAACATTAACTGCATGGCAGAAATAAAACGAATACGCTCACTTAGCAATAAACCATTTTTTATTAAAGGCGTATTTCTTAACGCTGCAGATAAAAAACTTTGAAACCAAGGTTTGCGCCAAGATATGGCAATAAAAAATACAAACCCGACAATAGCAATAAGTAAGGTAAACTGGTTATCTTGCATCCAAGCGCTACTGTCTAATAAAAAGGCGGTATAGGCCGGAATATCTTTCATATTGGCAAATAGACCTTCCATACTCGGCACAATAAAGTTAAAAATAGCAAACAATGACACTAAGCAAACCGCAAAAATAAAACCAGGATAAATCATGGCTTGGTTCACTTTACCTTTTAAATCATTTTGAAATTTTTGGTTATGACCTAGCCGCTCTAGTGTAACCGCTAACTGACCAGACTCTTCACCAATACGAACCATTTCACAATATAAGGTATTAAAATAACGTGGGAATTGAGCAAAGGCAGTATGTAAAGGATTACCGCCTCTTACCTGCTCTGTCATCGAGCCTAGCATTTCAGCCGCAACCGGATTTGGGTTAGCTTGCGACATCATATCTAAAGCGCGATCTAGCTGAACGCCATTGCGAAGTAACAAAGACAGCTCTACAGTAATTTGCTCTAAATCACCCGCAGATATACTATTAAATAGCCCAGCATCCGGCTTTAACTGCTTAACCTGTAAAGGCGATAATTGCCTTGCAATAACCAAACCTAAAGCATCGGTTTCAGTAGCCGCACGAACTCGGCCTTTTACCCGCGAGCCTTGGCCATCTATCGCTTCAAATTCCCAGCTTAACATTAACCGGCTACTCGCATCACTTCATCAAAGGTGGTAATGCCGCGCAACACCTTTAATAAACCATCTTGCTTTAAGGTTCTTAAGCCTTTGCGCTCACGATATTCACGCACAGATTTAAGAAAGTTATGATCTTTAGGCATAGACTGAATTTCATAGTCATTAGGCAGATACTCTAAAATAGCAACACGACCTAAATACCCAGTACCACCACAACGCTCACAGCCTTTACCTACGCATATATCAGGCGTAGCAGAGAAACCCGCTAGCATCTGTTGTAAGTCTGGATGCTTAATAATTAATGCTTCGTTTTCATCTGTTGTTTTACAGTGAGTACAAATAGTTCGCACTAATCGCTGGGCCATAATAGAAATAACCGAGGCATTTAATAAAAATTCTTCTACACCCAAATCAATAAGACGGGTAAAGGTTGTAGGTGCATCATTAGTATGCACAGTACTAAACACTAAGTGCCCAGTTAACGATGACTGCATAGCAATACGCGCAGTTTCTTGGTCACGTATTTCACCCACCATAATAATATCGGGATCTTGACGGACAATGCTTCTTAAGCCGCGTGAAAAATCAAAGCCAATATCGGTATTCACTTGAACCTGATTAATGCCTTCTAACTGATACTCTATAGGATCTTCTAGAGTAATAATCTTTACCGAAGGCTGGTTTAGCTTAGCTAAAAACGAATATAAACTGGTGGTTTTACCCGAGCCCGTTGGGCCTGTCATTAATATAACGCCGGTGGTCCGTTTTAAATCTTGGTTTATCAGCTCAATTAAGTCATCTTCATAGCCAACAGCTTCTAAAGAAAAGTTAACCGACTCTTTTAACAAGAAACGCATTACCATACTTTCGCCTTCACCTAGCGGTAACGACGACACCCGGATATCAAGCTCTTTACCAGCAACACTGGTTTCTATTTTGCCATCTTGTGGCTTTCTGCGCTCGGCAATATCCATACCCGCTAAAATTTTAATCCGCGACACGACACCAAGCTGTAAATCTAAAGGAATAGTATCACTTTGATGTAAGATACCATCAACCCGATAACGCACCCGATAGCGGCCACTTAATGGCTCAATATGCATATCTGAGGCACGCATTTTTATACCACGAACAATTAAGCTGTTCACTAAATTAACCGTAGGCGCACCATAGGCTAACTCCCGTAACCGCTCTAGCTCTGAGCCAGTATCTTGCATTTGATGCTGCTCTGACACTTTTTTTGCCAAAAGCTGAGCACGCAAGGCATCTAGCTGCGATTGTTTACATAAATGAATAGATAAATTGTAGATAGACTCTGGCCAAAGGTTATAAACCTCTAATACAAAAGGATCAATCACCGCTAAATGTAGTTGATCATCGGCCATTAAAAAAGGTAAAGCGCCAGCTTTAAAGCTAGCGTCTAGATCAAAGGTATTTAAAAATTCGATATCCAGCTCAGAGTGTTCAGCTAAAGACTCAAACACCGGAAGCTTAAGGTAAGACGCATAAATATCGGCTAACTCGTCTTTTTGTAAAATACCCAAGTTAACTAAAATATGCTCTATTCTACCGCCAAGTTGCTTTTGGTAATCTAAAGCCCGCTGTAATTGCAGCTCAGTTACTAACGCTAACTTTAAAATATGTTCGGCTATACCAAGTGGCCGTCCATCATTGTTAGCCTTAACGGCACCATTAACGGTTGATAATGTCGGCATTGTCTTCCTCACCACCCTCGCGGCCATCTGCACCTAAGCTTAATAAGTCGTATGCACCACTTTGCCCAGGAAAACGATATACATAAGGAGCGCCCCAAGGGTCTAAAGGCACTTCACGAGGTAAATAAGGACCATCCCAACCACGTTTATCAGATCCAAGTAGCTCATCTAAACGTTCAGGATACCTGCCTACATCTAGTCTAAATGCATCTAAAGACGTAGCTAGCATCTGCATTTGTGCTACAGCTGTATTACGCTTGGAAGAATCAACTTTCGAAAACATCGTTGGCGCAACTAAGGAGGCTAGAAGACCTAAAATAACCATAACGATTAGTAGTTCAATTAGCGTAAAACCTTTTTTATTTCGTGCAGATATGCGCACCTTTGCTCCTTACTTTACGGCTTAATTTAATGGTGGCAATTATACTTAAAGCCCTTATGCTATGCAAACAGATACTCAGACTTGAATAACTGCAACCATAGCCTTACACTTGCCAATTTGCTCTGGGTCAAAAATAGTGAAATATCTGATTACTGGCAATCATGCCTGCGCTAACAGAGGTGATGCAGCAATACTTCGCGGCTTATTGCATTATCTGGATAGCCAAGAAGATAGCGACTATATCCTAAACAGCCGTCATCCTGATAGCGCTAATTTTTTTCTGAATAAAACCGTCGTACCAGACGCCTTATATCTGTATAGAAAAACACATAACAATCGTCTCCGGCAAAAGCTGTACTGGCGTATACTGCCCTATTATTTAGCGTTATTAATGTGGATTTTTAAAGACAAGCCGCAAGCCATAGCGCCCTACTTGCCAACGTTTATGCGCCAGCAAGTTAAGCAACTGCAATCTGTCGATGCCGTTATTCAGGTTGGCGGCTCATTTTTCATCGACTTATACGGCAACGGCCAATTTGATCACGCCATTTGCGCTATCGCCGCAGGCAAGCCGCTTTATTTAGCAGGCCATAGCATAGGCCCTTTTACAGGTAAGTTATATCAGCAATTTTGCCATTTTGTTTATCGCCATTGCCATTGGTGTGGTTTGCGTGAGCATGTTAGCGCGCAAGCAGCAGAGCAAGCGAATATCTGCCTAAATAACTTAGTACTAGGCGCAGATACCGCTTGGCTAGTCCCTGGCGCTAAATTACTGGCTAATCAAGCAACAGTCGAAAAAAGCAATACTATTGCCATCACGGTGCGCTCAGTGCAACCGTTCTCTAGCAGGCTTAATATACAACAACACCAATACGAAGCCGCCATGGCCAAACTGGTTGATCAGCTTAGCGCTATGCACTATAAAGTGGTGTTTTACTCTACTTGTACCGGCATCGACAGCTACGCCAATGACGATCGCATGGTAGCATGGCGTATTCGCAGCTTATGCCAAGCTCGCACTTTACCTGAAGTCGAAATGGCCGAGCTAAACGACGTTGAATTAGGCCTCGCCTTAGCTAAATGCACACTAACAATAGCTACTCGCTTACACAGCGCTATAATCTCAATGAATTTCGCCACACCCGCCATCGCCATTAATTATGAACATAAATCAGCGGGGATCTATGCAGATATGGGATTAAGCCACTACGCTTTTAGTATGCAATCATTGCAAGATGGCCGTTTGCTTAAGGCAATTACTAGCGCGTTAAGCAATAGCAACCTTAGTGCAGAATTTACCTCAGCAGTTCAAAAACAACGCCTAGCCGCAGAGCAATTTATTAGCGCCATGCTAAAACACAGCAAGGAAAAGGTGTAATGCAAGTCAGCTTTTTTGTCGATCAATACCCCTGTTACTCTGAAACCTTTATTCAAAATCAAATAGATGGCTTATTAGCCGCCGGCATTAAAGTGCAAGTAATCACGCTGTTTTCAGATCCAACCGCCCCCATAAACCCAAAGCTGCCAGTAAAAGCCATCTATCAGCGGCCAGATCCTAAAGTTAAAATGGTTATAAAACGCAGCCTATCGGTTATAAGCAGCCTATTTAACACCAGCGTTTGGCGCAGCCTTAGTCAAAACCAGTTTGCTTTATTGCGTAAAAATTTATTCTTGCCAGCCTTAGCCGCAGACTGGCATAAAAAGCACGGCAGTATGCAAAACGATATTATTCTGGCGCATTTTGGCACAACCGCAGTTACCGCCGCTATGCTGATAGAGCTAGGCTTATTACAAGGCAAACTCGTTAGTGTATTTCACGGCTTTGAATTATCCGAACACCAAGTGCTGGCTCGTTATAAAAAAGCTTATCGGGGCCTTTTTGCTACCACAGAGCTATGTATGCCCGTTAGTCAACTTTGGGCTCAGCGTTTAAAAACCTTAGGCTGTCCTGAAAATAAAATACAGGTTCATCATATGGGCATTTATGCCGACACTTTTAGTTTGCTAGAACCGAACCGGCCACTTAATAACCCCATACAATTACTCAGCGTTGCTCGGCTAGTCGAGAAAAAAGGCTTAGATGATGCAATTGACGCCATTAGTTTGCTAAAGCAGCAACAGATACCCGCTAAACTAACCATAATTGGCGATGGCCCATTAAAGGCCGCATTACAACAGCATATTCAACACTTAAATTTACAAGACAGGGTTAAGCTAGCTGGGGCTCTACCCCACAGCGACGTTAAACAAGCCCTAGAGCGCTGTGATATTTTTATGCTGCCAAGTAAAACGGCCGCTAATGGTGATATGGAGGGGATCCCCGTATCGTTAATGGAAGCCATGGCTAGAGGCATTATTGTATTAAGTACTAAACATAGCGGCATTAGCGAGCTAATTAAACATAATGAAAATGGCTACCTTGTAGATGAAAATGCACCAGAGCAACTTGCTCAACAAATCCAAAGCATTGCTAAGGCTAATAACCTAAGTCAAATAAGGCTATCGGCAAGAGCACAAATAGAAGCGCATTTTAATCAGTCTGTACTTAACGAAAATTTAATTAGTCAACTGCAGGCCCTGCATGATCTCAGTTAAAAGCCGTGGGATCTGGATAGTTTTAGCCGCCATTAGCGCGGCGCTACATCAATTAATATTAATGGTCATAATGTCGCGTTTACTTAGCGTGCAAGAAGTTGGTCTTTATAGTTTATTACTTGTTTTTACGGCTCTAGCAGGCGTACTACAAGACGGTGGCCTCGCCAGTTTTATTGTCCATAAACAAAAACTAAAACGCGCTGAATATAGCGCTATGTTTATACTTAGTACCTTACTAGGTTTGGTTATTGCCAGCCTGTTAATTGCCAGTTCGCCATTTTTAAGTTTGTTATATCAACAGCCACTTTTAACTGAATATATGCCGCTGGTTGCCATAACCTTACTCATAAACAGCTGTGTTACGCCTTATCAAGCCAGCATGTTAATTTGCCAAAGACAAATCGCCTTAGCCAAAATAGACATTTTCAGCAAAACCTTTGCTACTGTACTCACAGTCTACTTGTTACTCTCTAGCACACTTGGCATTGCCAGCGCCCTTTATGGCGCTATTGCTGCGGCCTGTATTAGGTTGCTAATTTTAGGCTATAGTTTACCTATTGCTTATCAACCAAGCTTGGCAGTTAATTTATCTATTATTCCTAAAGCCCTGAAATTTGGTAGTTATCAAACCGCGGCCTTAGTGTTAAACCAATTAAGAACCCGGTTAGATCAGCTGGTTATTGGTAAATTAATGGGCATGGAAACACTCGCCATCTACAGCCTAGCCAAAGAATTAATTTCTCACCCTAATCGCTTTATCGCCCCGCTTATTCGAAATTTACTATTTCCTAAGCTAGCCCAACATCAACAAAAACCAACGCAGCAACAGCATATATTTAGCCAAGCCATTAAAGCCATAGCTTGGAGCAACAGCATAATTTTTGCCACTTTAGCCTTAGCTGCAGGCCCTATAGTGCAATTAGTTTACAGTAATGACTACCGAGCCGCCGCCCCTATATTAAGTCTGCTTGCTGCCTATGGCATAGTTCGCAACACCGGCGCCGCTTATGTAAGTTTTGCCCAAGCGCAGGGCCGAGCTGAATTAGAGTTCTATTGGAATGTATTTGCTTCTATTATCATGGGGGCCGTTATTTGGTTTAGCGCTAGTACCTTATCGTTAAGCTTTACTGCTATGGCATTAGCCGGTGTGCAACTAAGCCTTTCCTATATTGGCTTTTATTTTTTTAGATACCATATAGCCCCGCTAAAGCAAGTTAACTATATTGCTTTAAGCCTAGGGCCAGTATTAGTTGTGCTTAGCGCCAGTATCATCGGCTATATCATCTACGCTTAGGCGGCAAAAGCTCGCTTAAGTCGTCTAATCGCCCGGTGATAAAACAGAATACAGCGATCAATAAAATCAAGTGCTGAATTGGCCGGAACTGCCGCAAGCTCTGGCCAAGCTAAATGAATTAACTGCTGATGAAAAGCCCCTTTACGCTGCTCTGCTATAGGAATACAAAGCATCAATTCTATAATGTCTCTGTGACTAAAGGGCGAAATAAAAACAATACCACTTTGAAAACCATAGCGATTAATCGCACTATAAGCACTCACGCGGTTTTCTTGATAAAATAGCGCCAGCAATTGCTCAATAGGTAAATTAGGTAGGCACTTAATATAATGGGCTAATGCGGCAATAAGCGGCTCTTTATAAGGTAAGCCGCATAAAGACAGCAAGGTTTCTGGGGTTAAAGTCAACTCTGGCTGCTTGGTGTTTTCAGCCACTTTATCTAAATAATAGCCCTTAGCAATAGCGCCACCCACCCCAGAAAAAGCAAAGCATAAACCAACACTATCAATAAGCTTACTGCTTTTTAGCGGCGAACCGCCAATGGCATAGCCAGTACAAGATAAAAACTGCGTAATCTCATCTTCAGATAAAGCAAACTTAGGCTGAAACTGAAACACCTGATGTTGCAAATTAAACTTTTTAGCCAGCTGAGTTGCCGTTTTAATATCTTGATAAGAAGCAAAAGAGCGATCTGCTCGGGTCCAAAAATCTACTTTGTTCTGCACACCTTGGCTACACGCCAGCATAACTCGGCTGTCTACCCCCGCAGTCAAACCAATTCTTACTGGCATAGCTTCACTGCAGGCTGTAAATTGCTGCTGCATCAAGGTAGCAATAGTGGGCAGTCGCTGTTGCCAGTTTAAACAAACAGGCAGTGCTGTATCTTCTAATGGCCAATGTCGCTTAGCTGCAAAGCTTTGTAAATCTAAATAATGGTTAGCCAGCAGTCTTTGTACGCCTTTATAAGCTGTACAGCCCGCAGGATACCAGCAATCATCATTAATAAGCTGCTCTGCACTAAACAAAGGCGCAAGCTTAGCCTCCATTAGCCCAGGTGTGGCGGCTAGTCGTTTACTAGCGGGTGCATACACTAAACTTTGCGACGCTAACGGATCCATATAAACGCGCTGAGTATCCTCGGTAACAATAAACGCCAACCAACGGCCAGCTAATTGATACAACCAAGTCTCTAACGGGCTATTGGCTTTAGCTAAATCAGAAGCACAAGCAACAGGCAGAGTTATTGCTTGTGTTAGCAATTTATCCTGCAGCATAGCCCAGCCCACAATATAACCAAGCACTTCACCTTGGCCAGAAAGCAAACTCACAACAGGTAAACTAGGCTCGGTAGCTAACCTAAAGCCAACTAACGACCATTGCCGAAAATGATTAGGGAAAACAAGCGGATCATTAGCCGTTGTCAGCACAAACTGATGGCGAAGTGGTAAAGTCATAATTTAAATTAGATAATTAATCTGATAATTCAGGATAACAAATAGTCTTGTGTTAAGTAACAGCCTATTTGCCATGATAATATGCAGCTAACTTGCTACAATGCGCCAAAACAAAATTATAACCTATGCCAGCAATAAGTATTGTTATTCCTCTATACAATAAAGCGACCTCTGTAAGCAGAAGTATTAACTCAGTGCTACAGCAAAGCTTTAGTCACTTCGAGCTAATCATTGTCGACGACGGCTCTACTGACAATAGCCTTAACATAGTACAAAGCTACCAAGATAAACGCATCACCATTATTCAACAACAAAATCAAGGGGCATCGGTTGCTAGAAATAATGGCGTCCTAGCCGCAAACAGTGAGTTTATTGCATTTTTAGATGCCGATGACTGCTATCACCCAGACTTTTTACAGCGAATTATAAACCTCACAGAGCAATATTCTGATGCCGCACTATTTAGCTGTCGCTTTAATTTCGTTGATGAAACAGGCAAAACCTTCAGCCCTAAAGGCAGCTTACCTGAAGATTATATTGGCGAAATAACCCCTTTTTATCCCTTGTTCAAACAAAACCGCGCTTTAATACACCCCTCTTCTATGGCGGTAAACAAAAAACTATTTTTAGCCTGTGGCGGCTTTCCCGCAGGCAAAACAGTTGGCGAAGACTTACAGCTAATATTAAGTATGGCATTGCAAGGTAAGGTTGTATCTGACTTACGCATCTGTGCCACCATTCACCGAGATGCTGAAAATAGAACCCAAAATAGAGCAGAAATTAAACCGGGCTGCCACTTAGAGTACTTTTTTAAAAGCCAAAGTTGGCAACAAAATATAGCAGCAGACACCATTGAACAATTAAAAGACTTTTTAATTCATAATGCCTTGTTACACAGCGCCGGTGCCGCTTTGCTTGGCCAGCGCAGCTTAGCTTACTATTATGCCAAACTTATATGGCAGCAAAGCCCACTAAACGGCATCATAGCTTTTGCTATTGCTGTTATGCCACAACGCACTTTAGCTTGGTTAAAACAGAAACGAAATAATGACTAACAGCCTAATATCGGTATATATACCTACACACAATCGGCCTGTAATGCTAGCCCGAGCCATCCAAAGCGTTATCAATCAAGACTATAGCAATATCGAAATTATCGTCGTTGATGATGGCTCAACAGCCCAGAACCAAAGTAAAGCCGAGAAGCTCTGTGCACAGCACCCTAATATTATATATATAAAAACAGCTATTTCAGGCGGTGCCTGTGCAGCACGGAATCTTGCTATAAATAAAGCCAGCGGCGACTTTATTACCGGCTTAGATGATGATGATGAGTTTTTACCTAATCGCCTTAGCGCTTTTATGGATAACTGGCACAAATTCACTGATCTATCATTACTTTGCACCGGTTATAAGTTTATCTTACCCGGCGGAAAAGTAATCAACAGTGGCCAAAAAGCCATGGCAATAGGCAAGCAAAGAATATTAGATATAAATGATGTTGGAAATCAGGTATTCACCAAAACCGAGTACTTAAAAGCAATAGCGGGGTTCGATCCTAACCTAGAAGCATGCCAAGACTATGACGTTTGGATAAGATTAATCCAAACATTTGGCACAGGCTATAGATTACCACTAATTAACTACATCGTTCATCAAGAGCACGACTCGCCAAGAATATCTCAACTAGACAAAAGACAACGTGGTCATAAGCAGTTAATAACCAAACACCAAGAAAAAATGACCCCACAACAAATTCGAAGTCAGCAATTTTTCTGTGCTTTATATGGTGGCGAACAAAACATCTGGCGCTTAACAAAATTAAGTGGCTGTCGGCATTTGCTAGTACTATTTAAGGTGCTATTTGTCCGCGCACTATCTACAAAGCGCTAATTTGAGCTAACTAAAGCTCTTTAGCAAAGCACTTTTTCAAGCCATCTTCAATAGTGATTACCGGCTGCCAATCTAATTGCTGCCGCGTATGGCTTATATCAACTTGTAAGTTACCACACAAGCGCTCTATAACAGCACGTTTTCCTAAAAGTTTAGCAGCCAATTGCAACCAGGTACTAGGAACAGAGAACAAGCGAGGCTTCTTACCAGCGGCTCGCACTAATAGCGTTAATAATTCTGTTGTAGAAACATCATGGTTATCACTAACTAAAAAGGTTTGTCCCACTGCTTTTGGATGCTCAATACAAGTAATTATTAAATTCAATAAATTATCTAAAGCAACAAGACTGCGCTTATTATTTATAGCGCCTAATGGCAAGGGCAAGTTCTTTTTGGCCAGGCGTATCATAGATAAAAAGTTACCTTTAACACCTGCGCCATAAACTAAAGGAGAGCGAATAATAACCACTTCCATCTTTGTTTCAGCGGCAATTTGCCTTAACCCCAACTCAGCTTCAGCTTTTGAAATACCATAAGCATCAACAGGCATAGGCTGCTGGTTAACATCAAAGGCTTTGCCTTCTGCCGTTACTTCGCCATTTACCTTAACAGTACTGATAAAAATAAAGCGCTTCACACCCTGCTTTGCCGCTTGGCGGGCTAAGTTTAAGGTGCCTGCAGTATTTACATCACGAAAAGCTTGAAGAGGATCTTGAGCGCAATCATTCATCTGATGCACACGGGCAGCAGCATGAATAATAACATCAGGCTTAGCTTGATTTAGAGTTGAAGACCAATCAGTAGAACCCGTTACGTGCGAAATTAATAGGTTTTGGGTTGGCGCATCACATGCAAACGGACTTCTGGTTATAGCAGTAGCGTTATAGTTTAACTTTTGCAGTTCAGACAATAACGCCCTGCCAATAAAGCCATTGGCACCCGTAATGAGCAGGTTTTTAATCATGTACAATCTCAGTTGTCAATTCAGCATACAACGCAAAATAAGCAGCTACAGTATTAGAAATATTATACTTATCTATTGCCAACTGCCGGCCTTTCTCTGCCATACCCACGCGTATTAATGGGCTAGTATACAAATATTTAATCGCCTCTGCTAGTGGTTCAACCTGACGAACAGGAACTAAAATTCCGGTTTCATCAGGAATAATAGCATGGCGGCACCCTGGCACATCCGTGGTAATGATTGCACGGCCACAGGCCGCGGCTTCTATAAGTACTTTAGGCAGTCCTTCTCGGTATGAAGGTAATACAACTAAGTTACTTTGAGCAAAAATCTGAGGAATATCATCCCTAAAACCTAAAAAATCAAGTAATTGCTCTTTTTCTAACATTTGAATTACATCAGGCGATACTGAAGCAGGGTTCCCCTCGTCTGTATCACCGGCAACCCAAAAGCGAATTTCTGGATAAACAGCTTTTACTAGCCTAGCCGCAGCAACAAACTCTAAAAAACCTTTGTCTTTTAACAAGCGTGCAGCAAAGGTTACAGTGAACGGCGCTTTAGGCTCGGGTAAAAATAAATATTTTTCTAAATCTACACCTGCACCGTTAATAATACGGGCTTTTGACTGCACCACTATGCCAGCATTTAAAAAACTCTGTTTATCTGACTCATTTTCAAATACCGCTAATAAATTAGGGTGAGCAAAGACTCTTTTATATAAAAAGCTAACTAAACCACGTACTAAAACAGCACGGATACCATGATGAATAAACACATAGCCTAGCCCAGTAACAACAGCTAATACACCAGGAACCTTTGTAATACGTGCAGCTAAGCCACCATAAATCACTGGTTTAATGGTCATTAAATGAACAAGCTCAGGTTTTAAGTGGCGAAATAAAGTCAGTAAGTAAAAAAACGATTTAAATTCAGAGAAAATATTCTTACCACTTCGGCTTAAAGGAATAACATGATGAGTTAAACCCGCAGCGGTAATTTGGGCAACTTCAGCTCCCGCCATTGTCGCTACATGTACATCATAACCTTGGGCTTTAGCTTCATTCGCTTCAGGCAACCAATGCGACAAAAAGAACTTAGCAATATTCACCACAAAAACCATTTTAGGCTTATCGCCTTGATATAGCTGTAAATGAGTTTTTATTACAAGCTCTATATCAAAAGCCTCCTCAGCTAACTGCCGACCTGCAAGCCCCATCCTAGCACGCAGCGCAGTATCTTCAGTAAGCTTACAAATTGCTGCAACTAACCCAGCAGACTCTTTTACAGGCACTAATAAGCCGGTAACATTAGGCGTTATTGCATCACGACAACCAGGAACATCGGTCGTAATCACCGCTCTACCACAAGCCGCCGCTTCTATTAAACTTTTAGGTAAACCTTCGCGATAGGATGGCAGCACAATAATATTGGCTTGAGCAATAATATTATTAATGTCTTTTTGATACCCCCAATGCTCAACAATGCCTTCATCCAGCCAACGACTGATATCAGCACTAGACACCGACTTAGGGTTACCATCATCAGTATCGCCAACCAATACCATCCTAATCTCTGCGCCTCTGCGGCTTAGCTCTCTGGCAGCTTCAACAAATTCTAAAACGCCCTTATCTATTAATAAGCGAGCCACTAACATCACTACCGGTGTCGATATCGGCTCTGGCTGAACATCATAACGGCTCAAATCCACGCCAGAGCCACGGATCATAACTGCTTGTGAAGGATCGATAATCCCAAGATCAAGCAATAACTGTTTATCATCCGGGTTTTGAAAAATAACTTTGGTTGTATCAGCTGAATGCAGGGCAAAACGATATAATAATGAAACGGCAAAACGCAGAATGCTCGCTCTTAAACCTCTAGCAATAAATATATAACCTAAACCAGAAATTGAAGCGACACGCTGTTTAACCTTTAAAAAGCGGCTAGCAATACCACCATAGATCACAGGCTTAATGGTAACCAAATGCACAATATCAGGTTTAACTTTGCGCAACATGGCATAAATGCCTTTAAAAGCATTAATTTCTGAAAGTAAGCCCGTGCCACTACGAGATAAATCTAATTGGTGTAAAACAAAACCTAACGACGCTAAATACTCAGCTTGGTCAGTAAAATTACAAGCAAGGTGCACTTCATAGCCATCACGCTGTGCCGCTAATGCAATAGGCAAACGGTGCGATATAAAAAACCAATCTACGTTAACAACAAACAGTAGTTTTTTCATTTAGGCTGTTTCTCTTGCCCGACTAACATAAATTTAAGCTCATTAGCTAGGCGCTCCAGTAACACTTGTCATAGATGCAAAAATATCAAACCAGCAACTCGACGCGCTATCAAGACTATATTTTTCTTCTGTTAAATACCTTCCAGCACAACCTAAACGCTGACGTAACTCGTAATTATTCATTAAACCAGTGAGTTCAGCTCCCCAATCAGCTATATTTTCAACACCAATACCCACTTCTGCTTGTTGTAAAATATCTTTATTCATACCCACGTTAGAAACAACACAAGGTATAGCACACGCCATATAAAGCAGCATTTTATAACTACATTTGCCATTCGACCAAGGATCATCTTGTAAAGGCATCAACCCAATGCTCATTCGCTGAATTGCGCTAACCTCAACTTCAGGGCTCCACTTAATAAAAACTACTTTTTCATCGGGCAATTGCTTAAAGCGCGGTTTTACATCAGCAATAATTAATAATTTCCAATCAGGGCATGCCGATAGCGCATCAATTAAACCAGATTCTATTTCATATAAATATTTAAAACCGCTCGAAGAGCCAGACCAGCCCAAAAATAACTGTTCAGTACTTACGGGTTTAGGTGTAAATCTACTAGTGTCAACAGGGGTAGGAATAATGCTTAATGGTTTATTAAACTGCTTAAAATAATCAGCTAAGTAACTGTTACCACATGTAATATGCGATGCTAAAGAAGCAATAGTTTTTGCTGCCAAGCCTTTTTTACGCAAGAAAATAGCATCATCAACATCAAAAATAATAGGCTTACGTATAAAGCGCTCTAATGTAGGTAAAGTCGAAATAAGCTCGCGCTGTAAAATAACACAGTCAATATCCGAATTATTGATAGTACGTATTTGCCCGAGTCTATGTGTAACTTCAGAAATAAACCAAGCAAACCGCTGCCATTTACTAACAGGTGGATATGCAGATTTCTTAGCATGATAAAAAATTAAATTAATATCTTTAGAATTAAACTTATCAGCATATTGGCTTACACGAAACCGAGTGCTAGGGATATTTTTACCCTGAGTAAGTACCGCTACTTTCATTGTTCAGCCCTTTTTAAATCAGCGGTTATTTTTTGTTGCTTATCTATTTTAGATAAATTCATTTCAAAATACATATTAACCAAAACGATTAAAACAGGAAAAATAAAAACAAATCTAGACGCAACAAATAGCGGATAGCCCAAATCAGAAACAAACACAAAACCTAACACTAAAATAAAAGAAGCAAAAGATTTAATATTCGAGTACAAATAACCCACTACAATAACAAGCACTAAAAAATAACCAAAAAAGCCGCCTCGCAATACATATTCAGATAAAATATTATCACCAAACGCAAGATCACCACCTGAAGTAAAACCAACACCAAGTATAGGTGAATCAAAAACATAAGCATAGCTACCAGCAAGCCTCCCACCTAACGAAAACCTTGATAGCAAGCCATTATCCTCTCTTAAAACAACATTAAAAAACAATTTAGAAACATCTTCCACGAACCATACAACTGTATTTAAATTAATAAAAATAAAATAAAATAAAACTAGCAAAAACAGCATTACAATAACAACATTAACAGCACGAAAAATATAGTAAAAATAGGCTAAAACCATTATAAAAAATAAGAAAAAACCAGTATTAGACAAAAGCAATAAAAGCAAAATTGAAAATGCGACACTAAAAAACCGCAGTATACACTTTGCACTAAAAGTACAAACTAGACGTGAAAAAACCAAACAAACAAAAGCAATAATAAAAAAAGCAAAACCAGCAACAGAATGAGTAGCAAACACAATGACAGGCTTATTAGCCCAAGTAACCATAAAATCAAATAGTTCTGGATATAATTGCTGATAGAAAGTACGTTGAAATTCAATAACTGCTTTCGATTCAAAACTAATACAAAGTGCAAAAATAAGAAGTGATAATATAAGTAACAAGACGACTCTTATTTGATTTTTAGTAAAGTACAAGTCTCTAATATTAATTGAACAAATCAAACAAAGGGCAATATAAGGTACTAACGCCCCTAAGGTCAAATGACCAAAAGGTGAAAAAACAGACATCGCACTTAAAGTCAAGAGCAATAAAAAAGAAAACGATAGCAACTTTTTTGATAACGTAACTTTAAATAATAAAGCACCAAATAAAATAATAAAAATAGCTAGGCAATAACTAAGTACAGTTAAGTAAGGGTTAATAACCCCACCTAACGAAGAGGGAAAGTACAAAGAGATAATTAAAGCTATTATTAAGCACCAATTAAAGTTTGATGGCTCATGCTTATTATTTTCATGCACCTCGAGCAAAATAGCGCTCCTTCAGTAATTGACGAACATTCATATAATTCATCATAATCATCACTGAGATAAACACAGCTCCCCCAACTAGCGTTTTCAATATTAACGCCCATAAAGCGGTTAGCACAGGTAACTGAACAATTGCTAATACCATACAGCAAATAGCAAAAGCCACCTTAACAATAGCTAACTTAGGTAAAGCTGGCATTACAAAGGCATATTTCCCTAATACAATACTAGTAACTAGCGATGCAGCAAAGCCGTAGCAAATGGCAACAGCAGCGCCACTAAGGCCACAAATTGGGATCAATATAATACAAGCAATAATATTAACTAATGCCCCTACAGCAACAGTATAAAACTGCAAAACAGTATTGCTACCTAACTGAAAAGCATAATCAAAATAATAAGATCTTATCACGCTTAAAAATAAAGCAAGCGCTAGCCAAGGCATTAACGTATTAGCACCAGCTCTAAAGTTTTCGCCCATAAATAAAGCTGCAACATCAGCACTTAATAATGCAAGACCAACACAAGAAGCCGCAGCGACAGCTAATAGTAACTCAAAATTTATGACTAGCTGCTTTCTTGCAGCAATCTCGCCTTCTTTATTTAATTTACTAATTATCAAAGGAAATGCAGCTAAGTGAATAATACCCAGCAAGGTACCAATAATATATTGTATAAACTCAAAAGAAGCTGAAAAAACGCCAACTTCGGCTGGGCCTTGGTATTTCGCTATAAAAAACCGCCCACTAGCATCAATTAAGAAAGTCATTACAAATGTCATTGTTAATGGCATACCGTAAACTAACATCTTAATAAAAATACTCTTATCAAAAAAGCGAATATCAGAGTTAGCCCACTCAGACCTCTGTAACAAGCTGCTTAAAAGCAAGGCAATTAGCAACATCATTAATACAGCTCGAACATCCAAGCCAAAATGTAAAGCAGCGCCCCCCAGCAATAAAGCTAGCCCACTTTTAATCAGTGATGCGATACCGTAACGTACCGGCCTAAGAGCGATATTGTCAAAGCGCAATGCAAGTGCAAACCACCCTTGCCCAGCGGCAAGAATACCCACAATAGAAAAAATAACTGAAAACTGGGATAAGTAATCATCCAACGGTAAAAAATAAGTAGCTACACTTATTATTAATGCTATACACAGCCAACTATACACAGCCGTAGACACCCATTGCTTTTTAAGCCGAGCATCATTCACTTCAGGCAAAAAACGTCCTAAAGCTAAGCTTATCCACTGAAAAACAATAGTATTTAACCCCATTGCGACAACAATAGTTAACGAGTAAAAACCATAATCTTCAGGCGTTAACAATCGGGTATAAACAGATAAGGCCAGTAAGGTAATAATTGCAGGCCCTAACCTTGCTAAAAAGTATAAAATACTATGCTTAAACAACATAACAGCAACTCAAGGAAGATCAGGCATCATAGCGGTTAAGGCATCAAGCCAATGCCGATTAACAACACCATAATGGTTTGAAATCTTTTGAGAATTTAAAATACTATAGGCTGGTCTAGTTGCTGGCGTAGGATATTGCTCAGTCGTAATAGCATTTAACTCTATCTTGCTAGCTGTTTGTTTAAATATATGCCAAGCAAAATCATACCAAGATGCCACACCTAAGTTAGCAAAATGATAGATATCTTTATGCAATTTAGCGTGTTGACTATGTTGAATTATTTTTAAGATGGCCAGTGCTAAGTCACCGGCATAAGTAGGCGTACCTATTTGATCGGCCACGACATTTAGCTGGCTGCGCTCTTTACTTAAGCGGATCATCGTCTTTAAAAAGTTATTACCATATTCACTATATAACCAGCTAGTACGAATAATAATAGCCTGCTCACAGTGCTCAAGCACAGCCAGTTCACCAGCAAGCTTACTCTTGCCATACACCGAAACCGGCTCAGTTAAATCTGACTCAAAATAAGGCTTGTTAGTTTTACCATTAAAGACATAATCTGTTGAAATATGAATTAAAGGCAAATCTGCTTGTTGACAAGCAATAGCCAATTTTTCAGGCATAGTCGCATTAAGCATATAAGCCAACTCCGGCTCATGTTCAGCTTTATCAACAGCAGTATAGGCTGCAGCATTAACCACTATACTAGGTTTTACAGCAGCAACTAAGGTTGTAAACTCAAGCTCAGTTTCTAAATTAAGCTCTCTTCTACTCGGGGCCTCAAATGCTATGCCCGCTTGGCTTAACACCGCTTGTAGGCATGTGCCTAACTGGCCAGTTCCACCTAAAATTAATACCTTCATTTAGCAAACAACGATGCAAAAGTTGGAGCACGGCTATCTTTATCTGAAAGCACCGGTTCAGTAATAGGCCAACTAATATTTAGCTGCTCATCATTCCAACAAATGCTTCCTTCATCTTCTGGTGCATAATAATCAGTGCACTTATATTCAAAGTCAGCAATATCAGAGACCACTTGGAAGCCATGAGCAAAACCTGGTGGAACCCAAAGTTGGCGAAAGTTTTGTTCCGAAAGATAAACACCATACCATTGACCAAAAGTGCGAGAATCAGGCCTTAAATCAACGGCGACATCGTAAACTTCACCTCTGACAACTCTAACTAATTTGCCTTGAGGGCGCGTTTTTTGAAAGTGTAACCCTCTAAGCACGCCTTTAGCCGACCGAGAATGATTATCCTGAACAAAAGCTAAATTAATACCTGTTTGTTGCTGATAACGTTCAGCATGAAAACACTCAACAAAAAAGCCTCGCTCATCACCAAATACCTTAGGTTCAATAAGCACACAATCTTGCAGTGGTGTATTAATTACTTTCATTTATATCCCTCTGCCACTTTTAGTAAGTAAGCGCCATAGCCCGTTTTAGAGAAACGCTGGTAGCGTTGCATTAACTCATCAACATTTAACCAGCCATTACGAAAAGCAATTTCTTCTAAGCAAGCAACTTTAAGCCCTTGTCTATGCTCTATCGTTTGCACAAATTGGCCAGCTTCTAACAAAGAATCATGAGTGCCAGTATCAAGCCAGGCAAAGCCACGACCTAACAAGCTTACACTTAAGGTGCCGCGCGTTAAGTAGGCGTTATTCACATCAGTAATTTCCAGCTCGCCTCTTGTCGAAGGACGGATATTTTTTGCGATATCAATAACATCGTTATCATAAAAGTACAGGCCTGTTACCGCATAATGTGACTTAGGCTTAGCCGGTTTTTCTTCAATTGATAACACTTTGTCTTGGTCATCAAATTCAACTACACCAAAACGCTCAGGATCAGTCACATGATAGCCAAACACTGTTGCGCCTTGCGACTTTTTAATGGCTGCATGTAATTTATCGGAAAAATGCTGGCCATAAAAAATATTATCCCCTAAGACTAAGCAAACATTGTCTTGGCCTATAAATTCCTCGCCAATAATAAAGGCTTGGGCAAGCCCGTCTGGGCTTGGTTGCACAGCATAACTTAAACTGATCCCAAAGGCAGAGCCATCACCCAGCAAACGCTGAAATGCCGCTTTATCTTCTGGCGTAGTAATAATTAAAATCTCACGAATGCCCGCCAGCATTAATACCGACAAGGGGTAATAAATCATC
This sequence comes from Rheinheimera sp. MMS21-TC3, assembly GCF_032229285.1. Taxonomy (NCBI): domain Bacteria; kingdom Pseudomonadati; phylum Pseudomonadota; class Gammaproteobacteria; order Chromatiales; family Chromatiaceae; genus Rheinheimera; species Rheinheimera sp. MMS21-TC3. The sequence continues at coordinate 2,499,261 of NZ_CP135084.1, forward strand.
GGCTTATCATAAATAGGCAACAACTGTTTTGATACACCCATAGTAATAGGGTAAAGCCGCGTTCCTGAACCACCGGCTAACACAATACCTTTAGTATTGTTTAATGTTGAATTTTTAGTGTTTAATTTTAAATTAGTCATATCACTTCTTAATTTGTGATGTTTTTACAATATTAGTCAATAGTTTAGCTAGCTATTGGCATTAATTTAATAATGTAATTTTAAGTTTGAATTCAACACTAAAAACTTAAAACTTAACATTCAATTGCGCCAAGGCGCTATTGCTGATAGCTGCCATCCAGCACAGCTTGCCACCAGCTTTTATTATCAAGAAACCACTGCACGGTTTTTCTAAGCCCAGTTTCAAAACTCTCTTCAGGCGCCCAGCCTAGTTCACGCTGAATTTTCGACGCATCAATAGCATAACGACGATCATGGCCGGGACGATCTTTTACAAAAGTTATCAAACTTTTGTAGTTTTGAATGTTAAGTGGTGAATGCTCAGTGTTTTGTGTTGAGTTTAGCGGTGCTAGTTCGTCTAGAATTTGGCAGATGGTTTCTACTACGTCTAAATTTGTTTTTTCGTTATGACCGCCAATATTATAGGTTTCACCTATTTTGCCTTCGGTAACCACTTTATATAAAGCCCGCGCATGATCGTCTACATACAACCAATCACGAATTTGATCACCCTTACCATAAATAGGCAGCGGCTTACCGGCTAAGGCATTTAAAATAACCAGCGGAATAAGCTTTTCAGGAAAATGATAAGGCCCATAATTATTAGAGCAGTTAGTAATCACTGTCGGTAAACCATAAGTACGAAGCCAAGCCCGCACTAAATGATCGCTTGCGGCTTTACTGGCAGAATAAGGTGAGCTTGGCGCATAAGGTGTAATTTCAGTAAACAGTGGAAGGGCTGAGTTATGAGTTTTTAGTTTTGAGTTTTGAGTGTTAATTACTTGCGCTGTTAACTCAGCACTCACCACTAAACCCTCAACACTGCTTTCCTCATCACTCGCGTCAGCGACCTCGTCTGCCGGATGCGGTAAATCACCATAGACTTCGTCGGTACTAATATGATGAAATTTAAAGTTAGCTTTTTTCGGCTCAGCTAGTTGCTGCCAATAGTGTCGGGCTACTTCTAATAACGTATAGGTACCAATAATATTAGTATGAATAAACTCAGCTGGGCCGTCTATCGAGCGGTCAACGTGGCTTTCTGCTGCTAGGTGCATTACACAATCAGGTTGATGCTGGTTAAACACCCGCTCTACTTCAGCGCGATCACAAATATCAACCTGCTCAAAATAATAGCGCGGGTTTTCTGCTACCGACACTAACGAGTTTAAGTTGCCTGCGTAAGTTAATTTATCAACATTAATCACACTTGAAGCGGTATGTTCAATAATATAACGCACGACGGCAGAGCCAATAAAACCCGCCCCGCCAGTTACTAAAATTTTCATTATAAATTACCAAACTGCAAAAAGTTACTTAGCCGACGAATCACTTTCTAGCCATCATAATACTGACAAGCATCGCCAATATGGTTGATAGAAAAGCAATTAAAACCACAATCAGCGCACGCTTAGGGCCATATTTTTCTTCTGGAACAACGGCAGGATCAACCACTTTTAATACATACTCATCGCGCACATTGGCTAACATTAAGTTTTTTGTTTGCTCTTCAATTAGCAAATAAAGCATAGTTCTAATGTCAGCTATTTCTGCTTCATTAACATGTTTTTGTAAAAAGGCTATGCTAGATTCGGCTTCGTTTATGGTTCTTACTCTAATGTCTTCATTTAACTCTTTAACCATCAAGGTTAACCAATCTCTAGCTAACGCTGGTGAATAATGCTGTAAAGAAACCTTAATCATGCCAGTTAACTTGTCTTGATCTAAGTTAAAGGTTTTTTCAAATTCTTTATGTACCTCCAAAGAAGAAGGTTTAACTTGTTGATAGGGCTTATGCTCTCTAACCCACTCCTGACGCTCAGGATCATATAACTTTTCATTAATAATCAAGGTGTCAGTTTCACGATCCCACCCCTTAGCTGCAAATGCCGGTACATATAAGTCATACTTTTCAATAAAGCGCATCATAAAGCCACGTGACTTTAATACTTCTATGGCGAGTGTCTTATCTTTACCTGACGACGAACCTAAATTAACTCCCGCCAAAGCCGCTAATCCACCTAATTGGCCTGGAAGCTTTAAGCTAGAATCTTCGCCTGCAGGCGCTAAAATCATTTCAGCTCTATAAATATTCGGTAGACTTAGCGTATAAAATACCGCACCAACCGAGCAAATAAAAACAAAAATCATAATAGACCACTTGCGCTGCCAAATTACCGCAAACAGCTCGTCTAACGTAATATTATCCGACAGTGTTGTTTTAGAGTTTTTTGAAGTCATGCCAATCCTATTAAATTAGAAGCTATTCAAGGCAGCTATAGCAACCGCAGTTTGATAGAAAATTTGCGTAACCTGAGCCCACAGATTTAAATTATCTTTATATTCGGTATCTAGTGGCACAACGATAGTATCACCCGCTTTTAAGTTGTTTTGGCTAGCACTAAACCAGCTGCTTTCAGGCACCATTACCGAGCCATTGGCGCGAATAACATAAACGCGGTCTTTATCAGCTCGTATACGAAAGCCGCCAGCTAACTTTAAGTAGTCTTCTAAAATTTGGTTATTAGCAAAGCGATGGCTGCTAGGGTGCTGCACTTCACCTACAATAGAAATAGTATTGTTTTCTCTTGGAATAAACAGCTCATCACCATCTTCTACTTGTAAATCGGCACTAGGTTCACCAGCAATAATCATTGGTAAATCAATAACTAAACGACCTATCGGCTTCACCTTTTCTATTTCATTAATCATGGTAATAGAATCTTCAGGTGATATTCTAGCAATTTCACTAGATAACGACTTGGCCGCAATATCAGCACGTAACTGCTCACTTAACTTTTTAAGCTGCTGGGCTTCACGCTCACGAATTTGCTCACGGGTAAATAAGCTACCATCAACAAAGGCATTATTAGTTAAGCCACCGGCACGCTTTATTACATCAGACAGTTTCTCACCTTGCTGAATGGTATAAACACCAGGGAATTTCACTTCGCCATGTAAAGTAATGGTTTTATCTAAATCCCATTCAGGTACAGCAAACACATTTAAACGATCACGGCTGGCTAAAGCAATATTGTGCTGGCCAGATAATACTTGCGACAAATCAACGCTTTCATGCTCAATATACACCCCTCGTGCCGAGCCACTATTAGCCACTGCGCGGGTTAACTCAGCACGTTTTAAAAAGGCAGAATCTTTTAGTCCCCCTGCAGCATCAATTAAATCTAATACAGTGCCACCTATTGGTTGTGGGTAATCACCCTCAACTAATACTTCACCATTAACACTAACAATTTTAGCCTCAACCCCATTGCGTGCTTGTTGGCGTAGCTTTTGTAACACAGGGTAAAGTAACTCAGTACGGGTAAGATGCGGCGTAAATTTAATTAATTCTGCATCATCTAAAACATTATCTAATAAATAAGCAAAGCTTTCTTTTAAGGCTTTTTCTTGTTCTTGCTTAGTTATGTCATCGGCAAAAAGGCGGCCTTCGGCTGACTGTAATTTTTTAATATCTGCCATTAAGCGCTCTTCGGTTAGCACTTCTGGTTCAGACATTAACCTAAAACCGTCTTCAGCAATATCTAACTGATTTAACCAACGCAACTCTATTGCAATATCAAAGCGCTGCTCTAATTTATCACGCAAATATTTATTTAATGCCGAGCGCTGGAAGGTCTGCAAAGCTTGATGAAACACTACTACTGTATCTCTAGCTTTAAGCTCAATATTGTCGGCACTGTTTGGCTGGTTAATAGCATCAGCTAACCTAAACTGCAATATGTCTATATCACCTAACGGATTAATTTCTCTTAAAATAATTCCGTAGTTTAAATCTGCCGTTCGGTGTAAGTCAGACCATCTAGAGCCTAATAAATCTGTTAACTTTAAGCCTGGCTGCCAAGCATGCACACCAGGGCGAACAACAGCCCCCACTAATGTGACCGCATTTTGTACTTGCGGCGAGGTAGCACCAATTTTAAGGGCGTCACCGGCTCTAACCTGTAACTTTTGCTGCTTAGGGTTTGTTAAATCAACACTTAAATATTCACGATAATTATGTTTATTAAAGCGCTCTAACACCGCTTTTTGTGGGTAAGCCTTAGGCGTCGCACCACCTGCCATGGCTAATAAATCTTGCAATGTATCTGTCGCCGACACTTCATACTTAGCAGGGCGATGAACCTCACCACTCACTTCAGCAATAGCCGTCACTGGCGCCACAAAGACAACATCACCATCTTTTAAAAACACATTATTAGTGGCATTACCTTTTAGTAATAAGTCATATAAATCGAACCTAGCAACACTTTTGGCTGAGCGTTGCACAGAAATATGCCGCAAGCTACCAATCTCGCTTACACCGCCAGCGGCAAAAAGTGCCTGAGTTACTGAACTTAGCGCGGGTAAATTATAAGAGCCAGGATATTTCGCCTCACCGGCAATAATCACATTAATAGTGCGTAACGCCCCCATGCTAACGGCAACATTGGTTCCTAATAATTGCTGTTTAACGCGCTCAATAATAAGATCTTTGGCTTCGGCATAACGCAAGCCCGATACTTGTAACGCCCCCATATCAGCAATATTTATTGCACCATCACGGTTTACTTTAGCGTTAACATCACGATTCACTTTGCCAAAAAGTTGTAATTGTAAATTATCACCAGGGCCTAAAATATACTCATCTGGAACCGGCAGGTTTTTAGCACTAGAAAAAGAAGAACTAGCAGGTTCAAACATATTCATACCAAAACGTTTAAGTTCGGTATCTGCTGTTTTCTTGTCTTTTTCTTCTTGTTGCTTTCTTTGTTTCTGCCGTTGCAATAATTCGTCATCAGGGTTTTCAGAGTCAGATGAAGACGCCCCCGTTAAACCTAAATCACTTAAGTTTATGCCATACTGCTGGGCTAATTGCTCTTGCTGTGCTCGTGGCAGCTGTTTAAATTGTTCCAGCATGGCCGGAGTAACAGCCTGCGCTGCCACTACGGCCGACCATAAGCTTAAAGCGGCTACCAATAAGGTTCGAATTGCAATCTTAAACACCTGGGAACTCCATTATTATTGTTCAACCTGTAGCTAATTTTTACAATAACCACGCTAACGCACTAAAACCTAAAACCTAAACCCTAAACCCTAGGCCAGTGAATTATGCTGCATAATCGGCGGATTATAACCTAAATCGGCCACTCTGAATTACTTAGTCTCAATTTTTTGTTAAAACGTGTTAGCCTAAAGCCGCTATTACACAATTACCAACGCCACTCCCAGCGTAAAGCCACTTTATGCTCATATTTAGTTTTATTTATGTTACTCGCACCAGCATTCGCATCAGTACGAGTATCAGCACTAATATTAGCACTAGCATTAGCTGCGCCATTAGCCAATAACTGCTGCCGCTGAAGTTGATAATCAACACTTATTAAGCCTTTAAATAACGGCTGCTGATAACCTAACTCTAGTGTTTGACGCTGTTTAACAATACCTTCTTGAGCAATACTTTGTTTAGCAATACCTTGTTGAGCAAAGCTCTGCTGTTTAAAATGAATATAACTAGCCTGGCCATTGCCTTGATAGCCTTGCACTGCAATTAGTAATTGTTCAGAAGGCACTAAAGCAGCATCAGCACCGCCTTGGCTTAACCAATGCGGATAATTATCTGCAATTTTTTGTAGCTCAGCGGTTAAACTTAATTGATGGTTTACATTCGCAATATTGTACTCAGCGCCAACTAAATAGCCCGCATTGCTCTCACGGCTAGTCGCTTTATTGCTCAGGTTGCCAAGGTTATTACTCGAACTTGTATAGCGATTATTCGCGTATGCAGCACGCCGGCTTTGGCCATTCGCCAGGCTAACACCAGCATAAACAGCTGTGTTAGCCGTTATGCTGTATCTAACATCTAATTGGCTAATAGTAGTAGCCGCATATTCTTCTTTAAGGGCAGTGCTTTTATCTTCAAAGAAAGCAGTTCTATCTTCAAAGAAAATGTTAGTGCCTATAGTCTGCAACTGAGACTGAGACAAACTTGCTGTTTTATCAGCATTAGCCAAGCCTAACTGATGAATGGCGTTTAAACGCCTAGCAACTTCATTATCTAAGGCTTGATGATAGGTTAAACTTGTTGCGACTTCTAAGGCAGACCAAGGCTTTATGCTAATACGCGCTGCAGCAAAGTTATGATGGCGTAGCAAAGCACTACCGGCTTGCTGGCCAAGCTCTAAGCTAACATTAGCGTTGCCCAAAAAGTCTAAGCTGTCATTAAAAGGTAAAGCAGAATTAAGTCGGTTTAAGCGCAGTTTCTTTGCCGCTGGGCCATTATGACTAAAATTAAAGCTAGTATCATAACCTGGCCCCCACCATTGCTGTTGCTGGGTTGCCAAAAGCACCCAATTGCCCAAGGTGACAGCGGCATAACTCCCCTGCCAATCATGGCTTGGGTTATAGTCAGTAAATATTGCCTCATTCTCATCAGCAGAAAAGTGATAAGTATCAGACCAAGAAAAAGGTTTATAGTTAAAGCTTTTAACAATACCTAATGCCCAATTATTGCCTTTAAACTCAGTGCCCACTTTTATTTTTGCGCGCTGTGCATAGTTGTTAGCAAAGCCAGAAGGCGCAAAACTATCAGTCGCTGCGCTTATTTCTAGTGTTTTTATATGCTCGGTACGGGCATGGTTAACAGCCGAAGTTAAGCGCAAAAAAGCCAATAATTCAGAGTCTGTAAGCTGTGAACGGTCAACCTTAGCTAACTCAGCTAAAATAGGCTGCCACATTAACGGATAAGTATTAATAGGAATATTAAGATAACCAGCATCAGCTAAGAGTTTTATGCTGGTTCGTAAATAGCGATCATCAGTATTTACCCACGGCGAGGCAACTAACTGGCATGGATATAAAGCAGTTAAAAAAATACAGCCAATAAAGAAAACCAATCGAAAAAAAATAGCTGTCGCCCTATATAAAGTATTTAACTAAAAGCCCTCTAAAAACCGCATGGATACTAGCAGAAGCCCATTACACAAACAAGTCAAAACAGCCATAGTAGCTAGGTTAAGGCTTAGTCTAGCTATTCAAAACCAGCTTAAATTAGTTAGGTTTTAACTGCGCCTTTTAGCCAGCCAAGCTTGAAACATTAAAATGTTCCACAGTACACCAGACCAATTTCTATGTTCAGAAAGGTGAGCTTGCCACAACTTATGCACCTGTTTTGGATCAAAATAGCCATCCGCCTTTAGTGTTTCAAAGTCAAGTAATTGCTCGGCCCAATCCTTAAGCTCATTCCTAAGCCACTGAGCTAAAGGTACCGAAAAGCCTTTTTTAGGCCTTTCTATCAAATTCTGAGGAACATATTTATATAAAATATTACGCAGTGGGCTTTTAGCCGTTTTATTTTTATACTTTATGGCTTGCGGTAATTTTAACGCAAACTCAACAATGCGATGATCTAACAGTGGTATTCGGCCTTCTAATGATACGCCCATAGCGGCACGGTCAACCTTACATAAAATGTCATCCGGTAAATATGTTACTAAATCAATCGCTGGCATAACATCTTCTGTAGGCAACTTACTTAATGCTTTTGCTGATAACATCAGCTCTACTAAGCCTTCATCACCATTAATAACTAAGTTAGGTACATTTCTGTAGCTTGCCATCATAAAGCTTCGATAAAACTGCTTAAAGTCAGTTATAGTTAAAAGCTCTAATGCTTTGCTAATCTTATCGCCAACTAAGGCATCTTTAGCCGATAAAGCCCCCACTTTATTTAAAACTCTAATCGGTAATAGCCGCTGCAACATTTGTAGCCCAGCGCAAGTAAACTGAGATAGCCCTGATAACTTCTGCCATGCCGCTAACGTTTGCTGATAACGGCTATAGCCCCAAAATAGCTCATCACCGCCATCGCCCGACAAGCAAACCGTGACATGTTGTTTCGCCATAGCACAAACTAAATACATAGGTAGCTGGCTTGAATCAGCAAAAGGTTCGCTATAAATATCCGCCATCAAATTAACAGTCTCTAATACCTGCTTATCCGATATATATAAACTGGTATGTTCTGTGCCTAAATGCTTAGCAACTTCTTTAGCAAATATAGCTTCGTCATACTTAGCATCATCAAAACCTATTGAATAAGTTTTAACTGGTCGATCAGATAACTTTTGCATCAAAGCCACAACTAAAGAAGAATCAACGCCGCCCGATAAAAAAGCACCTAAAGGCACATCAGCAATCATTTGATCTTTTAAGCTTTGTAACAGCAAAGCTTCTAGCTCTATTGCTGCTGTCTCTTCACTCAACTCTAGCTTATCGCCTTGCTCAATAATGTCTGTAACTGACCAATAGCTTTTAAAAACTGCCCCTTTACTGTTAAAGCGTACATATTGACCAGGCTGCAATTTTTTAACTTCCTTATAAATACTTAAAGGTGCAACAATATAGCCTTGGCGTATAAGCTGTGAAAGCGCCGCTCTGTCTATGCTTAACTCATCTTTGCTTAATACCGCTTCAATACAGCTTAGTTCAGAGCCAAAAACAATATCATCAGCAACAGAAGCAAAATATAACGGCTTTTCACCTAAACGATCCCGCACTAAAATCAGGCTGTTATCCTGGTTATCCCAAAGCGAAAAAGCGAACATACCAACCAGTTTTTCCAGTGTTGCCGCTAAGCCAAAAATATCAATAGCCGCTAATAGTGTTTCAGTATCTGAATGGCCTTGCCAATTAACATCAGCACAGCTATCTATTTCTTTTCTAATAGCTAAGTGATTATAAATTTCACCATTAAAAGCAATTACATAGCGCCCAGTCGGTGAAAGCATTGGCTGGTGTCCGGCAGCAGAAAGGTCAACTATAGATAAGCGCCGATGAACAAAGCCGGCAGAGTGCAGATCATTTAACCAAACACCCTGATCATCTGGCCCTCTGTGTACTATAGCCTGCCCCATAGCCTGCAGTGCTTCAACATTTATTCTGTCACTTTTCGTTGCGGACCAAATTCCAGCAAAACCACACATAAATATTATTTTCCTAGTAACATTTTCTTAGTAACAGGCTCTTACTAACAGGCTTTTAGTAACATAGAATAAAGACGCAAATACGCCTGCCAGCTGGCAGCAATTGAAAACTGGCTGCGAGCTAAGTCTCCTAGCTCACGCCCTATGGCGAGGTTCTGTTGTCTATCGTTATGCAGATAATCAAGCATAGCGCGGCATAATTGCTCGGCACAACCGGGCTTAATGCTAGGCACTTTATCTGCCAAAATCCGTTTAACATCACCTACGTCAGTCGCTATACAGTACTTATTGGTTAACATTGCCTCTACCAACACATTAGGAAAGCCTTCGCTAAGCGAGGGTAAAATTAAACAATCACTATCCTGCAACACCTCAGATACATCGGCAACTTCGCCAATAAACTGGCAATGCTGGCGAATAATAGGGTTATCTAAATAAGGCTTTAATGCACTAGCCGTTGCAATATCACGACCAACAAAAGTAAATGTCAAATGGCCAAACTCAGCGGCAGGCAGTTGCTGTTGTAATAATAAAATGGCCTCTAATAAAAACTTATGGCCCTTTACTTGCGCATAACGGCCAATAACAGCAAATTGGTAATTTTGCTTTAGTTCAGCTTGGTTAGCGTTAGGCTTTGTAAATGTATCCGACATAGCAGCAAAAGCGTCGGTTGCAAATCCATTAGCAATAACAAGCGATTTAGCTAAGTAATAACCGGCTTGGCCATGTGAAGCTAAACCTGCCTCAGAATTACTTATAATATGGGGTTTCAGCCTATGGCTTAACCAGGCAGACGCTTTAGAAATTAGCCCCGTTATCCCTGTAGGAATTTGACTACGACGAATGGCCCAAACCAGCTTAACCGGCAACCTAGCCGCCGCTATGCTAGTAAAAAAATTAGCATGATACATCCAGCACTGAAAAACCGTTTGCGCCGAATTCAGCTGCTTTAATAAGTTACGCAGCGTCAAAACCGCTTTTAGGTTCAAAGGGTTATTCAGGTTGCAGCTATAAATAGGAATATTTTTTTGTTCAAGCCGCTGCCAAAGTGCGGTTTTATCACTTTTTAGGCTAATTACAATATGCTCAACATCAGGTGTGGCCTGTTGCGACTGGCTAATTAACAACTCCAGCTGATTTTCTGCGCCACCTTGATATAAGGCGCTAAATATATGAACAATGCGCAATCTATTTCACACCTGCTTTAAACCGATTAATAAGATACTGCAATAACGTAGGGTGGCTCCACAGTTGCGAGTCTAAGCTAGGTTGAATACAGTTAACCTTATTAGCCAATAAATCATCAACCACCTTAGGTAATAGGCTCATCGCCGCTTTTTGCTGCAATAAGGGGTAAGTTGCAAAGTTATCTTGGCTAGTTATAGCACTAAAGGCATAAGCCAGAACATCCCCCGTATCAATGCCAGTATCAACCCTATGAATAGTCGAACCAAAGTTTGCTGCATCTTTATTCACTAAGGCCCAATAACCACCATGCACACCGCGATATTTAGGGTTTATTCCAGCGTGAATATTAATAACGGGGCAACTAAACACAGCCAGTAATTCAGGGCTTAAAATACGAGTACCACTTAGGATCACAATATCTGGCGATAGCGAGGCTAAAAAGGCCATAGCATCAGCAGAATTAACATTCGTCGTCGTAAATATCGGCTTAATACTGGCAATAGAATGAAAGCCAGCTAAAATTTGTTGCCGGCGTTTTTTGCTAGCAAAGCTTAAATACTTTTGCACCAGCATAAAGCACACTTGGCCAAACACCTTAACAAGCCCCTGCTTCTTTATTCGTCGCAATAAAAGCTGTTTTTTATCGTCACGGCGCTCTTCTACCCAATCTACTTTAAAGCCCGCTTCCGTCATAGTTTGAATTAACATCTGAGTTGAAGCAGAAGCCCTACCTAAAACCACTAAGTGCCGCATGCTTTACCTGCTAAAAACTGGGTTGCCGCCTGCTGCATAGTCACAGACTTAAAGCCATAGCGCTTATTTAACATCTGATAATGCTGCAACAACAACTCTAGTTGCTGTAAGTTTTGTTCGGTATATTGGCCAAAATTATGTGGATGCCACCATAAATGAAAAACGCCGCCTTTTTTAGCCGTGCGTGTCATAGACCACTTTAACCGGCGCAGTTTAATGCCATCTAAAAAGCGTAACTTAGACGAATAAGGCCGAAAAAACAAACTGGCTGGCACATCCACCATGCCTGAGGCCTTGTCTAACTTAACCTGTTGCCGCAAAGATCCACTTAACGGAATATAAGTGTCAATTAGCCTAAATAATCGTTTTATAGCACTGCGTTCATTACGGCTTTCTGCTTTATAAGCCCAATGCTCAGGATTACCTCTATAAGCAATTAAGCCTTGTTGCTTACATACGGTTAAATAATCAGAATTAAATTGATTACGAGGAAAAACCAAGCTGCGCAGCGATATCTGTTTAGCCGCAACAATATCAGTGCAGGCTTTTAAATCAGCAGTAAACTCGGTAATAATTTGGCCTTGCTCTAAGCAATAAAAGTGTGAATAAGTATGAGAGGCAAACTCTTGATTAGGTGTATTAGTAATGGCTGTTACTAAATCAGGGGCAAATAACAGCTTAGGATCTAAGCTAGATAAATAGTCTAAATCATGAAAAGGACTATATTTTGTATCTTTATAACTAGGTAGTAACTTAGGTGTATTATTAACAAAGCTATCATAGTCATTGGCACATAAGGCCCCAACACCAGCCCAAGTGCAAGCGACATTATATTTATTAAAAAGCTGCAGCAGCTTTGGCACAACTTGATGTACATTTTTTAAAACAGTGAAGTATTCCTCACCGCGAGAGTCTCTTACCCCCCAAAACAATTCAAAGTCTAAAGATATAATAAAACCATTCATATAAGGTTTCCATTTACAACCTGACTTGCAGCTTGTTTTATTACAACTGTTATAGCGGGTAAAAATTAATCTAACACCTTAAAAACCGCATGGATACTAGCAGAAGCTAAATACCCGAACAAGCCACAAACCATTTAGGTGGGTATAATTTACACGCTCGCCTTAGCTAAACCCAATTAAAGCTAAGCTAAAGCGAATTTATAACCTAGATAATTAGTAAAAACTTAACGGCACAAAGTCTGCAGCATTTGCTTAACATCAGCACCTAGGGTTTTGTCACGCATAGCATATTCTATAAATGCCTGAATATAGCCCAGCTTATTACCGCAATCATGGCTACGGCCACTTATATGATGCGCCTGCACGGGTTGCTGTTCCATTAATAAGGCAATTGCATCTGTTAGTTGTATTTCATCACCCGCCCCTGTTGGCGTGCGCTTTAAGCAGCCCCAAATTGCCGGGTTAAATACATAACGGCCCACTACCGACAAATTAGACGGCGCTTGCTCTTGGCTGGGCTTTTCAATAATATTGGTAATAGCAGCAGAGTTACCCGCTGTTAATACTTCGCCATTTACATCAGCAATGCCGTAATTACTTACTAACTGCATAGGCACTGGTTCTACCATAATTTGGCTTATTTGGCTGTCTTGATACAGCTTAATCATTTTAGCTAAATTGTCGCTAGCTAAATTAGCATCATAAGCATCTACTATCACATCGGGTAATAACACGGCAAAAGGCGCATCGCCAATTAATGGCAAGGCACACAAAACCGCATGACCTAAACCTTTAGCTTCACCTTGGCGCACTTGCATAATAGTGACATCTTTGGGGCATATTGCCTGCACTTCATCTAGCAACTGCCGCTTTACTCGCTTTTCTAGCATAGACTCAAGTTCAAAGCTTTTATCAAAATGGTTTTCAATCGAATTTTTCGAGCTATGGGTAACTAATACAATTTGCTTAATACCCGCCGCAATACATTCATCAACAATATATTGAATCAGCGGTTTATCCACTAAAGGCAGCATCTCTTTAGGAATAGCCTTAGTTGCCGGTAACATTCTAGTACCTAAGCCTGCAACAGGGATCACCGCTTTTAATACTGACATCTAATATCCTTTTACTATTTTATTATTAATCATTACCAAACAAATCTCGAGTATACACTTTCTCTGCCACATCCATAAGCTCATCAGCCATACGATTAGACACAATTACATCAGCTAATTGTTTAAATTCAGTTAAATCAGTCAATACCCGAGAATTAAAAAAAGCAGTTTCAATTAAGGCAGGCTCAAATATAATAACTTCAATACCCTTGGCTTTAATTCGCTTCATTATTCCCTGAATAGCAGAAGCCCTAAAATTATCAGACCCCGTTTTCATCACTAACCGATACACCCCAACCACTTTCGGGTTTCGTTTAAGAATTGATTCAGCAATAAAGTCTTTACGTGTCCTATTAGCATCAACAACAGCGCGAATCATGTTATTGGGTACATCTTTGTAGTTAGCTAACAACTGCTTGGTATCCTTAGGTAAACAATAACCACCATAACCAAATGAAGGATTATTATAATGAGTACCAATCCGCGGATCTAAGCCTACACCTTGAATAATTTGTTTTGCATTTAAACCATGACTTTCTGCATAGCTATCAAGCTCATTAAAATAAGCAACCCGCATAGCTAAATAGGTATTAGAAAACAATTTAATTGCTTCAGCTTCAGTCGATTCGGTAAATAAAACCTCAACATCTTGCTTCTCAGCGCCTTGTTTCAGTAAATTTGCAAAAAGTTTTGCGCGTTCGCTTTGCTCACCCACAATAATGCGTGACGGATATAAGTTATCGTAAAGCGCTTTACCTTCGCGTAAAAATTCTGGCGAAAATATTAAATTTGGTGTAGCAAAGCGTTCACGTGCAGACTCCGTATAACCAACAGGTACTGTAGATTTTATTACCATCACTGCATTTGGGTTAATAGCCATTACGTCTTTAATAACAGTTTCAACACTCGTTGTATCAAAATAGTTGGTTTGCGGGTCATAATCTGTTGGGGTTGCAATAATTACAAAATCTGCATTTAGATATGCTAGCTGCTTATCTAAAGTAGCAGTAAAATCCAGATCTTTATTAGCAAGAAAATCACCAATCTCTTTATCTTCAATAGGTGATTTTTTTGCATTAAGTAACTGCACTTTTTCCGCAATTATATCTACAGCCACAACTTGGTTATGCTGTGCTAACAGCATTGCATTTGACAGCCCAACATAACCCGTTCCGGCTACAGCTATTTTTAGCTTCGACATCATTATCCTTATTAAAATATTATTTCACTAACGTTCACTCTGGTGACACGCACTTTAAGTGCTGTGACTAGCTTGTTTCACAAGCGGTAACAAGCACCTTCGGTGCAGTAACTGCTTCCGCCGGAAGCGGCCACTCACCACTAAACACTTAAAACTCATCACTTGCGACTTAATTACACCTACGTTGCAATTACAGCGTTTATATCCAACAGCTGTAACGCCACCTGTAACGACCGCTTCGCTCCATCGTCACCGTGTACTATTCTCACCTGCTGCGGTTTATGCCGCATGCGGTTAATAAAATTAATGAGGCCAGTTTTATCAGCATGGGCTGAATAGCCGCTTAATGTTATCACTTCGGCTTTAATATCAATGCGTTTATCGTCTATATCAACATAACCGCCTTTAGGGCCGTATTGCTGAATGGCGGCGCCTAAGGTGCCACGGGCTTGGTAGCCAACAAAAACCACTTGATGGGCATTATGTCCTAAAAGGGCTGATAGGTAATTTACTACTCGGCCACCTTGGCACATGCCACTGGCAGCTAAAACAATGGCGGGTTGTTTAGTCGAAGCTAAATACTGCACTAAGGCTAAGTGCTGACTGTGGCTGTCTATAGTGTGTAGCTGCTGAAAATTTAACGGGTGCCGGCCTTGGCGTAAGCGTTGCTTGGCTTCAGCGTCCCAGCAATGTTTAAGATCACGATAACTTTGAGTAAATTTAGCCGCTAAGGGCGAGTCTACAATCACTTGCAACTGATCCCAGCGCAAGCCTTTATTAATTTGCTGCCCTCGCAAGCGGTGAATAATAGCCTCAAGCTCATACAATAACTCTTGGGTACGGCCAATACTAAAAGCCGGAAACAACACAGTACCGTTATCACGCAAGGCATGTAATAACACTTGCTGTAAGCGCTGTTGTCTATCGCGCCGGCCTTCATGCACTCTGTCACCATAGGTACTTTCAATAACAACAGTATCCGCACTAAAAGGCGCTTTAGGTGCAGGCAACAAAGGCGCATAAGGCGCGCCTAAATCACCCGAAAACACGGTTTTATACCACTTTTGCTTGCCAGTTGCAGTTGCTACTTTATGCCTAAGCTCTACATAAGCCGAGCCTAAAATATGCCCCGCCGGCTGAAACTTAACTTGCAGCCCAGCACTAGTACTTGTACTTGTACTATTAGGCTTAACAGTTAGCCACTGCTTATACTTACAAGGCACTAACTGGCGATGAATTTTAGCTAAAAACACTTTAATTAACGCCTCATCACGGGTCACCCCTACCTTAAGCGCATCTTCAAGCACCAAAGGCAACAAAGTCGCTGACGCTTCAGTACAATAAATAGGCCCAGCAAAACCGGCAGCCAATAAATAAGGAATACGCCCCACATGGTCAATATGCACATGGGTAACAATTAACGCTTTAATATGCTCAATAGCAAAATCAATCTGCGAGTTTGTAGCAGAAGCACCAGCAGAGCCACTACCAGAGGTTTCAGCCCCCTGAAATAAACCACAATCAATTAAAACAGAATAATCATCAGCAATTTTATATTCATGACAAGAACCAGTAACGCCATCAACAGCACCGTGGTGAAGGAAAATTGGGGAGGGGTACGCAGTCGACATCCTGTCTCCTTTGTTTAGTTTTGAGGGTTGAGTTTTTAGTGTTTAGTTGTAAAGCTAAGTTTTTAGTTATAAATTATTTAGGTTTAGTTTTATTATTTCTTTGGGTATTTTTTATAATGGTGGTTAGTATTTTAATTAATTCTTCGCTTTGTTCTAGTAGGCTTATAACATGTGGTTGGCTAATATCTAAATAGCCAGTTTCACATAATAGGTTTAGCCAATATTTAGTTTCTCGTGACTCTTTACTAGCAATACACATCTTGGCAATAAAATCAGCTTTAGACTGCCCTGCCTGAGCTTCATTTATATTGGCACCAATTGAAGTACCCGCACGCAACAACTGCTTAGAAAGCACATACTCTTTTTGCTCTTTACATAAGTGCTGATAAAGCTTAATTACCCTAACCGCAAAACAAAAAGACTTGTTAAGTACATTATTCGAATCAACAGGCATCCCTACCCCACAACCCCCAAATAAATATACTTATAGATCAAACCAAGCAATTAACAACAAAAATATAACATTTATTTCAAAATACACTGCTTTTAACTCAACATTCAGCACTAAAAATTCAACACTAGTAGCTTGCCTACGACAAGCTACTTAACCCTATCCCCACTGCCCTTGCCCGCTACCGTCATAAATATATATTTAAAGTAATCGGCTAAGGTTAAGCTTTCTAGCATCTTAGCGTCTGTTTCTGCTAACAGCACTGGGGTAGACATATCAATTTCGTTTACTTGGGCTAAACCAGTGATGCCAGGCCTAGCTTTTAATACACCGCGCTGTTCGCGCTCGGCTATTAATTCTTCTTGGTTAAATAAGCAAGGTCTTGGGCCTACTAGGCTCATATCGCCTAGTAACACATTCCACAATTGCGGTAATTCATCTAATTTAGTTTTACGCAAAAAACCACCGAATTTTGTAATAGAGCTAGTGCTGGCTAAATGGCTAGCAACGGATGCTGTGTCTACTTTCATGGTGCGAAACTTCACTAAAGTGAAAGGCTTTTTATTACGCCCTACTCGTTGTTGCATAAAGATAGGCGAGCCGGTATCGAATAAACCAATAATATATAAAATAACCAAAAATGGCAGTGCAAACACTAAACCAAATAATGAAAACAGAAAATCCAATAAACGTATCATTTGCAATCCAATTAGTAACTATTTAAAACAGCGGCGAATGCCTTCATCTAAAGAAATAGGCGGAGCCCAATTTAAGGTTTTTTTGGTATGTTCTATATCGACAGTTAATGAATTAGCCAACCGCTCTATCATAGCTTTTTTACCAACGGCAGAAGCCGCAAGCTTTAAAATAAATACAGGAACAGGAACCAATAAAGGTTTTTACCCGCAGCGATAATTAATTTTTCTAATAGCGCCGATGTTGAAACATCTTCATCATCACTAACTAAAAATGTTTCACCTGCTGCGTTAGGGTGGTCAACACAAGTAATAATTAAATCTATCAAGTTATCAATAGCGACAAAGCTACGCTGGTTATTTATAGAACCTAAAGGTAATGGCAAGTTTTTATTAGCTAACTTTAATAACAAACCAAAATTACCAGGTGCTGCTTTACCATAAACAAGTGGAGGACGAATAATAACCAACTCCATTCCGGTTTCAGCAGAGATTTTACGTAAACCAATTTCGGCATCATTTTTTGAAATAGAATAATTATCAGTAGGGCTCGATTTATCAGCTAAAGTAAAAGTTCTAGAATTGTGAGTTCCCATTACACCTATAGAGCTTAAAAAAACAAATCGCTTAACACCATTAGCCGCAGCTTGCTTGGCAAGCGAAAGCGTTGCATAAGTATTGCAAACTCTATAACCTTCTAAATCTGCTTGCTCATACTTATTAAACAGATGCGCTCTCGCAGCTAAATGGATAACTACATCAACATCGTTTAACGCAGCACTAAAATTGCTATCTGAAGAAAAGCTATTTACATAATAATGAAGCTCGTCAAAATTGTCAGCGAAAGCACCTCTTGAAAGACGTGCAGTTGTAAATCGTTCAGCAAGAAGAGCATAAAGCTTACTACCAATATAACCTGTTGATCCTGTAAGTAAAATCCTTGGCATATGTAATTAGCCTATAATATATTTGTTATAAAAATTCGTATGCTTCTTTTTTAGGTAAACAATGCTAAGGTAACAGAAAAGGTTATAACTTGCTGTAACATGATTGCAATTACCAACATCACGAAGAACTCGCCAGTAAAACTTAAAAGCATCAGACTTACTGCGAGATAGCGAACCAGCCCTTATTCTATAAAAACCTAAATTCTTATTTAAAGAATAGGCATAATCAAACTGCTTAAGAAGTTCAAGCCAAAGAGCAAAGTCTTGCCGCTTTTTTACTAAAGGCATATATATTTTACCATAAGGCTCAGTATCGTAAATAGCGGTTAAACAGCCAATATAGTTATGCTTCAATAAAGATTTAAAATTAACTTTTTCTGGTACTGCAATTTGCTCCAGTAAACTCCCTTGCTCATCCATAGTCGTATGCGAAGTAAATGAAAAACCGATATTATTTTCTTGCATAAAATTAATTTGATGCTCAAGTTTATCTGGCGTCCATAAATCATCCGAATCTAAGAAAGCTATATAACGGCCCTTAGCTTCAGATATAGCGACGTTACGAGAACCTGCACCGCCCAAATTTTTACTATTACGGATAAGTTTGATTCGATTGTCAGTCAGGTAAGGAAGGATACAATCAATAGTATCATCAGTAGAGCAATCATCAACTACCAGTAACTCCCAATTTTGAAATGACTGTGAAATCACAGAGTTGATTGAAGCTTTAATAAATTGACTGACATTGTGCGCTGGCATAATAATAGAGACTAGTGGAACATCTTGTTGATTAATATTCATCCAACCTTCTCCTAGGGAAACTTTTACAAAAACATCTTTAGCCAAACTAAAAATAACTCAGTAGTTTAATATTGAGTTAATAATTTTATTTGAGGCAAAACCATTCCCATATAAGTCAATACCATACTGATCATTGAATATATATTCATTGAATGCTGATAAAATATTTTTCTTATCCGCACCAGCTAATACATTAAAATTGTGATGTACGAGTTCAACCCATTCTGTTTCATCACGTAATGTAATGCATGGTTTTGAAAAAAAGAAAGCTTCCTTTTGTAAACCACCGCTATCAGTCATTACTAATTTACAGTTATCGATTAGCCAAACCATATTTAAATAACCAACAGGCGAAATAACTTTAATAGAAGAAGACAATTTAAATTGTAAACCTTCAAGCTTAGATTTAGTGCGAGGATGCAAAGGCAAAACAATAGGAATCGATTTAGCTATAATATTTAAAGATTCAACAATTGAAGTTAAACGATCAATACAATCTGTATTTTCAGCTCTATGAATGGTTGATAATATAAATTCACCAGTTAACTCTAAATTATTTGGTTTAACAGCAAGTCCTTTATAAAATAAAGCCCCATCTTGCATCACATCACCAACTAGCTCGACCCGCGCACCCCACTTTGAGACGCCTTCATTATCTAAATTTTGTATCGCAATTTTAGTTGGACAAAACAAGATTGAACTAATTCTATCGGTTAAAATTCTGTTTACCTCTTCGGGCATGGCCATATTAAATGATCTTAAGCCTGCTTCAACATGGGCAACTTTAATATGTAATTTAGAGGCAGCTATAGCACCAGCTAATGTAGAATTAGTATCGCCATAAACCAAAACCCAGTCTGGTTTTTCTTTCAATAAAACCTGTTCGATTTTTTCAATCATTTGTCCAGTCATGGCACCGTGAGAGTTGCCGCCAATGCCTAAAAAATATGTAGGCTTGGGTATTTGCATTTCATCAAAGAAAACATCGCTCATATTCGTATCATAATGCTGACCAGTATGAACAATAATTTCGTGTAAAGTATCGCACTTTGAAATCTCGCGACTCACAGAACCAGCTTTTATAAATTGTGGCCTAGCACCTAATATAGTAACAATTTTTAACACTTCTAAATCTCCTTATATAACGTCAATAATGTTTTCTCTTCAGCTGCCCAATTATATTTAAGTTGCACGGCTCTTAAACCATTCTTCCCCATTCTATTTGCATCTTCAGGGTTGCGAATTATAAAATTAATTGCATCTGCAATTGCTTTAGGGTCTGTAGGTTCTACACAAATCCCACACTCTTCCCCTTCAACAAGTTCACGCCACATCGGAAAGTTAGAAGTTATAATAGGTAAACCTGCAGACATATATTCAAACATTTTATTAGGCTGTGCATCAATATGATTAGGATAATCATGAAATGTTACAATTCCTGCTTTCGAACGCCCTAAAATTTCAGCGGCAAATGTACGATCAATAAACCCTAATTCATTAACTTGTTCCCATGCTTTACAACTCTTTACTTCTTGTTCAATATGAGGCTCAGAAAAGCGACCTGCCAAATTGAGTCTCACACAGGGTGCACTAGGCAGTGCTAAAATCACCTCCTTTATCCCTCTAATTTCTGTTATCCCACCTAAATAACAAACTTCATCAGCTTTTTCTGACCATAAGGTATCATTAAATTGATTAAGCTCACCTATAATAGGGTAGTTGTTAATGTTATATGATTTACAATTTAATTTAGATAATTTACTAGTAATAGAGGGTGTAGCTCCAACTAAAGCATCAAATTTACTCAAACTAAATTTCTCATAAAATTCAAAGAGTAATGGTAGGATTTTTTTAAAAAAAACATTTAAATATGGCTTTGACTTTAGTTGTTTAGGTAAATCCTCATGTGCATCAAAGACAACTTTAAATCCTTTTTTCTTTAGCTTTAAACCTATAGGAATTAACTCCGGATCGTGTAAATGATAAACATCAGCTTTCAACTCTATAGCTTTATTATAAACAAGTTTAGTTGTTTTAAGCATACGCGACAATCGCCCTACACTTAAACCTACGTCATATATGGTAACACCTTTGTCACTTAACTCATCCCCTTTGCCATCAGCAACAATAAGTGAAACATTTTTGCCTGACATTGCTAATGAGTTACACATTTTCAGAAATATACGCGTATCGTATCTTGGGTGAACCGATGTTACGTGTACTACACTATTATTTTTCATATAAAAAACTCTTCTTAGGTAATAATTTATATAGCATGACAAGTAAAAGAACCCAAAGATAACCATAACTATTCAACACTATAGTAAATTCACTCAGATAAAACATAAAAGAAATAAAGCCTAGCAAAACAACGATTAGATTATCTTTACTATGCAGCATATACTGAATAAAAACACTTGTAATAAAAACAAAAAAACATATAAACACATAATAAAGATACTTTAAATAATAAGGGACATTAAGATTAGAATTCCCTATAAGTCCAGTAACCATTGTGCAATCTTTACCTACAAAGTAATTACAAGCATTTAGGTCAGCTCTAAAGTATTCACCACCAAAAATGTAAGTATAATAAACACTTGTCCTATAGTTATCATTAAAATCATATAAATACTCATAACCTGCAGAAATTGATATTGGAACAGCCACTAAACGTATAATAAAAACTTCAGCAATATCAATAAAATCACGCTCTATAGTAACCATATATGTTCCATAAACGATAACTGTAAATGAAAGTAAAATAAAAGCGAACCCTAATAATAAGTGTCTAACTTTAAGCGTACGCAAATAAACACCAGCAATAAAAAAAGCAAGTACAAAAACAATAGCTGTTTTTGATAAAGTAAGTGTTGATGTGAAAACAAGTGGCAGTAGCAATAAAAAATTAAACTTAAACCGCCCTATTAAAAAAGCTACAACTGGGTTTATAATATAAAGAAGAAAGTAAATAACTAACAAGTTTGAGTTTTTATAAAAAACCTCTCTATAATAAGACATTTCTTCAAAACTATAAACCCCAACATTAAACAGAGGTGAATTCAATATCGGCACAGTATATAAAAAGAAAGCAGAAATTATTAATAGAAAAAAATAACAAACCCAAAATGAAGCGCTAGAAATGTTTTTCTCGGAAGAAATTGTAATTCCATCATAAAAAGTCTTGTTTCTTTTTTTTTGAAAGAGTGACAATATAACAACAACCCCACCAACCACTAAAATATCGTCAAAAACCAAATTAATCCTATCAAGTTGATAATTCAGCATAGCCATTCTATCACTATAAAAAGAACTTAAAAGAAAACCTAACAAACAAAAAATAAAATAACCTAAACTAAAAAAATTAAAAACTGTTAGGCTATACCTTTTATAGTTTAAATTCAAAAAATAAACAAAAAACATTAAAAAAATTAAAATAACAATCTGCTCAAAATAAAGCATCACTTACGCACCACCTTAACAATACCGTATATTAGTAGATAAAATGATACTAAAAACAATATAAAAACACACAAAAGGTGCAGCACCATCACTTGAAAAGTGCCATTGTATATTGCTACAAAAGTATAAGGAATATAAGTCCTATCACATTTAATTTCAGCACAAATATAACTATCATCTTTAGCAAGTTCATATAAAATAGCAAAATTAATATTATTGTATTTTATATTAGCTAAATTATTTAACCTGTCGTAATAACTCCAATTTTCAAAAAAATATAAAGGCAATACATCAACAAGACCCTGCTTCAAAACCGGATGTAATGGGTCTTGTATTTCATTATAAAGTTCATATGATTTTATATTGAGGTAAGCGTAATAACCGCCATTTAAAACGTAGGCAAAATCACCTTTACCTATCTCCTCGCTTGCATATTCGATTATGAATTTATTATCACTGTCCATACTCCCTCCTTCGTAAACACTTGCAGTTAACGAAGAGTAGAATTTATCGGCTAATATTTTGTATTCAATATCACCAAAATATATATATGCACGAAGCATTAAGTTCATAGCTAAAGAGTCAGTCAAACCAGACCACCAAATAGGCTTTAATACTCCAACTTTTAAATTATTATATTTCCACTCAAAATCATATGGAAGATGAATGTTTCCATTTAGTTCAACTACATTACCTTTAACCCATTCAACAGTATTCATAAAGTTATCTTCATTAATCAAACTTAATGGCGGTTGAACATTCCAGTACTTTTGAGTTTCATCTTTGTACCATACAAGATGCTTATTATTATCCTTAACATTCATCACAACACTATCTGAATATCTTAAGCCATAGTGAACAACGTAATATGGAGATATAAATTGACCTTGACTTGCACTTGTTGAATGAGGAATTCCTTTAGAGTTAAATTTTCGAACAGAAAATTCTTGATGTACTATAAAATTTCTAACTTTGGTATTAAACTCATTAATTTCATACTCAAAACCTATAAATATTAATAAAGAAATCAATAATGATACAATGAAAATTAAAAAATGTTTCACTTCACTCTCAACCTATTAATTGGATGTATTAAAACTAACAATTGTATAAAATACCCAAGAGTAATTATTGCGACTAATAGCACATAAAAGCTAATAGCATTACTACCTATGTATTGATACAACAACAAAAAAGAACATACAAAAAGCAACTTAATAAGCTCTGTAAGGAGCAGTAGTTTCTGAACGCCTAACAAGTTAAATAACTGGGAAATTGACGAGATTGTTAATATTGGTATAGTTAAAAATATAACTATTGATATAACATCTAAGATACCATTCCAATTTTCAGGCTCGTACTTCAAAAGTAATGGATATAGTAAATGATAAGAAAAAACTATTAATAAACTTACTGAGAATAAGACAAAAATTGTATTTCTGATCAGTTTAATTTTATTCTCACTTTCGATTTGTACAAATTCTGCGACAAAAGCTTTAGATACTGATTGAGATAGCATTCCTATAGGAATAGTTATTATTCTATTTGCCATAAAATATAAGCCTGCTGCTTTTAAATCCACAATAGTTGCCATGAATAAGATAGGTAAATATTGAGTTAATGCTGAGAGCAAGCTTGCGGGCATAGCAAAAAAACTATAAGGTTTTAGACCTATCCAATAATTCTTCCAACCACTTTTAATTTGTTTAGTATTTATTTTTGAAAGGAATTCAAAAATTGTTGAACTCATCAATATAATTTGACCTATTCTCGAAAGAAACTCTGCGTACCAAAGGCCATATACGAGTTTAATATTACCAAACAGTATTTGAAAAAAAATCAAAAACACTGATCTTGCAACATTAGTTTGTGCCAATTTAAAAATTTTATTTTTGTTTACAAACATACTTGATGTTAACTGGCAAACATTGTAAGAAATTACAATCAAAAAAATATATATAAACTCTTCTACCGAAAAGTAATATTTCGTGTAATTATTCTTAAAAAAGTAATTACTAACTATAATCAAAATAAAAATTATAGTGGTTAGCAACATTATTGAAAGTATAATTGATTTAAAGTAAATACTAATATAATGTTTATTATTTCTTTCTAGGGACAGGATATACGCATCACTTTTAAGTAATGTAATAATTGCCATTATTGAAACTATCGAAAATACAATTCCAAACTTTCCAAAGTCTTCTGGATCATAAAGAAGAGAAACAGTAGGCAAGCTTAACAATAATATAACTTGTGATATTACATTACTTCCGAGTAATCCAGATATATTTTTGATGTATCTAAATTTCATACTGTCGATATGTAGCCATGCATCGGCAAACTAAAAACACTACTCGCTAACTTCTCAGCTATAGGAAAGTCGCCTTGCTGATAACCTAGTTTGCTAAATGCGGTTTGCTGATGCATGCAAGTGCCATAATAAATCATGGTAGGAATACCTTTAGCTTTATACTCTGCCATTACAGCATCGCGATTATTAGAGATAAGGGTATATTGCGCCCATGAACTAACAAAATCTATAGGCACCTGTGGTGTTTTAAATTTACCCGCTAGTTCTTTCTCATAGTTATCAGCTGCTTTATTGCGATTAATTAACTCTGTTGGAAATTCAGCTAGCTTCTCCAATAAAACGGCAGCTTGTATTGTATCTAAACGACTATTCATACCTATACGAACATTATCGTATTTGTCTTTACCCTTACCATGAACACGATAAGACCTTATTAGTTCGGCGTATTCATCATTATTAGTGAATATAGCACCGCCATCGCCGTAACAACCTAGAGGTTTTGCAGGAAAGAAGCTTGTAGTTGCTATATCACCAAAACTACCTGCCCGCTTACCATCTATACTGCCACCGAAGCCTTGGGCGGCATCTTCAACAAGTTTAAGGTTGTACTTTTTAGCAATTTTTTCAATTTCAGGGTAGTTTGCCGGAAGTCCAAAGAGATCGACAGCTATAATCGCTTTAGGTTTTAATTTGCCTTCCGCGATCGTTGCCTGTATCCGTTTTTCTAGATCTTGCGGGCAAATATTAAAAGTTGCTTCATCTGAATCAACAAAAACTGGCGTAGCACCCTCAAAGGCGATTACTTCTGCGGTAGCGAAAAAAGTAAAGGTTGGGCAAAATACGGCATCACCTGGCTTAACGTCTAATACCATCATGGCAAGCGTTAAAGCATCAGTGCCATTTGCACAAGTAATAGCATGTTTAACACCGACATATTCAGCAAGCTTTTGTTCAAGCTCTTGTACTTCTGGGCCCATTATATAATGGCCATGATCTAATACTGTTTGAATACGTTTATCTATTTTTTGTTTTAAATGCTGATACTGCGCTGCTAAATCAATAAATTGCATGATATTACTACTCTTGAATTAATTTTAGGCTTGTTCCTGATAACAGATAGGTATCACCTGTGTGCTGACACTTTTCAGTTCCTTCACCTGATAAAGGCAAGGATAACTGTTCGCCGTATTTACTTATCCAGCCTATTTGCTTAGCAGGTACCCCAACCATTAATGCAAAAGCCGGAACATTTTTATTTATTACAGCGCCTGCCCCCACTAAGGCGTACTCGCCAATAGTTACACCACAAATAATGGTGCAATTCGCGCCAAGGGTTGCACCGCGCTTAACGTAGGTATCACGATATTCCGTTTTACGCTCTATAAATGAGCGTGGATTATATACATTGGTAAACACCATGCTAGGGCCACAAAACACATCATCTGCTATATATACATTGTCATATACAGATACATTATTTTGTATTTTCACGTTATTGCCGATAGTGACTTTATTGCCTACAAAAACGTTTTGGCCTAATGAACACTTATCACCAATTACAGCACCTGAACAAACATGGCTAAAATGCCAGACACGGCTATCAACACCAATTTGTGCGCCATCATCAATAATGGCGCTTTCATGTTTATAAAACTGCATAATTAGCGAATTACCTTAGCAACAAAGGGGTGAACATCAGACTTGTTATTAACTGTATCTTGCTTTCTTATTTGGCTTACAATCTCAATACTTTTACGGGCTTCATCTAAACTAAAACCGCCGCCATTTAAAATATGCTGATAGCTAACTGTATGTAAGTCAGTAAAACCACCTGAGAACTCAATTTCTTTACCATCTACAGTTATAGATCGGTAAGTTCTCTGGCCTGCAGCTTTAACACTTTCGGGGATATAGTTGTAATTTACTGATAAAAACCAACGTACTTTAGCATGCTTAAATTCTAAATAACCTGCACTAGAATCAGCTTGTTTTAGGTGGGCTTCATTTTTAACTAGATCACCAAATACCCAACCTAACATGTCATAAAAATGCACACCAATATTAGTCGCAATACCACCTGATTTTTTATCATCACCTTTCCAAGAGGTGAAATACCAATGGCCCCGGCTTGTTAAATATGTTAAATCGACATCAAATACTTTATTAGGGTTTTTAGCTACTTCTGCAGCTACATATTCTTTAAGCTCAATAATACTAGGGTGTAACCTTAATTGCAGAATATTATAAACTTGCTTACCTGTTTCTTCTTGAACTACTTTTAATGCGTCAATATTGTGAGGGTTTAGAACTAAAGGTTTTTCACAAATGGCATGAGCACCGTGACGCAAAGCAAAGCGGATATGCGAGTCATGTAAGTAGTTTGGCGAAGCAATGCTTACGTAATCTATTAAGGTGCCTTTTCTTTTTAAT
This sequence comes from Rheinheimera sp. MMS21-TC3, assembly GCF_032229285.1. Taxonomy (NCBI): domain Bacteria; kingdom Pseudomonadati; phylum Pseudomonadota; class Gammaproteobacteria; order Chromatiales; family Chromatiaceae; genus Rheinheimera; species Rheinheimera sp. MMS21-TC3. Next base: position 2,526,377 of record NZ_CP135084.1, read on the forward strand.
AAATCTATATGGCGATCAAAGCGCTCATACTCCACAAAAAAATCTGCTTCTGGAAAATAACTATCAATCACACCGACCGAGTCATTTTTATCCATAGCCGCTACTAGTGTATTACCTGTATCTTTGATGGCTTTCATATGGCGAGGGGCTATATAACCAGCGGCACCAATCATGGCAAATTGTTTCATTCTCAATCCTATAGAAATCACTAAATTAAAATATGTAAATTACTAGTCAAGCTTAAAGCTTTGTTTGAGTCAGCAAGCTTATAAACGAATATCAACAGACTCTTTAGGTAACACATACTTTAAATCGTATAAAATGTGCTGCCGTTTACCTAAAGTTTTAATTTTATCCGGCCCCATCTGTTTAAACTGATCATGACCAACAGCTAACACTATTGCATCATAAGTACTTTGTTTAGGATTAGGCGTTAACGTTAAACCATACTCGTGCTCAGCTTCAGATCCTGAACACCAAGGGTCTACAACATCTACTTCTATGTTGTAGTCTTTTAGCTCAGTAACAATATCCACCACTTTGGTATTACGAATATCAGGGCAATTTTCTTTAAAGGTAAGCCCCATAACTAGCACTTTAGCGCCATCGACCTGAATCCGTTTTTTAAGCATATTTTTTACTAGTTCCGATACTACATGCTTAGCCATACCATCGTTTAAGCGGCGACCAGATAATATAATTTCAGGATGATAACCAATAGACTGGGCTTTGTGAGTTAAATAGTAAGGGTCAACACCTATACAGTGGCCGCCTACTAAACCTGGACGAAAGGGTAAAAAGTTCCATTTAGTGCCAGCTGCTTCTAATACTTCTAAAGTATCAATACCAAGCTTATTGAAGATTATTGATAACTCATTAATTAGGGCAATATTAACGTCACGCTGGGTGTTTTCAATTACCTTAGCGGCTTCTGCCACTTTAATTGAGGATGCTTTATGAGTACCCGCAGTGATAATTGATTTATATAACTGATCTACCGTTTCAGCAACTTCAGCATTTGAACCTGAGGTCACTTTTAGTATATTCGTTACACGGTGTTGCTTGTCGCCTGGGTTAATACGCTCTGGTGAATAACCGGCAAAGAAGTCTTTGTTGAATACTAAGCCAGAAACCCGTTCTACTACGGGGATACATACTTCTTCTGTTGCACCAGGGTAAACTGTTGACTCATAAATAATAATATCGCCTTTAGTTACTACCTTACCTAGCATTTCACTGGCTTTTACCAGTGGTGTTAAGTCTGGTTGTTTATGCTCATCTATTGGCGTTGGCACGGTGACAATATAGATATTACAGTTAGCTAAATCGGCAGCATTATGTGAATAGCTTAACTGCTCTGTTTGCTGTAATTCTTGGTCGCTGACTTCTAAAGTTGAGTCATGGCCAGCTTGTAATTGCTCTACCCGGCTTTTATTAATATCAAAACCTAGCGTTGGATATTTTTTACCAAATTCAACGGCTAATGGTAGGCCAACGTAACCTAAACCAATAATTGCTATACGTGCTTTTGTTAAAGAGCTAATTGAGCTATGCATCCGTTGCATCTCCGAACTAAAAACTGATTAAATTAAAATTTAAGACTGATTATCCGACTTATAAGCATAACCATACTGATACTGGTATTGATAACCTGATGCGCGGCGTTCTACACCATTTAAAATAACGCCTTTAATGGTTATGCCGTTCTTTTCAAACCTTTGTACTGTGTGTTGCATTTCGTTAACTGGGGTTTGGTCAAAACGGGCTACTAATAAGCTAGTGCCGGCATAGTGGCCAATAATGGCAGCGTCGGTTACGGCTAGTATTGGTGGGGTGTCTATTAGTACGTAATCGTAGTCTTTTGCTGCTTGTTCTAATAGCTGTTTCATGCGGTTGTGCATTAATAGCTCGGCAGGGTTTGGTGCTGCTGTGCCACGTGAGATAAAGTCTAAACCGGGTATATTGGTGACTTGCACTACCTTTTTATAATGTTCGATGCTTTTAGTGTTGTCGGCTACAAAGTCTGACAAACCAAAGTCATTTTTAACGTGCAGCATTAAGTGGCTGTAGCCACGGCGAATGTCACCGTCTATATACAGCACTCTTTGGCCGCCGGCTGCTAGTACAGCCGCTAAGTTAGCGCTGATAAAGCTTTTACCTACCGCTGGGCTGGGGCCTGATACCATAATAATATTGTTTCTGGCTTCTAGCATGGCAAAGTGCAAACTGGTACGTAAGCCACGCAATGCCTCGATGGCTAAATCGGTTGGGTCTGCCTTGGCAAGTAATAGCGCTTTATTAGCGGCTAATTTATTCTTTTTACCTATTAATCGGTGCTTTTTATTAAAAGCTTGCTGTTGTTCTGAAAGTGGCACTGAGGCGTAAACGTTAATGCCTACGTCTTCTAGCTCATCGGCACTTTGAATGCCCCGGTTTAATGCAGCGCGTACTAAGACTAAAGCCACGGCTAGCATGCCACCTAGTATAGTTGCCATAACCACTATTAATGACTTTTTAGGCGCTACTGGTAAAATATTGGTTTCGGCGTGATCTAAAATTCGCACGTTGCCAACAGTGCCAGCTTTTAAAATATTTAGCTCTTGCATCCGGTTTACTAGTTGTAGGTAAATTTCTTGGTTTACTTCTACATCGCGGGTTAAGCGTAACACTTGCTGCTGGGTTTCGGGCAGATCTTCTATTTGGCTGGTTAGCTTTGCTTGTTCGGCCATTAAGGTTTGCTTTTGGCTAATAAGCGACTGATAGCTTGGGTGCTGCTTGGTATATAAGCGGCTAAGTTCGGTTTCTTTAATTTGCAGCTCGTTAAGCTGGCGTTCTACTTCTATTACTTGGCTTAATATGCCTGAGGTTTCAAGCGATAAGTCTACCGACTTACTTTGTAAACGGTATTTATTTAACTGCTCTTCGGCTTTGGTTAAATTGCGCTTTATATCAGGTATTTGCTGATTTAAAAACACTAGGCTTTTTTCTGCTTCGGCAGCATTACGCTGAATGTTTTGCAGCATATATTCTTCGGCTATGGCATTTAACACATTTTTTGCCAGTTGCTTATTATCATGCTGAATGCTGGCGGTTAAAATGCCTGTTTGCTTACCGCGCTCTGACACATTTAATAGTTGTTGCCAGTCGTTGATAGCTTTTAAGCGGTTAATTTTAGTTAGGCTATAGCTTTGGGTGTTAGCTAGGTTTGCCGCACTAATATGTAAAGCCCAGTCGTCGTCTGTTGCTAGCTGGCCAACTTCACCTGCTAATACAGTGTCGTAATTAGCATCGCTAAGGCGAAAGCTATTGTCTTTAAAAGCTAAGTTTAATTTTTGGCCTATATATTTTTTAGGCACTGTAAACTGTTTAATAATTAATTGATCTTGCTCTGGGCTACGGCGGGCTAAAAAGCCGCCTATAACCGGCATATAGTTAGGTGTGGCTATAGTGGTTAAGTCTAATTGGTCTACCACGCTGCCTATAATCATGCGTGATTTAATAATTTCTATTTCTGTTGCAGCTTCGCTTTCGCCTGCAAACATTTCACCCATTTCGCCTAACATTGGCATGCCAGTTGATTTTTTTTCTACTTGCAAAAGCGCATCGGCACGGTAGATAGGCGTTGCTAATAAGGCATAGCTTACACCCACTACGCAAAATATGGCTGTAATAGCAATAATTAGCCATTTATGATCTAGCAGCTGGCCAAATAGCCGAGCCAGATCGATTTCATTGCTGGTATTTTGCATTGAATTTTGAGAGTTGGATGCTTGTTGCATTATGTCATAACCCTATGAGTAAATTAGTTTAGCTTAGTGCACCAAGTTGCCACTGCAGCATCTATTAGTTGATAAACGTGCTGGTAGACTTCTTCGCTTTTTTTGTATGGATCGGGAATATCTTTACTGCTGGTGTTGGTAAGCCACTGGCCTAGCAACATAGTTTTGGCGTGTGCCTCTGGGTAGCGCTTGGCAATAATGTTTCGTTGCTGAGCTTCCATTACTAATATTAAATCGTATTGGCTTATCAGCTGTTGGTTTAATTGTTGCGCTTGGTGCTTGGGACTAATTAAACCGTTTTGAGCGGCAATTTGTTTAGCTGTGGCATCCATGTCCCAGCCTGTACCATCACTATGAATACAGGCTTGTAAACCAGCTGAGGCGATATGTTTATGTGGTAACTTTTGTTTAAGTAAAAATTCGGCTGTTGGACTACGACAAATATTACCTAAACATACCACTAAAATATTATTAAACATTATTCTCCTTCTTTGTTATTTGCTACTTAAGATCGCTTTGAAAACGACCAATTGAGTATAAACCCGTAATTGATGGCAATAATTGACTGATTACACGGTTCCAACGCGCAACCGGTGCTGCGGTAACATAAATAACATCGCGCTGTTGTAACTGAAATTGTTCGGCCATTATAAGCGCAGTAGCGTTTTTAGCATTTAACTGGAACACATCGGCTAAACGACCACTATCAGCTGCAGCTTGGCGAATAACAAATACGCCAGAAGCATCGGCTGTTTGCTCATATAAACCACCTGCTTCTGCTAAGGCTTCGGCTAGGCTCATACCATTGCGACCCATTAAGTAGCTTTTTGGCTGCCGTACTTCACCTAACACAAACACTTTATTGTCGTCGTTACGGGCAACATGCAAAACGTCATTACGCTTTAGCATAATGTTTTGCTCGGTATTACCTTGTTGATATAGCTTGCGTAAGCTAAATTTTTGCTCTTTGCCATCGCGCAATAAACTTACTTGCTCCCAGTTAGCGGCTTCGGTTAAACCACCTGAGGCATTAATGGCTTCTATTAAACTGGTTGGAACGTTAGTTACTGGTAATACACCTGGTTTTTGTACCTCGCCAGTAACATAAATACGTTGGCTACGAAAGCTAGCCACAGTAACATCAACTTGCGGCTTTTCAATGTATTTACCTAAATGATGGGCTAATAAATAGCGAATTTCGGTTACTTTTAAACCTTCAACTTCTAACCAGCCAATATAAGGGTAAAAAATACGGCCATCATTATGCACCCAAGTACCAGCATCTTCTGGGCTACGCATTGAACCTGCCGGTATGGTTAGTTCTGGATGTTCCCAAACGGTAATATTAAGAACATCACCGCGACCAACTCGATAGTCGTAATCTTTTTGTTCTTGCTCAAAGCTAGTGTTAGCCACTAAGTCTGTAGCGGGTTGGCGCATTAATTTGTTTTCGGCAATAACTTGTGGGGTAATATTATAAAATTTTATTTTATTATCTAACCCTGGCGCGGCTTCATCTGACTTAACAAAGCTACCCGGTGCTAACATACAACCACTTAACATAAGTACAGCACAGCTAGAAACGATTGCTTTAAGGGGTGTTTGACCAAAAAACAATTTGGAAAACAATGTCATAAATAGCTACCTTTTTTATATACACAAACTAGTGCCTCTGAATTATTAAAATCAGAATTATTGGCCATTATTTAAAGCGCGTAAGTATACCCTAAATAATTTTATTTGTATTAATAATTACAGTTTTAAGTGCACTGTTTAGTGCTTAGAATTTAACACTACTTGCCATTCAGCGTAATACAGCTGCACTGCAAGCTTTCCTGCCACGGTGGTAAAGTTATCCCATATTGCTGTTGTATTTTTTGACCGCTTAGAACACTAAAGTTTGGCCTTGCTGCTGACCAGCTTTTGTGAATGCATATTTCCCCCCTTTAAAAGGGGTCAGAGTGATTTTTAAGAGACATAGATACATAAAATCACTCTGACCCATTTTATTGCATTAATTATTTGCTTGGCTATATTTTACAAGTAATACCAATTAAATTTACAATAAATAAATATGGCGCGTAGAAAGAGAATTTTAATAACTGGAATGCCTTACCATGTTGTACAGCGTGGTCATAATCGCGCTAATTGTTTTTATGATGAGGCTGATAAAGCCTGTTATTTGTCTATATTGGCTAGACACCTTACTGCTTATGGAGTGCAATTACATGCCTTTGTATTGATGAGTAATCATGTTCATTTGTTATTAACGGCTAACCAAGATGGCATGATTTCAAAGCTGATACAGAATTTAGGGCGTGATTATGTTCATTATTTTAATAAGCGCTATCAACGCGTGGGGACATTATGGGATGGTAGATTTAAAGATAGTTTGGTAGACACTGATCAATATTTTCTTACTTGTCAGCGTTATATTGAGTTAAACCCTGTTCGAGCCGGTATGGTTTTGCACCCTGCTGATTATCATTGGTCTAGTTACCACGCTAATGCTAGCGGAGTAAATATTAGCATTGTTACTCCGCATCGGGTGTACTTAAACTTAGCTGACACTTTAGAGCAACGATTAGTAAATTATCGGGCGTTATTTGAGCTTGGTATTTCTGATAAAGATCTTAATGCCATTCGTTCGGCGCTTAATCATAATTATCCTTTAGCGGATGAAGGTTTTATTGCTGCACTTACTAACAAATATAATGTGAGCTTTGGCCGCAGGCTTAAAGGCCGGCCATGTAAATAAAAGGGCACAAAAAAGGGGTCAGAGTGATTTTAAGTAAATCACTCTGACCCCTTTTTATTGGTTACAACCGGAGATCACAATCATTAGCCGGTAGGATGTACTTTAAGTCGTATAGTACGTGTTCTGGTTTCATTAAGGCTTTAATGCCGCTGATGCCTAGTTCGCGAAATTGATTATGGGCTACAGCGACGATAGCGGCGTCGTAACTGGCTGGGTTAGGTTGTTTTACTAGCGTTATGCCGTATTCGTGTTCGGCTTGGGCTGTGTCTACCCATGGGTCGTAAACGTCGGCTTGGACGCCGTATTCGGCGAGTTCGGTTAGCATGTCGACGACTTTAGTGTTGCGAATATCTGGGCAGTTTTCTTTAAAGGTTAAGCCCATTACTAGCACTTTAGCGCCTGAGACATGAATGCGGCGTTTTATCATGGCTTTTACTAGTTCGCTTATAACATAGCGGCCCATGCTGTCGTTGATGCGACGGCCGGCTAAGATAACCTCGGGGTTATAGCCAATAGATTGCGCTTTATGGGTTAAGTAATAAGGGTCAACCCCTATGCAGTGGCCGCCAACTAAACCTGGGCGAAACGGTAAGAAGTTCCATTTAGTGCCTGCGGCTAATAGCACTTCTTCGGTATCTATGCCCAACTTGTTAAAAATAACCGCTAATTCGTTAATTAAAGCGATATTTAAATCTCGTTGGGTGTTTTCTATTACTTTGGCCGCTTCGGCAACTCGGATAGAGCTGGCTTTGTAAGTACCAGCAGTAATAATGCTGGCATAAAGCGAATCAACAAAAGTGGCTATTTCGGGCGTTGAGCCTGAAGTGACTTTTTTAATGGTGGTCACGCGGTGTTCTTTATCGCCCGGGTTAATACGCTCTGGGCTATAACCGGCAAAAAAATCAACATTGTATTTAAGGCCTGATACCCGTTCAATAACCGGAATACAGTCTTCTTCGGTTGCACCTGGGTACACAGTTGATTCGTAAATAACGATATCGCCTTTTTTAACCACTTTACCTAAGGTTTCTGAGGCTTTTATTAACGGCGTTAAATCGGGCTGGCGATGTTTATCTATTGGCGTTGGCACAGTAACTATATAAATATTGGCTTGTTTTAAATCAGCTACTTGGCTGCTAAAGCTAAGCTGGCTAGCTTGCTTTAATTCCTCTGGGCTTACTTCTAAGGTATGGTCTTCACCTTGACTTAACTCGGCAACCCGAGCTTGATTAATATCAAAACCCATAGTTGGGTAATGCTTGCCAAACTCAACCGCTAACGGCAAACCGACATAGCCTAAACCGATAATAGCGATATTTACATTTTTTAATGCTGTCATTCTGAATTATCCATAAATATTTGTTAAAAGCAGTGACGGGCAGCTGCGTTGCTGTGACTAGTTACCTTTAGTAACAGTGACTAGCTCACTAGGTGAGCAGTGACCGTTCGCAAAGCGAACTAGTTACCTGTCACCGCTTGCGAAGCAAGCTCGTCACTCAACAAAAAGCTGACTAGTCAGCTTTTTGTTGCTGCACATACCACGGCATTGCTTGTTTTAAACCGTCTAAAATTCTAAATTCTGGCTTGTAGCCTAATATTTGTTTGGCTTTGCTGATATCGGCTTGCGAGTGGCGTACGTCGCCGGCGCGGAAGTCTTGGTAATGCGGTGCGCGGGCGTATTGTACGTTATTTTCAGCTAGGCATTGTACTAAAGCATCAAACAATTGGTTTAGTGTGGTTCTGTCACCTACTGCGACATTAAAGACTTCACTTTTTTCAATTGGGCTTAGTGCGGCGCGTAAGTTGGCTTGTACCGCATTGGCCACAAAGCAAAAATCGCGACTGGTTTCGCCATCGCCATTAATTTTTACTTCTTGGTTGGCTATCATGGCGGCGGTCCATTTGGGGATAACAGCAGCATAAGCACCGTTGGGGTCTTGCCTTGGGCCAAAGACATTAAAATAACGCAAGCCAACACTATGAAAACCATAAGTACGTGAGAAAACATCGGCATACAACTCGTTAACGTATTTAGTTACCGCATAAGGCGATAAAGGCTTGCCAATATTGTCTTCTACTTTAGGCAGCGCTGGGTGATCGCCATAAGTAGAGCTTGAAGCAGCATAAACAAAACGTTTAACTTTAGCCTCACGCGCAGCTTGCAGCATATTTAAAAAGCCGCTGATATTAGTATCATTAGTTGCGATAGGGTCGTTAATTGACCGTGGCACTGAGCCTAAAGCGGCTTGGTGCAGCACATAGTCTACGCCTTCGCAGGCTAACTGGCAGTCGCTTAAACTGCGAATATCGCCTTCAATAAAACTAAAATTTTGCCATTGCTGTTTGCTGACTAACTGCTGCACTTGATGCAAGTTATGTTGATGACCAGTAGCAAAGTTATCTAACCCTACTACGGTTTGATTATATTTTAATAAGGTTTCTACTAAGTTAGAACCAATAAAGCCTGCACAGCCAGTAACTAACCAACGAGCATTTCCTTGCTTTAGGTTTGCAATAATATCCATTTATGTCCTCTATTTGTATTTTGTAGCAACTGTTCTGGTTAACTTGTTTAGCTAGCTGTTTTGGCTAACTTTTTTGGCTGATAACATCAATAATACGCTGACAAGCATTGCCGTCACCATAAGGGTTATGGGCAAAGCTCATACTGTCGTAATAGGCTTTATCTGTTAGAAGCTTTGTTACTTCTGTGACTATTTTATCTTTATCTGTGCCCACTAGCTTTACTGTGCCAGCGTCTACTGCTTCTGGCCGTTCTGTAGTGTCGCGCATAACTAATACTGGTTTACCTAAGGATGGCGCTTCTTCTTGAATGCCGCCCGAGTCGGTTAAGACTAAGGTGCTGCGGCTCATTAAGTAAACAAAAGGTAAATAGTCTTGCGGCTCGATTAAATGCACATTAGGCGCATCAGCTAATAAACGAAATACTGGCTCACGCACGTTTGGATTTAAATGCACTGGGTAGACTAAGTCACAATCTGGAAATTGTAGCGCAATTTGCTTTAAGGCGGCACAAATATTGTCAAAACCGGCACCAAAACTTTCACGGCGGTGGCCTGTTACTAGCACTAAACGTCGGCCGTCTTGGCCATAAGGAAATTGCTTAGCAAACTGGCTTGATAATTCTGGGTTAGCATCAATTTTTGCCACTACTTGCAACAAAGCATCAATAACGGTATTACCAGTAACGGCAATATGGGCTGGGTTAACGTTTTCGTTTAATAGGTTTTGTTTTGACGCTACGGTAGGAGCTAAATGATAACGGGTAATAGCGCTAGTTAATTTACGGTTAGCCTCTTCTGGCCAAGGGCTATAAATATTGCCGGTGCGCAGCCCTGCTTCAACATGACCTACGGCTACTTTTTCATAATAACAAGCTAAGGCAGCAGCAAAAGTAGTACTAGTATCGCCATGCACTAAAACCACATCGGGTTTAAAGTCCTGCAACACAGGTTTAAGGTTTAATAAAATGCTAGTAGTAACGTCGTATAAGTCTTGGCCGGCTTTCATTATGGCTAAGTCGTATTCTGGTGTAATATCGAACAGCTTTAATACTTGATCAAGCATTTCACGATGCTGGCCAGTGACGCAGACGCGGCTTTCTATATGGCTTTGCTGCTTTAATAAGTTAACTAAAGGTGCCATTTTAATGGCTTCTGGCCGAGTGCCAAACACACTTAACACTTTTAACATTATTACGCCTCATAAAATCAATAGCATAAAGCTTACCAAAAGCCCTTTTAAAGCGATAGAGCAAACAGGTAAACTAGCGGTTATCTATTAGTAGCCAGCAGTGCTTTTTAAATACTGGCTTTATTTTGCAGGAACCTTTTATGTTGTACTTTAGCAGCCGTGCCATACCTGAATTAGCAGGCTTAAATCTTAACCAGCGCATGCAGGTTATTCGTGCCACTGCTGATCAATTGCCGGCACCGACAAAAATTATTTTAAACATTATTAAACTTTTAATTCTAACACCATTATTTTTACTAATAGCCCGCAGCAGTGGCTGGGAAATAGTGGCTTATGTAGTGTTATTGCTAATAAGTTACCCAGTTATTACCAGGCCCATTACCTTTGCGCTTTGCCGGCCTAAAATGCCAGCTATTCGGCAAAAACTGTTTGAAACTACAAAGTAAAATTTAGCTAGGTTTATGCGATAACACGCATTAACCGAACCTGAATCAGGTCTTATTAGTCGCTTTTTTCGCTTTAAGTGGTACGTTAACGGGTGACAAGCTGCCGTTTGATATGCATAATCCAGTGCAACTTCGTACAAAGTAAGCGAAGAATATAACTCTAATAATCCTGGGGAAACCATGTCAAATTCAAGTAACATTGCGGCGGTGCCAGAAAACCAGCCGCAATTTCTCGGCCATCCGGTCGGGCTTTATGTATGCTTTCTTACCGAAATGTGGGAGCGTTTTTCATTTTACGGTATGAAGTACCTGCTGTTGTTATATTTAACAAAATATCACTTATTTAGCGATGCCGGCGGTTTAGATGTTTTAGGTAGTTATGCTGGTTTAGTCTATGCCATGCCTGTGATTGGCGGTATGTTAGCCGACCGTTACTTAGGTATGCGTAAGGCAGTAACCTTTGGTGCTATTTTACTTTGTTTAGGCCACTTAGGCTTAGCCTATGAGGGCTTCCAAGCCTATGTGCAAGACGGTGTGGTGGTGCAAGATACCGGTGCCATTCAAGTATTTTACTTCTCTTTAGCCTTAATCATTATGGGCGTAGGCTTTTTAAAACCGAATATCTCGACCATTGTTGGCCAGTTATACGGTAAAGAAGATGCCCGTCGTGACTCTGGTTTTACCATTTTTTACATGGGTATTAACCTGGGTTCTTTTATTGCTACTTTAACGGTTACTTATTTAGGTGAAACTTATGGCTGGGGCTACGGCTTTGGTTTAGCCGGTATTGGTATGGTGTTAGGTTTAATTATTTTCTTAGCTGGCCAGAAGTATTTATATGGCTATGCAGAGCCTGCCAACCCAGGCATGTTAAAAGAGAAAGTGTTTGCTGGCATTAACCGCGAGTGGATGATTTATTTAGCTACTATTCCGGCATTAGCCGTTATGTGGCAGCTGGTTCAATATAACCCTGTAGTGCATAACACCTTATTAGGTTTATCTTTTATTGTGCTAGTGGGTATTATCTGGTTTATGGTAACCCAGTGTACTAAAGAAGAGCGTGATCGCATGACAGTGCTTATTGTGCTAACGGTTTCTACCGTAGTATTTTGGGCCTTGTTTGAGCAATCTGCGTCGTCTATGACCTTATATGCTGACCGCGTATTAGACCGTACTATCTTTGGTTATGAAGCAACAGCTGGCCAGTTTGGCTCGTTAAATGCCTTCTTTATAATCACCTTAGCGCCGCTATTTGCTTGGTTATGGATTGCCTTAGCAAAACGTAAAATTGAACCTAGCACGCCAGTTAAATTTGCCTTAGGTATTATTCAAGCAGGCTTAGGTTTTGGTGCCTTAGTTTATGGCGCCAACCACCCTAACGAAGCCGGTTATGTAGCAGCTTGGTGGCTAGTGTTAGCTTACGCCTTACACACTATGGGCGAACTATGCTTATCGCCAGTTGGTTTATCGGCCGTTACTAAGTTAGCCGTACCAAAAGTTGTCGGTGTGATGATGGGTGCTTGGTTCTTAGCCACTGCCTATTCAGAGCTTTTAGCTACACAATTAGCTAAATTAGCCGCTGTTGACACTAAAGCAGGCGAAGTTGCCGATGTGCAAACCGCCCTAGCCTCGTATAACGAACTGTTTAGTTTCTTATTCTATGTTGGCGTAGGCTTTGGTGTCTTTATGCTACTTATTAGCCCTTGGCTGAAAAAACGCATGCATGGGGTGCATTAGAACAGCAGTTACGAGTTACTTAAGAGCAGTGATGAGTTGTTAGTGATGAGTGCTTAGTTACTTAAGAATACTAAAAAGCCAGAGTTTTTACTCTGGCTTTTTTTACGCTTACTTTTTAATCGGCAAAGCTAATTTTCCCCATAGTAACGCTCGGTATACCGGCTTGGCTGTTACTGAATTTTTGCTTGCCACCTACTAAACACTCATTGGCTAGCACAGCGAATAATACCGCTTCTTTAGCATCGGGGTTGATACCTAAGTCTGCGGTGCTGGCAAAGCTGACATTTGGCAAGGCTTGACTAAGGTGCTGCATTAATAATGGATTATGAATACCACCGCCACTGGCATACACCACAAACGGCTGCAAATCGGTTGTTAGTGTATTAATAGCATGGGCTATCATATCTGCCGTAAACCGGTTTAAGGTGGCCATAATGTCGGCATGGCTTAAGCCTTGGCTGGCACTTTGTTGCTGGGCTTGCTGTAAATAGGCTAAGTTAAACACTTCTGGGCCTGTGGTTTTAGGAAAGTCTAAACTAAAAAATCTATCTTGTTTTAATGCCGCTAATAAGTTGGCGTTGATTGCTCCGGCTTTAGCTAGTGCGGCTCCCTGATCATAATACTGGCCTGGAAAGTGAGCTTGAATATAGGCATCCATTAAGGTGTTGCCCGGCCCTATGTCCGAGCTGAAAACCGCACTAGCGTCTTGGCTGCTGGGCAAGTAGGTTAAATTGGCTATGCCGCCAATATTAAGCAAGATCCGGTTTTGTTTTGGGCTGCTAAATAATAAGTAATCACCATAAACCGCTAAAGGCGCGCCTTCGCCACCGGCAGCAAGATGCTTTTGCCTAAAGTCACTAATAGTAATAATACCTGTGGTTAAGGCAAGATGATCGGCATCGCCCAATTGTAAAGTGGCATTAGGAAATTCAGCTAACTGATGCTGCCGCTTAGGGCAATGAAATACGGTTTGACCATGGCTGGCAATAATATCAATATCATTAGCTGTTAGTTGCCACTGCTGTAAACACTGATTAATTAAACGGCCATGCTCTAGGCCAATCCAAGGGTGTAATAAAGTAACCATTTGTAAGTCAACTTGGCGCTTGGCAAATACAGCTTTAACTCGCTGCTTGTAGTCTTGGTTGTAATCAATAGTGGTAAAATTAAGTAGCTCAACTTTGGTTGCTAAGCCCTCGCCCGTTAAACGACACAGAGCAATGTCTAAGCCATCTAAGGAGGTTCCACTCATTAAGCCAATAATCATCCGGCTGGGTTTAGACGCCATGTTAGCGAGTTTTTCAATATGAGAATGCATAGAGCGGCCTTGCCATTAAATTTCATTATTTAAGATCCTAAGCATAATGAATAAACTTTATTGCTAAAGCTACTCTTAGCTTAGATTTTGGCAAAAATGCATGGCTTCACTAGCCCTGCAAACGCAGTGTTAAAATATTTATTTGCAATGACATTTTTGTTAGTAAAGTAATATTTACTTACTGCCCAATTTAACAGCTAAATAAAACCCATAGTTTGATCTTGCGCATTGAATCTAGAGCTAAGGGGCGTATCATTAGAATGTCTACCCCTTCATAGGTATGGCATTTCTATTAACTGCGCACTTGGAGTATGCAGATGGATATAGTTGAACTGTCACGATTTCAATTCGCGTTTACCGCGATGATCCACTTCCTCTTCGTTCCCCTGACTATTGGTATGGCTCTTATTCTGGCAATAATGGAGTCGGTTTATGTGTTAACCGGCAAGGTTATTTATCGCGATATGACCAAGTTTTGGGGTAAGTTATTTGGCATTAACTTTGCGTTAGGCATTACCACCGGTATTGCTATGGAGTTTCAGTTCGGTACTAACTGGTCGTATTACTCCCATTATGTCGGTGATATTTTTGGCGCCCCTTTAGCGATTGAAGCCTTAATGGCGTTCTTTTTAGAGTCGACCTTAGTGGGCTTGTTTTTCTTTGGTTGGGACAGGCTAAGCAAAGAAAAGCATTTAATGGTTACTTGGTTAATGGCGCTTGGCACTAACCTATCGGCATTATGGATTTTAATTGCCAACGGCTGGATGCAACATCCTGTGGGCTCTCAATTTAATATAGACACTATGCGCATGGAGCTAACTAATTTTAGCGAAGTAGTGTTTAATCCGGTTGCCCAAGTGAAGTTTGTTCATACCGTTTCAGCCGGTTATGTTACCGCGGCTATTTTCGTGTTGGCTATCTCAAGTTGGTACTTATTAAAAAAACGCGATCTCGCTTTTGCTAGGCGCAGCTTTGCTATTGCCTCGGCTTTTGGTTTAGCCAGTGTGCTTTCGGTTATAGTACTTGGTGATGAGTCGGGCTATGAGCTGGGCGATGTGCAAAAAGTGAAGTTAGCGGCGATTGAAGCCGAATGGACAACTCACCCAGCGCCGGCTGCTTTTACCTTATTTGGTATTCCTAATGAAGAAACTCAAACCACTGACTATGCGCTGCAAATTCCGGCAGCTTTGGGTTTAATTGCTACAAGATCTTTAGATAAAGAAGTTAAAGGCTTAGATCAGCTAAAGCGTGAGCATTTAGACCGTATTGTCCGTGGCCAAGAAGCTTATGTATTAATGCAGCAGTATCGCCAAGGTGATAAATCTAGCGCTACAGTACAGCGCTTTAATGAGCTAAGCGATGACTTAGGCTATGGCATGTTATTAACCGCCTATACCGATGATGTTGCTAATGCTACCCCTGAGCATATCGCCATGGCCGTAGAAGACTCTATTCCCACCGTTTGGCCACTATTTTGGAGCTTTAGAATAATGGTTGGCTGCGGCTTTTTAATGCTATTGCTGTTTGCTTGCGCTTTTTGGCATAGCGCTAAACGTACTGCTGTTAAACCTAAGTGGTTACTCAAGTTCGCCTTATACAGCTTGCCGCTACCCTGGATTGCCTGTGAAGCCGGTTGGTTTATTGCCGAATATGGCCGTCAGCCTTGGGCTATAGGTGAGATACTACCTACCCATATGGCGGTGTCACAACTTAGCACCACTGATATTTGGATTAGCTTAGGCTCTATCATGGTTCTCTATACTATTTTTGTCATTATCGAAATGTGGTTAATGACTAAATATGCTCGGATTGGTCCTGCCGCGTTAAAAACCGGGAAGTATGATTTAGAACATTCTGCAGCTGAGCTTAAAGAGGGTTAATCATGGATTATGAAGCGTTAAGATTTATTTGGTGGCTGCTAATTGGCGTGCTGCTAATTGGCTTTGTGGTTACCGATGGTTTTGATATCGGTGTTGCTGTTTTGCTTAAGATTATAGGTAAAAACAATAATCAACGTCGCATTATGATAAACAGCATAGCCCCACACTGGGATGGCAACCAAGTTTGGCTGGTTACAGCAGCCGGTGCCTTATTTGCCGCTTGGCCAACCGTTTATGCCGCCGCGTTTAGCGGTTTTTACTTAGCAATGATGCTCACTTTATTTGCATTATTCTTACGCCCCATCGGTTTTGAGTACCGAGCAAAAATTGATGATGCCGCTTGGCGCGAAAAGTGGGACTGGGCACTTACAATTGGCTCGGCAGTGCCTGCTGTCGTGTTTGGTATTGCCTTTGGCAACTTATTACAAGGGGTACCTTTTCAGTTTGATGATATTTTACGCCTACATTATACCGGCAGCTTTTTTGCCTTATTAAATCCTTTTGCGCTCTTGGTGGGTGTACTAAGTTTACTTATGTTGGTAAACCACGGCGCAACTTACTTGCAATTGAAAACTGAAGATGACCTACGTGCCCGTAGCGAAAAAATATCGACTATTTTAGCCGCAGCCTGTGCTGTGATCTTTGTATTAGCCGGTATTTGGTTATATTTTGCTATCGACGGCTATAGCGTAACTAGCGTTATTGATACTAATGGCATCAACCGCACTGTGGAAAAAACAGTAACAACGGCCAAAGGTGCTTGGTTTAATAACTATGCCAAATGGCCGCTACTTTGGTTAGTACCTGCCTTAGGTGTCTTGGGCTTTATTTTAAGCTCAATAGCCAGTGCAGCTAAGCGTCATATCTTGGCATTTATCAGTTCAGCAATTGCTATTGCCATGGTGGTATTAACCTTTGGCGTTAGTATGTTTCCCTTTATTATGCCCTCTAGCAGTATGCCAAATCATAGCTTAACTATGTGGGATGCCACCGCAAGTGAAAGCTCGCTGATGATTATGTTTATTGTCGCCTGTATATTTGTGCCCATTGTCTTGCTTTATACCGCTTGGAGTTACTTTGTTATGCGTGGTCGGTTAAACGAGCAACATATTAAAGATAACTCTAACTCACTGTATTAAATAAAGAGGATAACTTATGTGGTATTTCGCTTGGATTTTAGGTGTGTTATTAGCCTGCTCTTTTGGCATTATTAATGCCATGTGGTTAGAAGCGCAAGGTTACGAAGACGAGGAACAACAAGCTGACTAAGTCAGAAAATAAAGCTGACGCAGCACTTATTAACAGTGCCGAAATAAGTGCTAGTAAAAGTGCCAGTAAACAGCTTAATGCTTTGCTGGCACCGCAGCGACGTTTGTTACAAGCCGCTTTGTTACTTGCGGTGTTGCATGCTGCTCTATTTGTTTGGCAATGCTATTTATTAGCAATGTTATTTAGCCAATGGCTAACTAGCAGCTTGCAGCAGCAAGCTATTACTACCCAGCAACTTTTACACTTATTACCTTGGCTTTTATTCTGTTTATTTATGCGGCCTCTATTACATTATGGCCGCGAACAATTAAGCTTATTAGCCAGCCAGCGCTGTAGGGCCTCATTGCGCCAGCAATTACTAGCTACTCTTGCTAGTAGCGGCACAGCAAAAAGCCGTTATGGTGCAGATGGCAGTATTGCCAGCCAAGTATTAGAGCATGTTGATGCTTTAGATGGTTTTATCAGTCGCTATTATGTGCAGCGTTATTTAGTGTTAATTACGCCGGTTTTACTGTTTATAGCTATTTTGTATTACAGCAAATTAGCGGCAGTGTTATTACTTATTACCGCGCCCTTAGTGCCCGTATTTATGGTGTTACTTGGCAATGCCGCTACCAGCGCCAGCCAGCAACAATTGCAAGTGTTAAGCCGCATGAGCAGCCGGTTTTTAGATTTAATGCGCGGCATGGCCACTTTGCAACATTTGCAAGCAACAACCAGAGCGACTAATAGCGTAGCCAACGCCGCTGAACGTTATCGTAGTAGCAGTATGAAAGTATTGCGCTTAGCCTTTTTATCAACTGCGGTATTAGAGTTTTTTGCCTCACTAGCCATTGCCTTATTGGCGCTTTATCTTGGTTTAGGCTTGTTAGGTATTTTACCTTGGGCCAAAGCTGAGATCCCCGTGCCCTATCAAGGTGCTTTATTTATTTTGTTATTAGCCCCTGAGTTTT
This sequence comes from Rheinheimera sp. MMS21-TC3, assembly GCF_032229285.1. Lineage (NCBI taxonomy): Bacteria > Pseudomonadati > Pseudomonadota > Gammaproteobacteria > Chromatiales > Chromatiaceae > Rheinheimera > Rheinheimera sp. MMS21-TC3. The sequence goes on from NZ_CP135084.1 coordinate 2,544,231, forward strand.
ATGCCCCCCTGCGCCAACTTGGCAGCGACTACCATGCTAAAGCCCAAGCCTTAGCGGCAGTTGACGAGCTAGCGCCGCTGCTTAAGCGCAGTGTTTGGCAGCATAGTGGTAAGCAATTACTTACGTTAACCCAAGCGCCTAGTATAGATATTAGTAATTTAATAGTGTTGGGCGAGCAAGATAGAGCTAGGCTTAACTTAGCTAAGCTTACTATTAACGCTGGCCAGCGCCTTGTTATACAAGGCGCTAGCGGTTGTGGTAAATCGACTTTATTAGAAAGCTTGCTTGGCTTTAATCAATACCAAGGGCAGATTTTAATTAACCAGCAGGATTTAAAGCTATTAGACCGCTCGCACTGGCAACAACAACTTGGCTATTTAGGCCAAAGTAGTGCCATTATGGCGGCTAGTATTGCTGATAATTTGCGCTTAGCTGCGTCTGAAGCCACTGACGCCGAGCTAATAGCTGTATTAAAGCAAGTTGAGTTATGGCCACTTATTCAGCAACTGCCATTACAGTTGGCCACGCCACTAGGTGAGCGCGGTTTCGGTTTATCTGGTGGCCAGTTGCAACGTTTAGCTATTGCTCAGTTGTTGTTGCGCCAAGCTTGGTTGTGGCTGTTAGATGAACCTAGCGCCCATTTAGACTCTGCAACGGCCCTGCGTATTCACCAGTTATTAGGTAAGTTAAGCCAAGGCAAAACCTTAATTTTAGTTAGCCATAATAGCGAGGGCTTAGACTGGGCCGACGCCCTATTAGACATGCCGATAAATCCTATCCAGCAGGCTAAGCAGAAGGTGGGCCATGAAACAAGCTAAAACCAACGCTAAGCCTAGCTTAATTAAACTGCGAACTATTTTACAAGGTCGTGCTGCTAACTGGTCTCTGGCGATCTTGTTAGGTTTTATTACTCTTTTAGCGGGCACTACTTTATTGGCATTATCTGGCTGGTTTATCAGTGCTGCTGCCTTAGCCGGTTTAGCCAGTGTTGCAGCTTATGGCTTTGACTACTTTAGGCCAGCGGCCATTATTCGGCTTTGTGCTATTGGCCGCACTGCTGGGCGCTATGCTGAGCGTTTAACCTCACATTATGCAGCGCTGGGTTTACTTAAAGATTTGCGGGTAAAAAGCTTTGCTACTTTGGCTAAGCAAAAGCCACAACAACGTGGTTCAGCGCAATTGCTGCAGCGCTTAGTGGCTGATATCGACTTATTAGATTTATTGCCACTTAAAGTAATTGCGCCTTGGTTATGGGCTAGCTTACTTAGTTTATTAGTTTTGCTGTTTTGGTACTTATTAGCGCCTAGCTTAGCCTTTTATGCCGTTTTGCCTTTAGTCTTAGCTTGGCTTGTTGTCCCACTGGCCACGTTGATGGCAGGCATTAAGCTGGCCAAGCAAGATACTGACTTAGCCGGTATAAGGCGCCAGCAATTGCTAGAGCCTTTAGCCATGCTAACGCCACTGTTACTGTGGCAGCGCTGGGATAATGCAGCTGCGCGTTTTAATGCTACCGATAATCAGTACTTAGCTCTGCAGCTAAAACAACAACAGCTAAGTAGTTTAGCTAGTTTAATGCAACAGTTACTGCTGGCGATAACCTTGGTTGTGCTGTTGTGGCAAGGCATAATATTAGTGGCTGCTGCTAAACTAACAGTGCCCTTATTGTTAGCAGCATTATTAGCCTTATGGGCGCTAAGTGAAGCCTTAACGCCGTTATGCCAAAGCTTTATTGCTTTGGGGTTAAGTATAGCGGCGCGCGATAGAGTAAACCAACTGGCCGAGCAGCCCTTAGCTAGCCAAGGTGCAGTGCTACCAACAGGGCCCTGGCAATTAACGGCTAAACATATTACTGCTAGGCAAAACGGCGCTTTAACTGGCCCTGACAACATTAGCTTTAACCTCAGTAGCGGCCAAGTGTTGCATATTAGTGGTTTGTCGGGTTGCGGTAAGTCGACTTTGCTGCAAGTGTTAGCTAATCAGCTTAATTATACTGGTCAGTTGTTATTAAATAATCAGCCTTTAAGCGCTTGGCAATTACAAGATGTTATTGGCTATTTACCGCAGCAATTAGATATTTTTGATCTTAGCCTAGCCCAGAATTTACGCTTAGCTGATCCTGAAGCTACTGATGAGCAATTATGGCAAGTATTAGCCCAAGTTAATTTAAGCGATTGGGCGACGGCGCAGCCAGAGCAACTTAATACGGCTTTGGGTGAATATGGCCGTCAGGTATCGGGCGGTCAAGCTAGGCGAATTGCTTTAGCTCGTTTGCTACTAACCAAGCGGCCTATTTTATTGTTAGATGAGCCTTTTGCGGGTTTAGATACAGCTACTAGGCAGCAAGTTTTAGCGGCTTTAATCCAACAGCAACAACAAGGTTTGTTAATTATAGTTAGCCATCATCAGCTTAATAACCCTAAAATCCAAAAGCTTAGCTTATAAGCTAGCTGCCAAACCTAAGCTTAACTTTTAGCTTTATGTTAAGATATCGCCCATTACACAAGCGCTTTTAATGGAGTGGCCTTTTTTGTGTTAGCCCAGTATCAACAACAAGTTGAAAGCTCAAACTTACGTTATGATGAAGCTCAGTATCAATTGGTTTTACAGCTAGAGCAGCTAGCTAAACAATTAAATAGCGGCATAACACCCAGCCAAGGGATCTATATATTTGGCCCTGTTGGCCGGGGTAAAACTATGCTGATGGATAGTTTTTTTCAAAAACTGTCCATTAAGCAAAAAGTACGGCTACATTTTCATCACTTTATGGCCAGGGTGCATAAAGAACTAAACCAGTTAACTGGCCAAGAGGATCCGTTAGATACAGTTGCCGCTAACTGGGCTAAACAATACAAAGTTTTGTGTTTTGATGAGTTCTTTGTTAATGATATTGGCGATGCTATGTTGCTTGGTACCTTATGGCAGGCTTTGTTTAATAAAGGCGTACTGCTAGTTACTACCTCTAATGCCCCGCCTAAGCAGTTATATTTAGATGGCTTACAACGCCAGCGCTTTTTGCCTACTATAGATTTACTAGAGCAGCATTGTTTGTTGTTTAGTTTAGATAGCGGTATAGATTATCGCCGCTTAGACAATACGGCTAAACCTTATTATTTACAGCAAGCTAGTCAGACTGAATTAAAACAACTTAGTCAGCAATTATTTGGCCCAGCACCAAGCTGTCAGCAAGTGTTAGTACTACAACGGAGCATTGCCTGCTTATGGCGCAATGATAAAGTAATTGGCTTTGATTTTAAGGCCTTATGTTATAGCCCACGTAGCCAATTAGACTATATGCAGTTAGCTGCCAAATACCAAGCTATAGCCGTTGATCAGGTGCCACAATTTAGCTATTTAGCCGAAAAAGCCATAGTACACGGCGTTGAAGATCAATATCAGCGTGAGCATAAAGAATATTATGTTAGCAAAATGGATGATGAAGCGCGGCGCTTTATTGCTTTGGTGGATGAATGCTACGACAAAGGCTGCTTATTGCTAATTAATGCTGAGGTTGATATTGCTGATTTATACCAAGCCAAACAATTAGCCTTTGCTTTTGAGCGCTGTACTTCGCGTTTGTATGAAATGCAGCGCTGGCAAATTAGCGACTTTAAAGTAATTAAACCGCAATAAACTGCTGCCAATCTTGCAACAGTTTAAGCAAGTCTTCTAAACCGCAGTGACAACTTAAGCCATGTTCATCAAGTTGCAGTTGTTCTTCTAGCAACAGTTGTTGCTCTGTTGTCGAATTATGATCATGCAAAAGACTATTGTGCTGCAGCATAACCTCAAGCTGCTGCACATCTAAAACAAATTCTTTGCCTTGGTAGCGCCAGTCATTAAAAGGCGTAAGCGCCTTAAGCTGTTGGATTAATTGCACTACAGCCGTGGCATCAGCGGCAAACTCTTCTAATAAAAAATTAGCTAATATTTGATATTCTGGCGCTAACACTAAGCCATATTGCCCAGTATCACGCTGGTAAGTAAAGTCGTATTCCAAGTCAGTTGCCTATTGATTTGCTAGGCGCTGAGTATAACCTATTGCTAAGCCGTTTTACTCGATTAGCAGTGGACTTTTGGCCCTTTGCACCCGATTGCGCCCCGATTTTTTAGCCACATATAAAGCTTCATCGGCGGCGGCTATACATTCATTAGCGGAAAAACGCTGATTATTTGCCGCTACACCTATAGATACCGACACCATTAAACCAGGCTTATTTAGTGCTAACTCTAGATCTCGGGCTTTTATACAAAGCCGGTTGGCTAATTGCTCGGCGGCGGCGACACAAGTGGATGGGAAGATAATTAAAAACTCCTCGCCACCTATACGGCCGATAATATCGGTTTTACGTAATTGTTGGCGACATACAGCCGCAAAGCGCCAGAGCACTTCGTCACCCGTTTGATGACCAAAAGTATCGTTAATTTGTTTAAACCAATCTAGATCTAAAATGGCAATGCTTAAATCTAAATTGTAGCGCTCGGCTTGGGCATATTGCTGTTGAAATAGCTGCATAACTTTGCGTCTATTATAAACAGCAGTTAAGCCGTCGGTATCGGCCAGTTGCTCTAGCCGCTGCTGATGTTTGCGACCACGATAATATAGCACTACTAATAATACTATGATGGCAAAGCTAAGCAATAATACCCCCAGCAAAAACATATAACGTTGCTTTTGGCTGTTTATCATTAAAGTATGTAAGGCATTTTTTTGCTCTAGCAGCTTATTTTCAACTTGCTTAGCCTCTAAGTCATACATAATACGCAGCTGATGTAAGGCTTGGCTGCTTTGTTGCTTATCTAATTGCTGCTTTTTTTGTTGCACCTGCAATAGCAATTGATAAGCTTGTTGGTACTGGCCCTGTTGCGCCAATACAGTTGCCCTACTGCTATCAATAGCTAAGGCCTGAATGGGCATAGTGTCTTTATCGACAAAGTGTTCGGCTTGTTGCAGGTGCTGCTCGGCTAAGGCTATATCTTGTTGGCTAATTGCTAGCTTTGCCAAACTAAGGTTAACATCGAGCTGCATATAAGGATTATTAGCTTTGGCAAAAATAGTTAAGGCACTATTAAAACGTTGCTTAGCCTGTTCAAAGTTGCCGAGGGCTATATCGATACCGGCAATTTCTTTTTCGGCATAAGCTACGCCTTGCCAATCATCGACTTGCTGCGCCAAGGTTGCCGACTCTGTAAGCAAGTTTAAGCCTACTTCATGATTGCCTATGTTTTTTTCTGCTCGGCCTAAACCGTATAAAGCAATACTTAACTCTAGCCAGTTTTGCTGACTGCGCTGATAATTAGCCACCTCAGTGAAGTATGGAATAGCCAAACTATCCTCACGCCGATATTCGTAGACCAAAGCGATTAACCCCGCTACTTCGGCCGGATGGACATCGGCATTATTGCTCTGCGCAGCTAACTGATAGGCTAGATTTAAATCAGTTAGGGCACCGGTATAGTTAACTAAACTAATATTAAGTGTGCCCCTTGTCACTAAAGCAGATAGCTTTAAATTAGCTTCTTGCTTTAATTCTGCCCATTCTATGGCCTGCTCTACTTCGGTTAAAGCTTTACCAGGCACGCCTTCGTTATCATAAGCTAGGGCTCTTACCAGCTGTAATTGATGATACCGTAAGGGATTAATTGATTGTAATTTAGGTAGATTTAAACCTTGTTCGGCATAACTAATGGCCTGCTGTGAATGCGATAAGCTATTGTAAGCACGGCTGAGTAATAAATAGTAATCAGCCGGTTCAAGCTGGGTAGCAGCCGGTTTATTATCGGTTAAAAGGGTGATTAGTACCTGTGGATCTTTTTTGCCTAACTTAGTGTATTCACTAAAACTAAGCTCGGTAGCTAATGCAAAAAGTGGTATTAAGCTAAGTAGACTTCCTAGTACTAGTTGCTTGAGTATAGACACTATAATCTCATTAAACACCCTGTTCTTAAGTTGATTGTCGCAGCTAATGCAACTGAGTTCAATGGACAAGCTAGGCATTGAACCTGAATATTAAACACTATAGCTCAGCTAGGTTAACAAAAAACAAAAAGGCCTGTAAATACAGGCCTTTTTAGCAAAAGCTTTATAACAATACTGCCTAATTATTACACCGCAGTCTGAATAATCACATTATCTGCCTTTTTAGTGTATTCAGGCATTTTATGGAAGTTCAAGTAACGGTAAGTGTCGGCCGCTGTAGCATCAATTTGTGCTGCATACTCTAAGTATTCAGCCACTGTTGGTAATTTACCAATGATAGATGCAACCGCCGCTAGCTCAGCTGAAGCTAAGTAAACATTAGCACCTTGGCCTAAACGATTAGGGAAGTTACGCGTTGACGTAGACACTACGGTTGAGTTTTCTGCTACCCGTGCTTGGTTACCCATACACAGTGAACAGCCAGGCATCTCAGTGCGAGCACCTACTTTACCAAAGATGCTGTAATAGCCTTCGTCCGTTAATTGCGCTTGGTCCATCTTAGTGGGTGGCGCTATCCATAACCGGGTTGGTAATTGGCCTTTATACTTATCCAATAATTTACCCGCAGCACGGAAGTGACCAATATTAGTCATACAAGAACCAATAAAGACTTCATCAATTTTATCACCAGCTACTTCAGATAATAAACGCGCATCATCTGGATCATTTGGCGCACATAATACTGGCTCTTTAATTTCGGCTAAATCAATCTCGATCACTTCTGCATACTCGGCATCAGCATCAGCAGACATTAATTCTGGCTTAGCTAACCATTCTTTCATCGCGATAATACGACGCTCGATAGTCCGCACATCACCGTAACCTTCACTGATCATCCACTTTAACATTACTATGTTAGATTCTAGATATTCAGCAATAGATTCTTGTGACAGCTTAATAGTACAACCAGCAGCAGAGCGCTCAGCAGAGGCATCAGATAATTCGAATGCTTGCTCAACCGTTAAGTGTGGTAAGCCTTCAATTTCTAATATGCGGCCAGAGAACGCATTCTTCTTGCCTTTTTTATCTACTGTTAATAAGCCTTTTTGGATAGCAACATAAGGGATTGCATGTACTAAATCGCGCAGCGTAATACCTGGTTGCATTTCACCTTTAAAGCGAACTAATATCGACTCTGGCATATCTAGTGGCATAACACCCGTTGCTGCAGCAAAGGCAACTAAGCCTGAACCTGCTGGGAATGAAATACCAATTGGGAAACGGGTGTGTGAATCACCACCAGTACCTACGGTATCAGGTAGCAACATCCGGTTTAACCAGCTGTGAATAATACCGTCGCCTGGGCGTAATGACACACCACCACGGTTCATAATAAAGTCTGGTAATGAGTGATGGGTATCAACGTCTACTGGCTTAGGATAAGCCGCAGTGTGACAGAAAGACTGCATTGTTAAGTCTGCAGTAAAGCCTAAACAGGCTAAGTCTTTTAATTCGTCACGAGTCATTGGCCCTGTGGTATCTTGCGATCCTACTGTGGTCATTTTTGGTTCACAGTAAGTGCCTGGGCGAATACCTGCAACACCACAAGCTTTACCAACCATTTTTTGCGCTAAGGTATAACCTTTGCCTGAGTCGACTTTAGGCAGTGGACGACGGAATTTTTCTGACGGGCCCTGACCTAAGAACTCACGAGCACGGTCGGTTAAACCACGACCGATGATTAATGGAATACGGCCACCGGCGCGCACTTCATCAATTAATACGTCTGTCGCTAATTCAAATTCAGCTAATACTTCATCAGTGCCATGACGAACAATTTTGCCCTCAAATGGCAGTATATCAATAACATCACCCATCTCTAAGTTGCTAACATCAACTTCGATAGGTAAGGCGCCTGAGTCTTCCATAGTGTTAAAGAAGATAGGAGCAATTTTGCCCCCTAACACAAAACCACCACCGCGCTTGTTTGGCACGTATGGAATATCGTCGCCCATAAACCATAACACTGAGTTAGTAGCAGATTTACGTGATGAACCTGTACCTACAACATCACCAACATAAGCTAAAGGATGACCTTTTTTGTTTAATTCTTCAATTTGCTTAATTGGGCCTAAGGTACCCGGCTCGTCTGGTGTAATGCCTTCGCGAGCATTTTTTAACATAGCTAACGCATGCAAAGGGATATCAGGACGTGACCAAGCATCTGGTGCTGGTGATAAATCGTCAGTATTAGTTTCGCCTGATACTTTAAATACGGTTACAGTAATTTTTTCAGCTAAAGGTGCTTTGGCTTCAAACCACTCGGCATCTGCCCAGCTTTGTACTACTTGCTTAGCATAGTCATTGCCAGCTTTTGCTTTTTCGGTAACATCATGAAAAGCATCGAAAATAAGTAAAGTATGCGATAAAGCTTTAGCCGCAACTGGCGCTAAGGTTTTGTCATCTAATAAGCTAATTAATGGCTGGATATTATAACCACCCATCATAGTACCTAACAGCTCAGTAGCACGCTCGGCACTGATTAAGCCGCAGCTAATTTCACTTTTTGCTACTGCAGCTAAAAAGCCCGCTTTAACATAAGCGGCTTCGTCTACCCCTGGTGGGACACGGTTAATTAATAAATCTAATAAAGTTTCTTCTTCACCTTGAGGTGGGTTTTTAATTAATTCTACTAAAGCAGCAACTTGCTCTGCATTGAGCGGCTTTGCTGGTATACCTTGCGCTGCGCGCTCGGCCACATGTTCGCGATATTGTTGTAGCACTATTTGGCTCCTCTTGGTCGTTAATTGCAGCCATACTGCTGCAACATTATTCACTAGACTGAATGGGTTGAATTATAAGAAAATTTAGGCCAAATTGACATTAGCCGACCAACTCCCAGACTTATAGTGGGTATAAATTTGATGAATGTGGCAAATAAAAAAAGGCTAAGCACTTATAATGCTCAGCCTTTGTAGTATACCAGATTTAGCTTACCAAATCTTAACCCGCTTTTCTGGGGCTAAATACATGGCATCACCTTCTTTAATATCAAAGGCTTCATAGAACTGAGGAATATTTGGTAATAAACCAATAACCCGGATATATGGCGGTGAATGTGGATCTGTGGCTAAACGTTGGATTAAGGCTTCGTCACGGTATTTAGCACGCCATACCTGAGCCCAGCTTATAAATACTCGCTGCATGCCAGTAAAACCATCCATCACTGGTGCGTCTTGACCATTTAATGATAGCTCATAAGCTTTTAAGGCTACTGTTAAGCCACCTAAGTCACCGATGTTTTCGCCTAAGGTTAAATCACCATTTACTTTATGACCTTCAAGCGGTTCATACTGGCTGTAGTGTGCACTTAACATAGCGCCACGCTTTTGGAACTGGGTTTTATCTTCTTCAGTCCACCAGTTGCGTAGGTTACCGTTACCATCGTACTTAGCACCTTGGTCGTCAAAACCATGGCCTAATTCGTGGCCGATAACTGCGCCAATACCACCATAGTTTACAGCGTCATCTGCTTCCATATTAAAGAAAGGTGGCTGTAAAATTGCTGCAGGGAACACAATTTCGTTATTTACTGGATTAAAGTAAGCGTTAACGGTTTGTGGCGTCATATGCCATTCACCTTTATCAATTGGCTTACCTAACTTAGCTAGCATTTCTGCATAACCAAAATGGCTAGCACGGATAAAGTTACCCACTAAGTCATCTGCTTTAATTTCTAGCTTAGAGTAATCTTTCCACTCGTCTGGGTAACCAATTTTAGCAGTAAAGGCATCTAACTTAGCATGAGCTGCTGTTTTGGTATCTGGAGTCATCCACTCTAGTTCGTCAATAGCAACGGCATAAGCTTTGATTAAGTTATCAACTAGCTTTTCCATCCGCGCTTTGGCTTCTGGTGCAAAGTGGCGCTCGACATAAAGTTTACCGGTTAATTCACCTAATACCCGATCTGAAGCGTCAACCGCTTGCTTCCAACGTGGTTGTTGCTCTTTAGTACCATTTAAAACAGTGCCATAAAAAGCGAATTGACGATCAGCAAAGTTGCTGCTTAGTCTGCTGGCATAACCACTAATGGTTTTCATGGTTAAGTAATCTTGCCAGCTGGCAAGATCACTTGCCGCTAGCACTTTAGCAAAACCACTAAAATAGCTTGGTTGACGGACTATTATTTGGTCAACTTGAGTTAAGTTAACGGCTTTAGCAAATTGCGACCAATCAAACTTACCCATCTTTTGATCAAGTTCAGCAAAAGCCATTTTATTGTAGGTGTTATCCGCGTTACGGTTTTCTACTCGGGTCCAATGGTGCTCGGCTAAGGCCTTTTCCAGCTTAAACACCCGCTCTGCAGCCGCAGCTGCATCTTTATTGCCAGCTAGACTAAACATATCAGTTAAGTAAGCTTTATATTCTGCTATTAGCTTTTTACCGGCTTCATCATCTTTAAAATAAAAATCGCGATCAGGTAAGCCTAAGCCTGATTGGCTGATATAAACAGCGTATTGGCTAGAGTTTTTGGCATCGTTATTAACAAACCAACCAAAAGGAATAGAAATGCCATCACGCTGTAACTTAGCAAATAATGCTGGTAATTCTGCTTTATCTTTTAAAGCTGCTACTGCATCTAATTGCGGTTGTAATGGTGTAAAGCCTAGGCTTTCTACTTTAGCTTCATTCATATAGCTTTTATAAAAGTCACCTAGTTTTTGCTCATCTGAGCCTGGCACTAAATCGGTGCGAGCAGAGACTTCATTAATAATGTCCATCACAGCGTGCTGAGAGTTATCACGCAAGATATTAAAAGAACCATAAGAAGATTTATCTGCTGGAATTTCAGTTTCTGCCAACCATTTACCATTAACAGCTAAGAAAAAGTCTTCACTAAACTTAACGGCTGGATCAAAGTATTGCTGCTCTACGCCAGAGACTAAAGGGGCTGTAGTAGTGGCTGCAGCAGTTTGTTGCTGAGTTGGCGCTTTAGCTGTTGTGGCTTCTTGCTCACCACAAGCGGTTAAGCCCAGCGCTAAAGCAACAGAAGCTGCAACTAAGGTAGTTTTTTTCATTCCGATTATCCTGTTTTTATACCAGTTATATCACAAAATCTCCCTATACTAACCTGTGCTAGCTTTGATGCCAAACGCCTTTAACAGTTATTTCGCAGTTAAGTTGTAACAAGTTATAATACAAATAATAAAGGTGTCAGAGTCAATTAACTGCTGGGTTAATTGACTCTGACACCTTTATTAAAATAGGGGTTTAAAAGCTATAATGCATATTTGCTGATATAGTTCGGCTAGGCTCGGTTATTTTATTTAAACTAGACCTGTCTGCATGGCCTGCTCCGTTAAGATAACGTACATATTTTTTATCTGTTAGGTTAGTTGCTGATAAATTCATTCTAAAGTTATCGGTAAACTCATAACTAGCTATTAAGTCTAAGCTGCCATAACCAGCAATTTCAATATTATCAGGATTAACTTTATCCATCCGCTTGGCCCAATTAACAATTAATTCGCTGGAAAAATTTTCCAGCTCAAAGCTAAGCCCTGTCACACCAGATAATGGCGCGATACTCGTTATATAATCACCGGTTTCATCATTTTTACCATCTTGATATGCCGCATTTGCAAAAAATGACCACGCATCATTTACATGATAGCGAACAGAAGCTTCTATACCCTTTGTTGTCACTGCATCTATATTTTGGTATTGATACACTAACACTTGGCTTTCTTCCCCTGTATAAGGATTACTAATGCTTTCAATATCAATTAAGGCGGTAGATAAAAACTGATCGTATTGATTGTAATAAATCGCTGCACTGAATATAAAATCGTCTAATTGCCCTCTAATACCTAATTCATAAGCATCACTTTTTTCTGGCGATAAATCTTCGCTAGGCACAATTTTATAACCGTAAATAGAGTTATCGTGATCAATATAGCCTAAAGTGATAAAGCTTTAATACTCTACAGCCAATTCGCGGTAATCATGACAATAAATGATTACCGCTAAAGGTTAAAACAATGACAAACCTAATTCTTCAGCAAATAAGCTAATTAGTTGCATGCCAACAACAGAGTTGCCAAAAGAGTTTAATGCTGGGTTCCATGCTGAAATAACCCCAAACTGCGGCACTATAGCAACAATGGCCCCGCCTACACCACTTTTAGCTGGCAAGCCTACTTTAAAGGCAAATTCACCTGATTGGTCATACATGCCGCTAGTGGATAAAATTGCATTAACTCGGTGGGCGTCGCGGCGACTACAAATTTGCTCGTTACTATGCGGCTGTATGCCACGGTTTGCTAAAAACAATAATGATTTGGCTAATTGCTGACAATTAATTGCCGTAGCACATTGATGAAAATAATGTGCTAATACATCTGGCACTTCAGCTTCAATATTGCTAAAGCTTTTCATTAAGTAAGCAAGCGCCGCATTGCGATTACCATGCTCAAGCTCTGATAAATAAACCTTTTGATCGGCATAGATATTTTCATCACCGGCTAAACGACGGATAAAAGTTAAAAAAGCACTTTTACTTGCCGAGTAATGGCTTACCAAAACATCAGCAACTAATATAGCACCAGCATTAATTACAGGATTACGCGGAATACCTTTTTCCCATTCCAACTGAACAATAGAATTAAATGGCTGCCCTGATGGCTCCATGTTAACTCGCTGCCATAAATCATCACCAAGTCTATTCATTGCCATCACTAAGCCAAATACTTTCGACACACTTTGTAATGAAAAGCTTTGCTCTGCTGCCCCTGCGCTGTGTATTTGTCCGTCAATGGTTGCTACCGCTATGGCTGCAGAGCTTGGTTCAACTTGCGCTAAAGCGGGAATATAATCAGCCACCTTACCTTCACTATACAAAGGTTGGCACTGCTGGAGTAATTGTTGCAATATAGAAGTTATGGCTTGCGGTTGTTTCATAGGCACCTATAAACAAAATCAGGCTAAATTTTTGTTGTTTATTATGACACAGACTCAGGTTGACTTCAGGCTAGATTCAGACTTAATACTGACATTTAGCTTAAATGTGCTTCCAAAGCAGCCTCAGGCTCACTTTCTGTACAATCTAGCGAACAAAACAGAAATAAATTAGCCTTTGATGGTATTAATTGAATCAAATAGCTGTAATAACAAGCTAACTCTATAATTTGTTGCTTTTAATTACGACTTTAGTTATAATAGGTCTAACAGTGACTCAGTAGCAACACAGCGAGACGTAGCCTATAGCCAACTAAAAATTAGCTTTATTTCTTTCTATCGTCTCATCGTTTTAAACCAGCTACGTTAAACCGTAACTGGGTCTATTTAGCCACACTGTTATCTAACCATGTTCCAATTACACATGCTCTGGAGGCTATATGTTATTAAATAAAATTTCTTCTTTCTTAAAATCTGTAAGCGTTAAAACTCGTCGTTATTTATTAATGTCAGCTTTAGTGCCGTTAACACCACTAATGTTGCACAATACTATGCAGCAATTAGATGAACCCCAAGCCAGCAATCAGGATAGCCTAAAACCATTAAAAGTAAGTTTAGGCACCGCTGTTTATTTAGAATCAGAACAAGAACAAAGTAAAAGCTGGTTAACCTTAGTTGCTAGCCCTGATGCCAACCTTAAACAAGGTGAGTTATCAGTATTATCACCACTTGGCCAAGCCTTATTAGGTAAGGACGCAGGTGATGAAGTGCAAGTTAAAGTATTAGGTAGCGAAATGCGCTTTGTTATTGCAGAAATTACTAGAACTAAAAATATCAGCAATACAACACAACCTAGTTATCATGCTGAACAAATAGTTTCTTAAAAAATTTTACAACACCAAAACTCATTACATAAGTATCATTTCTCCTTGATACAAAAGCAAAAGGCCGCAATAGCGGCCTTTTTTATTTAAGCTGAAAAATTACTTTTTCTTGGCTTTTGGGTTTGGCAGATCAGTAATAGTACCTTCGTATATTTCTGCAGCCATACCGATAGACTCGTTTAACGTTGGGTGAGCATGGATAGTTAACGCTATATCTTCTGCGTCTGCACCCATTTCAACAGCTAAACAAATTTCACCTAGCATTTCACCGGCGTTGATACCAACCATAGCACCACCTAATATACGGTGAGTTGCTTTATCAAAAATTAATTTGGTAAAGCCTTCAGTACGTGAAGAGGCAATAGCACGGCCTGATGCAGCCCAAGGGAAAGTAGCTGTTTCAATTTGAATACCTTGCTCTTTTGCTTCTTTTTCAGTTAAGCCTGTCCAAGCCATTTCTGGATCTGTGTAGGCAACTGAAGGAATGCAGCGCGGATCGAAGTAATGTTTCTTACCTGAGATAACCTCAGCCGCAACATGGCCTTCATGAACCGCTTTATGCGCTAACATTGGCTGCCCAATGACATCACCAATGGCATAGATGTGGTCAACGTTAGTTTTTAATTGCTTATCAACATTAATAAAGCCACGCTCATCAACATTTACACCGGCTTTAGTTACGTCTAATAAGTTACCATTTGGCTTACGGCCAACAGCCACTAAAATCTTGTCGTAACGTACCGCTGTTTCTGGCGCGTTTTTACCTTCGAAAGTCACATATAAGCCATCATCTTTGGCTTCTACGCCAACAACTTTAGTTGATAGCATAATGTTGAAGTTCTTTTTGTTGTACTTAGTATAAGTTTTTACTAAGTCAGCATCTGCTGCTGGCACTAATTGATCAGCAAATTCTACTACTGATACTTTAGAACCTAAGGCACGGTAAACAGTACCCATTTCTAAACCTATGATACCGCCACCTAAGACTAACATTTCGCCTGGAATATCTTTTAATTCTAAGGCGCCTGTTGAGTCGATTATGCGGTCGTCATTTTCTGGAATAAATGGTAGAGAAACTGGCTCTGAACCTGCTGCGATAATAGCGTGTTCAAAGGTAATAGTAGTATCGCCAACTTGTAAGGTGTTAGCACCAGTAAATTTACCGTAGCCATTAACTACTTTAACTTTACGCATTTTCGACATGCCAGCTAAACCTGTGGTTAATTGAGAAACCACTTTGTCTTTCCAGCTGCGAATTTTATCTAAATCAATTTCTGGTGCACCAAAAGTAACACCGTGTGACGCCATTTCACGGGCATCATCAATCACTTTAGCAACGTGTAATAATGCTTTAGAAGGAATACAGCCTACGTTTAAGCAGACACCACCTAAGGTGCTACGGGCTTCAACTAAGGTGACTTCCAGACCTAAGTCTGCTGCACGAAATGCAGCAGAGTAACCGCCAGGACCTGCGCCTAGCACCACAACTTGGGTTTTAATTTCGTTGCTCATCGTATTACCTTTCTTTATCGGGTCGGGTTACTGACAGGATCTTTATTTAAATCCTATCAGGCGAAAAAAGTGGCAAAATTTTAACATTGCCAACAGCAGAAGTCCCGAAACTTTTGCTGGGACTTCTGGTTTTTACTAGCTACTCATTTTCTATATAAGCACTTATATAACGCTTATATAGCTATTACATAATAATCTGACGAATATCCGCTAAATAGCCCGCTAAAGTTGCGGTAAAGCGTGCAGCTAAAGCGCCATCTATAACACGGTGATCGTAAGATAAGCTTAACGGTAACATTAAGGCTGGTAAGAACTTTTTACCATTCCATTTTGGTTTCATATCTGATTTAGACACCCCCAAAATAGCCACCTCTGGCGCATTAACAATAGGCGTAAACGCCGTACCGCCAATACCGCCTAAGCTAGAGATAGTAAAGCAGCCACCTTGCATATCGGCCGCTGTTAACTTGCCATCACGGGCCTTAGCCGAGATCTCTTGCAACTCACGAGATAGCTCAATAATGCCTTTTTTGTTTACATCACGTACTACAGGCACTACTAAGCCATTTGGCGTATCAACCGCTATGCCAATATGAATATATTTTTTCAAAATTAAGCTAGCACCATCATCAGACAGCGAGCTGCAAAAGGTTGGAAACTCCTCCAATGCCTTAGCTACTGCTTTCATTATAAAGACTAAAGGTGTGAACTTAACGCCCAGCTTTTTCTTTTCCGCTAATTGATTTTGCTGCTTACGGAAATCTTCTAAGCCGCTGATATCAGCTTCATCGAATTGGGTTACATGCGGAATACGTACCCAGTTCCGATGCAAGTTAGCACCCGATAGCTTTTGAATTCGCGATAATGGCTTAGATTCCACTTCACCAAACTTAGCAAAGTCAACTTTAGGCCAAGCAATTAAATCAAAGCCCATATTAGACGCTGAGCCACCCGTGCTAGCACCGCTTTCTACTTGCTTAACTAGCTGCTTAACGTAGTTTTGTACGTCTTCTTTTAGTACCCGCTCTTTACGGCCTGTACCTTTAACTTTGGCTAAGTTAACGCCAAATTCGCGAGCAATACGACGTACTACTGGTGACGCATGCGCATATTCTTTGTTTTCAACAAAGCCATCTGTCGCTGGGCTGCTTGGTGCTGCAGCTTTAGCTGGCTCGGCTTTAGCCGTTTCTGTAGCAGCTTTCGCTTCAGGCTTGGCCTCAGGTTTAGCGCTTGAGTCTGGCTTAGCCGCAGGTGCGCCTTGTGCTGAGGTTTCAAACACCATCATTAAGCTGCCAGTAGACACTTTATCGCCAACAGCCACTTTAATTTCTTTTACTGTACCCGCCATAGGCGCGGGTAATTCCATTGCCGCTTTGTCGCCTTCAACACTGAGTATTGACTGATCAGCTGACACAGTATCGCCAACTTTAACCAGTACTTCAGTTACTTCAACGGCATCACCGCCGATATCAGGTACATTAATATCTTCTAAGCTAGTGGTCGCTTTAGCTTCAGCTGCTGGCTTAGCTGCTGATTCTGTAGCTTCAGACTTAGTTTCGGTTTTGCTTTCTTCTTTGTTATCGGCTTTAGCATCGGCTTTGTCGCCATCAGCTGCAAATACCATAACCAGGCTACCGGTTTTTACCATGTCGCCAACAGCAACCTTAATCTCTTTTACTACACCTGCTGCAGAGGCAGGCAATTCCATTGCCGCTTTGTCGCCTTCAACGCTGAGTATGGTTTGATCAACAGCAACGCTATCGCCAACTTTAACCAAGATCTCAGTGACTTCAACTTCATCAGCACCAATATCCGGAACTTGAATTTCAATAGTCATTTGCAATCCTCTTATGCGTATAGCGGGTTGATTTTGCTGCTATCGATGCCGAATTTTTTCAGGGCATCCACTACTACAGCTGGTTTCAACTCGCCTTGCTTAACTAGTTCGCTTAATGCTGCAACCACAATATAGCTGGCATTTACTTCAAAATGACGGCGTAAATTCTCACGGCTATCAGAGCGACCAAAACCATCAGTACCTAACACTTTATATGCGCTAGTGGGTAAGTAAGCGCGAACTTGCTCGGCATAGTTCTTCATATAATCTGTTGCGGCTATAGTTGGTGTATTATTTAGCACTGTAGCGATATAAGCTGTTTTAGCTTCAGCTTCAGGGTTAAGCATATTAAAGCGCTCAACATCTTGGCCATCACGGGCTAGCTCATTAAAAGAAGTTACTGAATACACATCAGAGGCAACGCCATAATCTTTGCTTAGAATATCTGCCGCTTTGAGCACTTCTTTTAAGATGGTGCCTGAGCCAAGTAACTGAACTTTACCACGGTCGCCATTTAAGGTTTCTAACTTATAAATACCACGACGAATACCCTCTTCTACCCCTTCAGGCATAGCATGGTGATGGTAGTTTTCGTTCATTACTGTGATGTAGTAATAAATGTTTTCTTGCTTCTCGCCGTACATACGCTCTATACCATCTTGAATGATTACCGCTAGCTCGTAAGAGTAGGTAGGATCATAAGAGATACAGTTAGGTACTGTGCTGGCTAAGACATGGCTGTGGCCATCTTGGTGCTGTAAGCCTTCGCCGTTTAAGGTAGTACGACCGGCAGTAGCACCTAATAAGAAACCACGGGCTTGCTGATCACCGGCCATCCACGCCATATCACCGACACGTTGGAAACCAAACATAGAGTAATAGATATAAAACGGGATCATCGGTAAATCGTTGGTACTGTAAGAGGTGGCTGCCGCTACCCAAGATGACATAGCACCCAGCTCGTTAATACCTTCTTGTAATACTTGACCGGCAGTATCTTCTTTATAGTAAGACAACACTGAGTGATCTTCTGGCTTGTAGTTTTGACCGCCTGGATTATAAATACCAATTTGACGGAATAAACCTTCCATACCAAAAGTACGAGCTTCATCGGCAATAATTGGCACAATTTGCTGACCAATGTTTTTATCTTTTAATAAGATATTTAACATCCGGACAAAGGCCATAGTAGTTGAAATTTCGCGCTTTTGCTCTTCTAGTAAGCCACTAAACTCGCTTAACGCCGGTAAGCTTAACTTTTGGCTAAACTTAGGTAAACGCTTAGGCGTATAGCCTTTTAATGCTTGGCGGCGCTCATGTAAATAAGCTAACTCTGGCGAGCCTTCTGGCAATTTAATATAAGGTAAATCTGCTACTTGCTCTTCAGTAATATAATCTTCAAGCCCTAAACGTTTGCGCAGTTGCAATACGTGGGTCATATCCATTTTTTTCACTTGGTGAGCAATATTCTTACCTTCAGCCGCTTCACCCATACCGTAACCTTTTACGGTTTTAGCTAAAATAACCGTTGGTTTATCAGTACACTCTTGAGCTGCTTTAAAGGCTGCAAATAACTTAGAAGGTTCATGACCACCGCGCTTTAAGGCGAAGATTTCTTCATCTGTCATATCTGCAACTAAAGCTTCAGTCTCTGGATAACGACCAAAGAAGTTTTTACGAACATAAGCACCATCATTAGCTTTATATCTTTGGTAATCACCATCAATAGTTTCGTTCATTAACTGCAACAGCTTACCTGTAGTGTCTTTAGCTAATAATTTATCCCAACCACGGCCCCAAACAACTTTAATAACATTCCATCCTGCGCCACGGAATAAGCCTTCTAATTCTTGAATAATCTTGCCGTTACCCATAACTGGGCCGTCTAAGCGCTGTAAATTACAGTTAATTAAGAAGCATAAGTTGCCTAGTTTTTCACGGGCAGCAAAGGAAATAGCACCGCGTGATTCTGGCTCATCCATCTCACCATCGCCTAAGAAGGCATAAACCCGTTGCTGGGTGGTGTCTTTTAAGCCACGACCATTTAAATACTTTAAAAAGCGCGCTTGATAAATTGCAGAAATAGAACCTAAACCCATAGAAACAGTAGGGAATTGCCAGAACTCAGGCATTAATTTAGGGTGCGGATAGCTAGGTAAGCCTGCACCATCTACTTCTTGACGGAAGCTATCTAATTGCTCTTCAGTTAAGCGGCCTTCAACAAAAGCACGGGCATAAATACCCGGTGAAATATGGCCTTGGTAATAGACTAAATCGCCACCGTCGTGTTCATTAGGCGCGCGGAAAAAGTGATTGAAGCAGGTTTCATAAAATGCCGCTGACGATTGATAAGATGCCATATGGCCACCTAAATCTAGCTCTTTTTTCGAGCCACGCAGCACTATCATTATAGAGTTCCAACGGACAACTGAGCGAATACGTCTTTCTAAGTTAACATCGCCTGGGTACGCTGGCTCTTGTTGCGGCGCTATAGTATTGATGTAGTTTGTCGTCACACCTGTTGGCATGGCCACACCATCTAAACGCGCTTGATCTAGCACTTGCTCAAGCAGGAACTGAGCCCGCTCTACCCCTTCAGTGCGAACAACCGATTCTAACGCTTCTAGCCACTCTTTGGTTTCTAGCGCGTCGATGTCAACTTTACTGACTTCAGACATATCGAGGTTTCCTATGGTTATTTACGCTTATGCTGTGCTTTATATAAGCGTTAAAGTTATTCATATTAAAGCTTTACCGAGTTAACTTTGCTGAGTACGCCGTAAAGAACGCTCTAACCGCGATCGCTCTTTACCTATCTCTAACAAGGCTTCTTCTATAAAGGCTAAGTGACCATTACTGGCCTGACGCGCCTGTTCAGGTTCGCCGTTAATTACCGCCAGCATTAAACGTTGACGGTGCTGATTTAATTGGTCAACTATGCCGTCTCTTTGCTGCAAGTGATCCAAGTTTATACGAATATTTTTTTCTACTAATGGCATTAAACCGCGCACTAAATGCAGTAACACCACATTATGTGAGGCTTCAGCCACTGCTAAATGAAAGTTAGCAACAGCTTTAGCTTCGCTATCTAAATCATTTAACTGTTGCGCGCCACAAATAGCTTCATAATAACGCTTAATCTGCGAAAAATCGGCCGTTGTACCGCGTAAAGCAGCGTAGTAAGCGCAAATTCCTTCTAAGGCATGCCTAAACTCCAGTAAATCAAACTGCGACTCTGGATGACGGGCAATTAATGCAAATAAAGGATCGGTTAAACCTTGAGTTAAGTTTTGGCTAACATAAGTCCCACCACCTTGGCGACGACTAACTAAGCCTTTAGCTTCAAGCTTTTGGATCGCTTCCCGCAATGAAGGGCGTGATACTGCAAACATCTCTGCCAATTCACGTTCAGCAGGCAGCCGTTGACCAACAGCAAAAGTGCCCTCAAGCATCATGTTCTCTAGCTGTTCAACTATCCTATCGGACAGCTTAGCGGGTTTAATTTTAAAGTCGGCCATTAAGTAAAAAAACGTCCTTAAGATGCGCTTGTGTAAATTGGTCTTACCAATATCAAATTAATCGCGATAAGGTAACATTAATCTGGTATCAAGTAAATAAAGCAGAGATCAAAGCGAAAGGCAAAACGGTAAAATAGTTAGAGTATAAACTCGATAAATAGCTAGTAACTTTAAGGCTGTACTAAAAATAGCTTTTTAGGTCTATGGCTATTTACTGAGTAACCGAAGCAAGCGCTGTTCTATATAAATGTAAAGCCGTGGTTGGTGCAAAAACCAGCCACCTATGTAGCCCACAACGCTGCCGAGTATTACATCTTTCATTCGCAGCATTAATAACCAATTAAGATCCTGAGCGACGCTGCTGGCTTCCGCTAGAATAATAGTTAGCGGCGTAATAAAAATAACCGCTAGCCCATAATTTCGAGTAACCAAGACTTCCGTTAAAAAGCTTAGTCCCATAATTAATAGTGCTAATGTCCAAGCATTAGGGCTAAACGAGAAAATAACCCAAGCTAAGCCCATACCTATGGCGGTGCCAACAATACGATGAACTTTTCGTTGCCACACCGTCCGAAAGCTAGCACCTTGGAGGATTGCCAAACAAGAAATCGGCACCCAATAAGGTTTATCAAAACCAAACCATAAAGCCAATAAATAACTGATAGCAATAAAACTAGCTATGGTTGCCGCTTCTAAAAAAATTGCCGCCACTCTAGGTTCGGTTGGCTCAGCGGCCACTAGGCCATACTTATTGCCAGCCATTAGCTGTACTAAGCTATAAATAAGCGCTAATAAACTTGCACCAAAACAACCAAATAACAGCAATCCTGCTCTTTGTGCCACTAATGACAAATCAAAATGTACGGCACTGGCAACACAAGCGATCATAATAAAAAAGAAACTGCCAGGTGGCGGCACAACAAAAAAGCGGCAAATAAAAGTCGCTAAAAATGAGACAAAAAACAGTGCCAGCACTAGCACCCAAGGATTAAAGCCAGCTAACAGACTTAAGGTAAAACTAGCAGAAAAACCAAAGGTCACTAATGCCATAGTCACCATGCGATGTGGCAAAGGCGTTTGCCTGATATACAAGCTGGCCAAGCCACCTAAGCTTGCCATCACCCCAAGCGCAAAATGATTAAGCCAAACAGCAATAAGAGCGGGTATACCAACAGATAAAGCGACAGTAAGATGAATGCCAAATGGCCGCTTTTGCGGACTTAATACTAAAAGTGGCCGGATATTTGCCCAGATCCCTACTTTATTGTCAGATAACGATTTTGGTGATGTCATAACCCACCATTAAACTTATTGATAAATGCTGCCTTTATGCTTTAACCAACCACCCACGTGACGGCCTTGAGGGTCATGGTGGGTCCAGTGCACCACACCACCTTTATTATTCCATTCATATTGGCCATAAAACTGGACAGTATCGCCCTTTGCTAATCCATTAATTCTTGGCGCTAGATCTATATTATGGGCAATTAATAAGGTTTGACCATCAGCAAGTTGTAAAATAAAGCGCTGATGGCGGGAGCCTTTATTGTCGTCCGCTAATACTCTAATCACACTTCCTGAGCCTTGAACTTGAACCTTACTTTGCTGATTGATAAAAGCTTGCTTTATCGCACTATTTTCTGAGGTGTTTTTTTGAATAGCTTGTAGCTTGGCTTGTTGGACTGGAGCGCTATTCTGTACTGGCGGCGTTTTAGTTGGTGTTGCATCTAACCAATGGTAAAGCC
This sequence comes from Rheinheimera sp. MMS21-TC3, assembly GCF_032229285.1. Lineage (NCBI taxonomy): Bacteria > Pseudomonadati > Pseudomonadota > Gammaproteobacteria > Chromatiales > Chromatiaceae > Rheinheimera > Rheinheimera sp. MMS21-TC3. The sequence goes on from NZ_CP135084.1 coordinate 2,566,601, forward strand.
CTAAGCCTATTAGGACTATAATTAACAGCTTTTTCATCCAGTCGCTCTCCTTAGCTTAATAACTTTTAATAGCAGCTAACCATTGCAGTTAGCCGCATTTTGTATTGCTGAGACTCTCTGAATTAGCCACTATTCGCTATAAAAAGCTTCAACAGTGCCTTTAAGCTTAATTAATAAAGGTTGACCACGGCGGTCTAGCGCTTTAGGTGATGCCACTTTTACCCAGCCTTCGCTGATGCAATACTCTTCAACATCAAAACGCTCTTTGCCGTTAAGTTTAATGCCTACGCTGTGCTCAAAAATTTCTGCTACATGATGCGGGCTACGAGGGTTTCCTGATAAGTGATCCGGTAATTCTGGACGCGTTTTTGTGTCGTTCATAGTAAACCTAAAGTAAATAAAAGTGGGCTATTGTAGACAATATCAGCCTAGCGCTCAATAACCCTTGATTCAACAAGCTGTGAATAGTTGAGCGCTGCTATTTTGTTGCAGCTTTAATTGTTGCTTGCCAATTAACGGCTTGCCATTGGCCATTACGTTTAACAAAGGTGCCACTATTTAAATAACGCTGAGTCTTAGCACCTGAACGCCCCACTAAGACAAAGGCAACAACAGCCGTATCACCATACTGCATTATGCTAACGTCTTCACTACTATACAGTGTTTCGATATTGTCGGGCGCTATCATGCCGCTGCTATTAACGCCTTGCATCAACTCTGCTTTACCAAAACGGCTGCCGCTAGAGCTAGTATAAATAAGCTCATCAGCCCAAAACTTATTGTGAATGCTGGCATCATTGCGGGTTGCACCATCGAGAAACTCCGATAGTAAGGCGGTTAAATCAGCTTTATCATCAGCCATAGCAAATACAGGGCTTAACAGTAAAATACTGCCAAATAAACAGCTCACTAACAGTTTCATCTTAGATCCTTATATTTAAGTTAAGATATCAGCAATAAAAAAGGCGCTCAATGCGCCTTTGATAACACAGTTTTAGCAGTAAAAACCATTACATGCTAATACCGCCATCAATTTCTACCACTCTGCCGGTGTAGAAGTCGTTCTCAAAGATATATTTAGCGGTATGGGCAATTTCACTGGCTTCGCCTAAACGGCCTACCGGTTTCATTTTCTCTAAACGCTCGCGCATTTCCGGTTTCATGGCATCTGTCATTGCTGTGCGTATAACACCAGGCGCTATAGCAGCAACACGAATACCATAGCGGCCTAACTCACGGGCCCAAGTCACTGTCATCGCCACGACACCCGCTTTAGCGGCTGCATAGTTTGTTTGGCCCATATTGCCGCTACGTGCGACGCTAGACATATTAATAATAACGCCTTTACGCTGACGTTTTACCATTATGGCTGCAGCTTCACGGCCACACAGGAAGACGCCTGTTAGGTTTACATCGATAACCGACTGAAATTGTTGCAGTGACATTTTGCTTTGAATTTCACCGTCTTTATATTTCAATAATAAGCCATCACGTAAAATACCGGCATTATTAATTAAGCCGTCAATACCTGAAAAATCATTATCGATTTGGCTAAAGATTGCTTCTACTTCGCTTTCATCTGCAACGTTAGCGCTATAGGTATTTACCGTGGTACTTGCTGCTAATTCGGCTTTAGCCGCAGCTAATTGCTCGGCATTCATATCGATTAACGCTAATTTTGCGCCTTCTGCAGCACACATACGTGCCATTTCAAGACCTAGGCCTTGAGCACCACCTGTAATTACGATGGTTTTGTCTTTTAATTGCATTAGCAATTTCTCCGAACAACGCATCTGTTCCGTGCATTTATGTCATGACACGCCGTAAACCCATCCATGGGGGCTTGATTCCGCCCATCCAGGGCTGCAACAGTCCTGACATAAAGCACATACACAGATGCTGTAATTTATTTAAAAACGAAGTTAGATTCTTTATCAAAATAGCCGCAGAGTAATATAAGCCGATACGGATATACTTTTTTCTGTGACCATTGCAGGCCATGGATGGCCGGAACTGAGCCCCATGGACGGTTTATAGCGTGTCACAGAAAAAATGTATGCAGTAGCAGCCATTACTCGCAGTTTATTACTAAGCTTTCTTCTCAAACATCTTAAAAATGCTTGAAAAATCTAGCTTGCCATTACCTGCGCGCTGGTGAGTTACATATAAACTACGCGCCAAGGCTCCCATTGGCGTGCTGCTATTGCTTTGTAAGGCGGCTTCTAGAGCTAAGCCTAAATCTTTCGCCATTAAATCAACTAAGAATCCACCTTGATAACCATTAGATGATGGCACATTCTCCATTACATCAGGACAAGGATTATATAGCTCTAGCGTCCAGTTACGGCCCGAACTTTTAAGCATAATATCTGATAACACTTTAGGATCTAAACCGTTATCTATGCCCATCTGTAATGCCTCTGACGTTCCCGCCATAAGAATACTAAGCAGCATATTATTACAAATTTTAGCCACTTGGCCTGCGCCTACTTCACCGGCATGAAACAAGTTTTTACCCATATCACTTAGCACTGTTTTAGCACGCTCAAAGTTAGCAGGCTCACCACCGGTAATAAAGGTTAAGGTACCCGCTTTCGCGCCGCCCACGCCTCCTGAAACAGGCGCGTCAATAAAAGCAATGCCGTGCTCAGCTAGGCCAGCGCCAACTTTACGGGCACTGTCTGCATCAATTGTCGAGCAATCAATAACCAAAGCAGACTTAGCAATATGCTTAGCTAAACCCTGTTCACCTAGGTATAAACCTATAACATGCTTACCCGCAGGCAACATTGAAATAACAAACTCTGCATCGGTTACCGCTGCTTTTGCCGAGCCTGCGCTGGCTACGCCTTCAGCTTTTACTTGGGCTAAGGCTGCTGCTGATAAATCAAAGGCGGTTACTTGATGTCCGGCTTTAGCAAGATTGATAGCCATAGGGCCACCCATATTACCAAGGCCTATAAAAGCGACTTTTGCCATCTTAGGATCCTTTTAATCTTCTATTTGTCCAAGGTCACGAAGCGGATGTGCAGCTGCAGTCCATGGCGAGCGGAATAACTCAGTCACTATTTCAGCCGGTACATCGGCAACCGTTTTATATTGCCATTTTGGTTGGTGATCTTTATCTATTAATAAGGCGCGAACACCTTCGGCAAATTCACCTAATTTACCGCATTGCACACTTAAGCCAAGCTCTAAACGAAAGCTATCGGCTAAAATTTTACTTTGGCCTAACTGCAATAACTTAAACACTATATGTGCAGTAATTGGGCTACCATAGGCTAAAGAGGCTTTAGCTTTATCTAGCCATTTATCTTCTTCACCCTCAATAGCATTAATGCTAGCCATAACTTGAGCTAAGTCAGTTTTAGTGGCTAATGCAGCAATTTCATCTTGATAAGGACGAATATGGCTTAATGGCATTTGGCTACGGCACTGATCTTCTTCAGTGCGCAGGATGTCACTTAACTTTTGATGGTTCAATATAACTGTATCGCCCCATTTTACGGTTAAGAGTTTATCCATTAAGGCTTCTTTTTGTTCGTTAGTAACAAAATGATCCGCCAGACCAATAAACTTGGCATCAGCGGCATTAATTGAAGCACCTGTTAAGCCTAAAAATAAACCACAGCCTGTAGGCATACGGTTTAAAAACCAACTTGCACCAACATCTGGATATAAGCCAATGGCCATTTCTGGCATGGCTATCCGGCTAGTAGCCGTAACCACTCTATGCGATGCGCCAGCCATTAAGCCTAAACCGCCGCCCATAACAATGCCGTTACCCCAAACCAATACCGGTTTTTCAAAAGTATGAATTAGGTAATCTAACTCATACTCTTTAGCAAAGAACTCTTCTACTTCTGGTGCATATTCGCCCGGTTGTTGTTGCATGGCCTGGTATAAGTCACGAATATCGCCACCAGCACAAAAGGCTTTTTCGCCAGCACCTTGCATAAAAACCAAACAAATATTGTCATCGGCCTGCCAGCGCTTTAACTGCGGCAGCATGGATTCAACCATTGGCAAACTTAACGCATTTAATGACTTTTCGCTGTTTAACGTCACAACGCCAATTTTTTTGCCATTATGGGTATCTAGCTCTACATATTTAACTACGTCTGTCATTTGCTTATCCATTAATCCAATTGGGTTTACGCTTTTCTAAGAATGCGGTGACGCCTTCAACTTGATCTTTAGTGTCAAATAAACCAACAAAATATTCACGCTCTAAAGGCAAGGCGCTATGCATAGTACCTTTACGGGCCTGCTGGATTAGCTGTTTACAAGCGCTAACTGCAGGAGGGCTTTGCTCTGCTGCTTTATCCGCCAACTCTAAAGCGGTATCTAAAGCAGCGCCGGTAGCGACAACTTCTTCAATTAAGCCGATTTGTAAGGCTTTTTCAGCGTTTACTCGCTCGCCACATAAAATCATTCGCTTAGCCCAACCTTCGCCGACTAACCAAGCTAGGTTTTGAGTACCGCCAGCACAAGGTAATAAGCCTACTTTTGCTTCAGGTAATGCCATTATAGTTTGTTGCTCGGCAATACGAATATCACAGGCTAAAGCGACTTCTAAACCACCGCCCATGGCATAACCATTAATAGCCGCTATAGATACCCCTCTAAAAGCACTTAAGGTTTCAAAGGCTTCACCAAAGATCCGAGACATATCGCTAGCCACAGCTTTGTCACCATCAGCAAATAATTTAAGATCGGCGCCCGCACTAAAAAACTTTTCACCTTCACCGGTAATAACCAAAGCATAGATATTTTTGTCTTCATCTAGGCTTTTAACAGCGTCACGCAATTGGGTTAAAGTTTCAAAGGTCCAAGTGTTTGCAGGAGGGTTAGCAATAGTAATTAATGCGGTATGACCACGCTTTTCTAGTTTTAACTGTGCCATGATGTTTCCTTATCTAGGCCACAGCAAAAACATAAACATTTGCTGTGGCAAGTTACCGATAGTCAGTGTTTACTGACTATTAGTTTGCATGCTGATTATAAAATATCAGCAGCAGCTTGATCTAACAAACGACGGCCAATGATCAAACGCATGATTTCATTAGTGCCTTCTAAAATTTGATGTACTCGCACATCACGGAAGTGACGCTCTAATGGATATTCTTTGATATAGCCATAACCACCGTGTAACTGCAGGGCTTGATCGCAAACACTAAAGCCAACATCGGTGGCAAAACGTTTCGCCATAGCGCAATAAGCAGTAGCTTCGCTGTCTTGTTGATCTAATTTAAAGGCGGCTAAACGCACTAACTGACGCGCAGCAACCAGCTCAGTTGCCATATCAGCAAGTTTAAACTGTAAGGCCTGAAATGCAGCTAAAGGCTTGCCAAACTGCTGCCGCTCTAACATATAATTACGTGCGGTATTTAAAGCTTGCTGCGCCGTACCTATAGAGCAAGTAGCAATATTAATACGACCGCCATCTAAGCCTTTCATGGCAAAGCCAAAACCTTCCCCTTCATTACCTAATAAGTTATGAGCCGGAATACGCACATCTTCAAAGGTAATTAACCGAGTTGGCTGAGCATTCCAGCCCATTTTTTCTTCCGCTTTACCGTAAATAACGCCTTTGGCATCAGCTGGAACCACAAAGGCCGAAACTCCTTTAGGGCCAGCGTCACCAGTACGGGCCATAACAACAAGTACTTCTGTTTCACCTGCACCTGAGATAAACATTTTTGAGCCATTAAGCACATACTCATCGCCGTCTTTTTTAGCGCTTGTACGTAAACTGGCGGCATCAGAGCCTGAACCTGGTTCGGTTAAACAATATGATGCTAATTTTTCGCCTGTGACGAGTTTATCTAACCATTCGCCTCTAGCTGTATCTGTGCCCCAATTGGCTATCATCCAAGTTGCCATATTATGAATAGTGAGCATGGCCGTTGTAGCAGTACAGCCCATAGCTAACTGTTCAAAAATAATAGAGGAGTCTAACCGTGATAAGCCCATACCACCGTATTGCTCTGGGGTATAAAGCGAGCAAAAACCTAGCTCACCAGCTTTTTGAATAACAGCCTTAGGAAAGAAGTGCTCACGGTCCCACTCGGCTGCATGGGGGGCTAGCTCTTGATCAGAAAATTGTTTTGCTAGATCAACAAAGGCTTGTTGGTCATCTGTTAAATTAAAATTCATATAGTGTCCTGCTTATACAATCGGCTTCGTTGCTTGCTTACGTCACCGTATTAACCTTTTCAACCTGCACCAGAGACTGACTACAACACAAAACCGGAACAACTAAACAGACTATCAAAAGCGAGGATGGGAGATCCGAGCGGGTCTGCGTGTTGCTCCGGAGGAAGCAGTTGCTTGCACCGGGCAGCGAGGAACACACTTTACACACTGACACGCCATGAACCGTCCCTGGGGCTCGATTCCGGCCATCCTTGGCCTGCAACGGTCAGTTTAGTAAAGTCCGCTCTCACCTGTGTATTTTAACGTAGATTAATCGACATATTAGGCCCTGACACCGGAATATCATCGTTAAACCAACGCGCTGTTATGGTTTTAGTTTCGGTATAAAAACGTACGGCTTGTTTACCATAAGCATGCTGATCACCATAGAAAGAACCTTTCCAACCGGTAAAAGAGAAAAACGGCAGAGGCACTGGAATAGGAATGTTAATCCCTACTTGACCTACTTCAACGTTATGTTGATATTTACGCGCTGCAGCACCGCTAGCGGTAAAGATGGAGGTACCATTACCATAAGGGCTGGCATTAACTACTTCTAAGGCGGCATCTAAAGAATCAACCTGCATAGTGGTTAATACTGGGCCAAAGATTTCTTGCTTGTAAATCTCCATATCGGCGGTGACATCAGTAAAGACTGTAGGGCCTACCCAGTTACCATTTGGGTAACCTTCAACTGTGCAGTTTGAGCCATCTAACACACACTTAGCGCCTTCTTTTTTACCTTGTTCAATTAATGATAAAACGCGAGCACGGGCTTGTGGGCTAATTTGCGGGCCATAAGCGGCTTCAGGATCGGTATAAACGCCTGGGCGAACCTTACCAATTGCAGCAGCAACTTCTGGGATCCACTGTGCGGAATCACCTACAAATACCGCGACCGAAATAGCCATACAACGCTGGCCAGCAGCACCAACAGAAGCCCCCACTAAGGCATTAATTACTTGTTGCTTATTCGCATCTGGCATAATAACCATATGGTTTTTCGCACCAGCAAAAGCTTGTACCCGTTTTAAGTTATCAGTACCTGTTTTGTAGATATACTGACCAACATTCACCGAGCCAACAAAAGAAATAGCTTTAATATCTGGGTGATGCAAAATGGTATCTACTTGTTCTTTAGCACCATGCACTACTTGTAACACCCCTTTAGGTGCACCTGCTTGTGCAAATAGCTCTGCTAATTTATTCACCGTCATTGGATCTTGCTCAGACGGTTTTAAAACAAAGGTATTACCACAAGCAATAGCTAGCGGGAACATCCACAAAGGGATCATCGCAGGGAAGTTAAATGGCGTAATACCAGCACAAACGCCTAATGGCTGAATATAGCTATAAGTATCAATGCTGCGTGCTACGTTTTCGACAGTTTCGCCCATCATTAATGACGGAATATTTGCTGCTTGCTCAACAACTTCAATACCGCGCCATACGTCGCCTTTGGCATCTTCAACCGTTTTACCTAATTCTTGGCAAATAATTTCTGCTATCTCTGCTTGATGCTCTTTAAGCAAATGCGCATAACGCATCATTAAGCGCGCCCGCTCTGATACTGGCACTTCTTTCCACGTTAAAAAGGCTGTTTTTGCCGATTCAATAGCGCGCGTCATCTCGTCTGGCGTAGCACAAGGCACCTGAGCAATCACTTCTTGAGTTGCTGGGTTGGTTACGTCAATTAATTTGTCGCTATTAGAGCTAACAAATTCGCCATCAATAAAATGTTTTACTTGTACTGTCATGAAGCTTCTCCTAGTTGTATGAAGCACTGCCAGCCTTTGGCTTAGCTGGCAGGTAATTAATTAATTATCATTAAGCGGTTGTCTTAGATTACTTCTACCGCTAAGGCGACAGCTTCGCCGCCGCCAATGCATAAAGATGCAACACCTTTATGTAAACCGCGCTGACGTAAAGCATGAATTAAGGTAACTAAAATACGTGCGCCTGAGGCACCAATAGGATGACCTAATGCACAAGCACCACCATTAACGTTTACTTTGGCTTCATCTAAACCAAGCTCGTTAATCGCTAGCATAGTAACCATGGCAAAGGCTTCGTTTATTTCCCATAGATCAACATCTTGCTTAGACCAACCTGCTTTAGCTAATACTTTTTCCATAGCGCCAACAGGTGCCACAGTAAATAAAGCAGGTTCCATAGAATTAGTAGCATGAGCAACTACACGAACTAATGGTGTTAAGCCTTGCGCTTTAGCATCGTCTTCACGCATTAACACTAAAGCCGCACCGCCGTCAGAAATAGAGCTAGAGTTAGCTGCCGTAATAGTGCCTTCTTTAGCAAAAGCAGGACGCAAGGTTGGGATTTTATCAAAATTGGCTTTAGCCGGTTGCTCGTCAGTGTCAAAAACCTGCTCGCCTTTACGGGTTTTAATAGTAACAGGCGTGATTTCAGCCTTAAATGCACCGCTAGTAATAGCTTGCTGAGCGCGGGTTAATGACTGCACAGCAAAGGCATCCATTTGCTGGCGAGTAATGCCTTTTTCATCAGCAGTTTCTTGGGCAAAACAGCCCATGGCCTTGCCATCATACGCATTTTCTAAGCCATCTAGCATCATATGATCTTTTACTTCGCCATGGCCCATACGCATGCCACCACGCGCTTTTGGCAGTAAATATGGCGCATTAGTCATTGACTCCATACCGCCGGCAACAACAACATCGGCGCTACCTGCTTTTAATAAGTCAGTCGCTAACATCACAGCTTTTAAACCCGAGCCACAGACTTTATTAATAGTAGTGGCACCGGCAGATAAGGGTAAGCCGGCTTTTAATGTTGCTTGGCGCGCAGGGGCTTGGCCTAAACCAGCAGGCAACACATTACCCATAATGACTTCGCTAACGTTTTCACCTTTTATACCCGCTTGATTTAATGCGGCGCTAATTGCCGTTGCACCTAATACAGTTGCATCAACCGCTGATAAACCACCCATAAACCCGCCCATAGCGGTACGTTGAGCTGCAACGATTACGATATTGTTAGACGCCATTATGTTCTCCAAACTTGATTGAAATGAAAATAGATAAAAAAAGTTGTTTCAGAGCCTACACCAAATTTACGTTTACGCCAACGTCAACCTTATAACACTATGGTTGTGTATGCTTAATTTGGTTCATTTCTGTGTACAACTAAGCGGATAAAAATGGCATCTTTGCTTTACAGTTGTTATTAGCTGCGGCTTACAGTCTAGATGGTTACTTTGGCTTACTTTACCTTTACGTAAACTTCACTTATAGTTGCAACGTTTTTGAGAAGGCAAATATGACTAAAAAAGAAGAAAAAACTTACAGTATTAGTGAGCTAGCAAAAGAGTTTGATATTACTACGCGCAGCATTCGTTTTTATGAAGACCAAGGCTTAGTTTCGCCGTTGCGCAAAGGACAAACCCGCATTTATAGTAATAGAGATCGGGTGCGTTTAAAACTCATTTTACGCGGTAAGCGTTTAGGCTTTAGTCTAGCCGAAACAGGACAGTTATTTGAACTTTATGATGTAGATAAAAGCAGCGTAACGCAGCTAAATACCATGATGAAGTTAATTGAACAGAAAAAAGCTGAATTACATCAGCAAATGGATGATATAAAAGTTGTGCTAATGGAGCTGGTAACTGTTGAAAAGCGGTGCCGCGATATCTTAGCAGAGACCAAACCACAGACACTGCCAAAACAGCAGGATTGAGCAAACGGGGAATAACATGATTAGCAGTTATAAAGGCCTTAATTTCGACTTAGGTGAAACCGTCGATATGATCCGCGAGCAAGTAAACGCTTTTGCTCGTGAAGAAATAGCACCACGTGCTAGCCAAATTGATATAGATAATGAATTTCCGGCCGACTTATGGCGCAAATTTGGCGACTTAGGCTTGTTAGGTATTACTGTAGATGAAAAATATGGTGGCTCTGGTTTAGGCTATTTAGAGCATGTTGTTGCCATGGAAGAAATTAGCCGTGCTTCTGCTTCTGTTGCCTTGTCTTATGGTGCTCACTCTAACTTATGTGTTAACCAAATTTCTCGTAACGGTACTGAAGAGCAAAAATTAAAATATTTGCCTAAACTATGTTCTGGCGAGCACGTTGGTGCTTTAGCGATGAGCGAGCCTAATGCTGGCTCTGACGTTGTTAGTATGAAACTGCGCGCAGAGAAAAAAGGCGACAAATATATTCTTAATGGCAATAAAATGTGGATCACTAATGGTCCTGACGCCGATGTATTAGTTATTTATGCAAAAACCGATGTTAATGCTGGCTCTAAAGGCATTACCGCTTTTATTGTTGAGCGTGGCTTTAAAGGTTTTAGCACAGCACAAAAGCTAGATAAATTAGGTATGCGCGGTTCAAATACCTGTGAATTAGTATTTGAAGACTGTGAAGTACCAGCTGAAAACGTATTAGGCCAAGTAGGTAGTGGCGTAAGAGTATTAATGAGTGGCTTAGACTATGAGCGCGTTGTACTTTCTGCCGGCCCACTGGGTATTATGACCGCCTGTATGGACGTTGCGGTACCTTATGTACACGACCGTAAACAATTTGGTCAAGCCATTGGTGAATTCCAATTGGTTCAAGGCAAATTAGCCGATATGTATACACAAATGAATGCGGCCAGAGCCTATGTTTATGCTGTAGCTAAAGCCTGTGACCGCGGCGAAACAACGCGTAAAGATGCTGCAGCAGTTATTTTATATGCTGCTGAATTAGCAACAAAAATGGCCTTAGATGCTATCCAATTACTAGGCGGTAATGGCTACATTAATGAGTACCCTACTGGGCGCTTATTGCGTGATGCAAAATTATATGAAATTGGTGCTGGTACGTCAGAGATTCGCCGGATGTTAATTGGCCGCGAATTGTTTAACGAATCTAACTAACTAAACTAGGTAATAAGCGCAAGTAACATTGCTGTTACCCAAAGTCCGGTGCAAGCCAAAGCTTTTGCTTTGGCTAACCAAGTCTGCTGAACCAAGTCTGGTGTAAGGTAACTTAAGTGACCCAAATTACGTCTAAAATTAATCCTCGCTCTGAGGAATTTCAAAAAAATGCGGCGGCTATGCAAGTCGTTGTCGATGATCTCAACAGCAAAGTGCAACAAATTAAACTCGGTGGTGGCGAAGCCCTTATTGCTCGTCATGTTTCTCGTGGCAAAATGTTTGTCCGTGAGCGAGTGCAAAAGCTATTAGATCCAGGCTCTCCATTTTTAGAAGTCGGTCAATTTGCTGGCTGGGAATGCTATGACGACTACGTGCCAAGTGCAGGTATCGTTGCTGGCATCGGCCGCGTGAACGGTGTTGAATGCATGATAGTGGCTAATGATGCCACTGTTAAAGGCGGCACTTATTACCCGTTAACCGTGAAAAAACATTTACGCGCCCAAGAAATTGCCGAGCGTTGCAACTTACCTTGTATTTATTTAGTGGATTCTGGTGGTGCTAACTTACCGCGTCAAGACGAGGTTTTCCCAGATAAACTGCACTTTGGCCGCATTTTCTTTAATCAAGCCAATATGTCAGCCAAAGGTATTCCACAAATTGCCGTGGTAATGGGCTTATGTACGGCTGGTGGTGCTTATGTACCGGCTATGGCTGATGAAAGCATTATTGTAAAAGACCAAGGCACTATTTTCTTAGCTGGTCCGCCTTTAGTTAAAGCGGCAACGGGTGAAGAAGTTACAGCAGAAGAATTAGGCGGTGCCGATGTCCATTGTAAAATTTCAGGTGTGGCCGATCACTATGCCTTAAATGATGAGCACGCTTTGCAGTTAGCCCGTAACTGTGTAGCTCGCCTTAACCGCCAACAGCAAACTAAGGTGGATGTTAAGCCAAGCCAAGAGCCGCTATACGATGCCAAAGAGCTCTATGGCATTGTTGGTACAGACTTGCGTAAACCTTTTGATGTTAAAGAAGTGATAGCCCGTATTGTTGATGGCTCAGATTTTGATGAGTTTAAACAATATTACGGCTCGACTTTAGTTTGTGGTTTTGCCCGTATTTTTGGCAATCCAGTAGGTATTGTTGCCAATAATGGCATTTTATTTTCTGAGTCAGCCCAAAAAGGCGCCCACTTTATTGAGTTATGTGCCCAGCGAAAAATTCCTTTATTATTTTTACAAAATATTACCGGCTTTATGGTTGGTAAAAAGTATGAAGCCGAAGGTATTGCTAAACACGGCGCTAAAATGGTGATGGCGGTAAGTTGCGCTAAAGTACCAAAATTTACGGTGTTAATTGGCGGTAGTTATGGTGCAGGTAACTATGGCATGTGTGGCCGTGCTTATGATCCAACCATGATGTGGATGTGGCCTAATGCTAGAATTTCCGTAATGGGTGGCGAACAAGCTGCCGGTGTTATGGCACAGGTGACCAAAGATGGCTTAGCGCGTAAAGGTGAAACCTTATCGGCAGAAGCTGAGCAAGCACTGAAAAAGCCAATTGTTGAGCAATATGAAAAGCAAGGTCACCCCTACTACGCCAGCGGCCGCTTGTGGGACGACGGTATTATTGACCCTGCTCAAACACGAATGACAGTAGGCTTAGCTTTAGCCGCAGCTTTAAATGCGCCTATTGAAGAGACTAAGTTTGGCGTATTTAGAATGTAATTTAAAATTTAAAATGGCAGGTATGGACTTAGCAGCCTGCAACTGCTGCGTCCATTTTTACTGTGACACGCCGTAAACCCATCCATGGGGGCTCGTTTCCGCCCGTCCAGGGCTGCAACGATCACAGTAAAAAGGACATCCGCATTTGCCGATTAATCTGATCAGGGCAGCACGCAGTACTTTTTTTCATAACCTTTGAACGCCTGGACGGCGTGAAAGGAGTCTACAGGGATGTATTTACGACGTGTTAGGAAAAAAATGTACGCAGGGCTGTCCCGTTTAGTATGCATGAAGCATGCTTGAGCAATAAATTAAAATACTCTCGGAGTAATATATGAAGCCTACTTACACAGAAGTCAGCATAGATAAGCGCGGTGTTGCCACTTTAACGTTAAACCGCCCTGAAGTGCATAATGCCTTCGACGATAAAATGATAGCTGAACTGATCAGTATTTTAGGCAATTTAGCCTCTGATGATGCTGTGCGTGTTTTAGTGTTAAACGCTAAGGGTAAAAACTTCTCAGCTGGCGCCGATCTTAACTGGATGCGCGCTATGGCTGATAAAGATTATCAACAGAACCTAGACGATGCCGACGAGCTGGCAGAATTAATGCACAAACTGGATCGCTTCCCAAAACCTAGCATCGCCTTAGTGCAAGGCGCAGCTTTTGGCGGCGCTGTTGGTTTAGTGGCTTGTTGCGATATCGCTATTGCTACAGATAATGCTAGTTTCTGCTTAAGTGAAGTTAAAATTGGTTTAATTCCTGCTGTTATCAGCCCATATGTAATGCGCGCCTTAGGTGAGAGACAAAGCCGTCGTTACTTTATCACCGCTGAGCGCTTCAGTGCCAATACGGCATTAGACATGGGTTTATTACATCAAGTTGTTGCACAAGATCAACTCGATACTGCTGTAGATAATTTTATTCAAACCTTATTACAAAATAGCCCCGCAGCAATAAAAGCCGCTAAAACCCTGATCCACAATATTTATAATCGTAAAATTGGCAATAATGTTATAGCTCATACTACGCAAGCTATTGCTGAAATTAGGGTATCAGCAGAAGGCCAAGAAGGCTTAACGGCGTTTTTAACTAAGCGCAAACCTAACTGGCTAAATGAAGAATAGGTAAGGAATAACATCCATGTTTCAAAAAATTCTGATTGCGAACCGCGGTGAAATTGCTTGTCGTATTATTGATACCGCACATAAGCTTGGTATTCGTTGTGTCGCAGTTTACTCTGAAGCCGATGCTAATGCTCGCCATGTTCGCATGGCCGATGAGGCTTACTTACTTGGCCCAGCGCCAAGTAAAGACTCCTATTTACGTTTAGATAAAATTATTGCTATCGCCCAAAAAAGTGGCGCCCAAGCCATTCACCCTGGTTATGGTTTTTTAGCCGAAAATGAACAGTTTGCTCAAGCCTGTGCCGATGCCAACATTGTATTTATTGGCCCGCCAGTTAGTGCTATTACCGCTATGGGTTCAAAAAGTGCGGCTAAAAACATCATGCAACAAGCTGGTGTACCCTTAGTTCCAGGTTACCACGGTGAAGATCAGTCTGATGCCACCCTAGCGGCAGAATCGGCAAAAGTAGGTTACCCACAATTGCTAAAAGCTGCCTATGGTGGCGGTGGTAAAGGCATGCGCGTGGTGTGGTCAGAAGATGAATTTGCCAGTGCCTTAGCCGGCGCCCGCCGCGAAGCAACAGCGGGCTTTGGTAACGATAAAATGCTGATAGAGCGTTATTTGACTAAGCCGCGTCATATTGAAATTCAAGTTTTTGCTGATAATCACGGCAATGCCGTCTATTTAGCAGAACGTGATTGCTCTATTCAACGTCGTCATCAAAAAGTAATTGAAGAAGCACCAGCGCCAAACTTTACTCAGCAACAGCGTGAAGCTATGGGTGAAGCCGCTGTTAAAGCTGCCCAAGCTATTGATTATCGTGGTGCCGGTACAGTTGAGTTTTTATTTGATGAAGACGGCTCTTTCTACTTTATGGAGATGAATACTCGCCTGCAAGTAGAGCACCCTGTTACTGAAATGATTACCGGCCAAGATTTAGTTAGCTGGCAGCTTTTAATAGCCGCAGGTGAACCCTTGCCGCTAAGCCAAGACCAAGTGCAAATTGATGGTCATGCTATTGAAGTACGGGTTTATGCAGAAGATCCTGATAATGACTTTTTACCCGCTACCGGCAAGTTAACTTATTTGCGCCAGCCAGAAGCCAGCCGTTATGTACGAGTTGATACTGGCGTAGTTGAAAACGATGAAGTTAGCCCATTTTATGATCCTATGATTGCTAAGTTAATTGTTTGGGATAAAAGCCGTGATCGCGCGATTAACCGTATGTTACGCGCCTTAGAAGATTACCAAATTGCCGGTGTGACCACTAACCTTGGCTTTTTAACCAATTTAGCTGACCACCCTGCTTTTAAAGCTGCCCAGCTAGATACTAACTTTATTAATCAGCATCACGACAGCTTATTTGCTCCGGCTAGTGAGCAAAGCCAGCAACAACATAGCCAAGCTTTAGCCTTAGCTGCGTTATATATCTTGTTGCAACAAGCTTCTCAAAAGCATGATTTAGTAACTCAGACGCCATGGCAAATGAGCAACGGTTGGCAGTTAAATACAGTACCAACCAGAATTATTACCTTGCTAAGCGGCGAAGAACAGCAACAAGTCACTATTGAACAGCATCCACAACATTACCAGTTGCAATTGGCCGCTCAGAGCATTAATTGCCAAGCTGAGTTAACAGCTGATCACTTAAGTTCTGTGCTAGATAATCATAGGATTAAGGTTAAAGTTAGCCAATATCAAGATACTGTGAGTGTGTTTATTAAGCATCAACGTTATGATTTTACTTATCAAACTGAAGTGGCTACTGAAGGCGAAGGTGCTGAGCATGCTGGTAACTTAACAGCACCAATGAATGGCACTGTTGTAGCGGTATTAGTAGACAAAGGCTCTGTAGTAAAAGCAGGCGATACACTGGTTATTATGGAAGCCATGAAGATGGAATACAGCATTAAAGCCACTCAAGATGGCACGGTGAATGATGTATTTTATGCCGCAGGTGACTTAGTCCAAGACGGCGCAGAATTAGTTGATTTTACGGCGGACGAATAATGACATTACCCAAGCAAGTTAGACTGGTTGAAGTAGGCCCGCGCGACGGCCTACAAAATGAAGTAAGTGTTAGCACAGCCGATAAAATTGAGCTAATTAATCAGTTAGCTGCGGCTGGGCACAGTTATATAGAAAGTGGTGCCTTTGTTTCACCAAAATGGGTGCCGCAAATGGCTGATTCAGCAGAGGTGTTTGCGGGAATAAACCGCCAAGCGAATATTACCTATGCGGCATTAACGCCTAATTTAAAAGGCTATGAAGCGGCTAAATTAGCTAATGCGAGCGAAGTTGCTATTTTTGGTGCGGCTTCAGAGGCTTTTAGCCAAAAAAATATAAACTGTAGTATCGCAGAAAGCTTAGCTCGGTTTGAGCCGGTAATGGCAGCAGCTAAGCGCGATGGCTTTAAAGTAAGAGGTTATGTATCTTGTGTCGTGGGCTGTCCTTATCAAGGTGAAGTGGCCCCTAGTGAGGTTGCTCGGGTAGCTAAAGCTTTATTGGATATGGGCTGTTATGAAATTTCTCTTGGCGACACTATAGGTGTAGGTACACCTAACAGCGTTAATGCCATGCTAGATGCGGTGTTAGCTATTGTGCCGGTAGAAAAAGTAGCGGTGCATTTTCATGATACTTATGGCCAAGCCTTAACTAACATTTACGTTGCCTTAAACCGCGGTGTTAGCGTGATAGATAGCGCTGTCGCTGGTTTAGGTGGCTGCCCTTACGCGGCAGGCGCATCTGGCAATGTGGCAACTGAAGATGTAGTCTATTTGCTAAATGGGCTTGGCATCTCTCATGGTGTCGATTTAGATTCTTTAGCTGCAGCGGGTAGATTTATTACTAGCAAACTAGGCAAACAGCCTAGTTCTAAAGTAGGATTGGCGCTGCAAGCTAAGTGCAGTACAACTTAAGTATTCAAGCGCTATCTACATTTTCTCGCAGCATTAATAGTATTAAGCAAATACAGAGGACAACAAATGGCAGGGTTTAATAAGGTCGTGAATAGCTACGAAGAGGCCATGGCCGGCTTGCAAGACGGCATGACCGTTATTGCTGGCGGTTTTGGTTTATGTGGTATTCCTGAGGGCTTAATCGCGCAAATAAAAAAAATGGCTACTAAAGACTTAACCGTGGTATCAAATAACTGTGGTGTAGATGGCTTTGGTTTAGGCATTTTGCTTGAAGATAAGCAGATTAAAAAAATGGTTGCTTCATACGTGGGTGAAAACGCCTTGTTTGAAAAGCAGCTGCTTAACGGTGAATTAGAAGTAGAACTTACCCCACAGGGCACTTTAGCTGAAAAAATGCGTGCTGCAGGTGCTGGTATACCTGCGTTTTTTACCGCTACTGGCTACGGTACACCTGTTGCAGAAGGTAAAGAAACCCGTGAAATTAATGGCCGTAACTACGTACTTGAAGAGTCTATTCAAGGTGACTTTGCAATTGTCCGGGCGTGGAAAGCAGACCGTTATGGCAATTTAATGTTCCGCCATACTTCAATGAATTTTAACCCTATGGCAGCCACAGCAGGCAAAATTACTGTAGCTGAAGTAGAAGAAATTGTTGAACCAGGTGAGCTTGAACCTTCACAAATTCATACCCCAGGTATTTACGTACAACGTGTAATCAAAGGCTCTTTTGAAAAGCGCATTGAACGTCGTACAGTACGCCAAGCATAAGGAGGCAACACTATTATGGCTATAACTCGTGAACAAGTTGCCATGCGCGTAGCGCAAGAATTACAAGATGGTTATTACGTCAATTTAGGCATAGGCATCCCAACTTTAGTAGCAAACTATGTACCTAAAGGTATTGAAGTAATGCTGCAATCTGAAAACGGTTTATTAGGTATGGGCCAATACCCAACTGAAGATGAACTGGATGCTGATATGATTAATGCCGGAAAAGAAACCGTTACCGCAGTTAAAGGCGCAGCTATTTTTAACTCGGCTGAAAGCTTTGCCATGATCCGTGGTGGCCATGTTGATTTAACCGTATTAGGCGCCTTTGAAGTCGACCAAAACGGCAACATTGCTAGCTGGATGATCCCTGGCAAACTTATTAAAGGCATGGGCGGTGCTATGGATTTAGTAGCCGGTGCGCAAAATATTATTGTCACTATGACTCATGCCGACAAGCACGGTAACAGTAAACTATTAACTGATTGCACCTTACCTTTAACCGGCGTAGGTTGCGTTAAGAAGATAGTTACTGACTTAGCTGTATTAGAAGTACGTGATGGTGCCTTTCATTTATTAGAGCGAGCACCAGGTATTACGGTTGCAGAAATTCAACAAAAAACAGCCGGTAAATTGGTCGTAAATGGCGACATTCCAGAAATGACTTTTGGCTAAGTAATCATATTATACTAGCGCACTGTTAACTTAGTGCGCTAGTCCCCACCCACTTATGCTGCTACTTTTTGGCATACACCCAAATCATGTGATACACTTAGGTTGTACCACTTGATATAAAGAGGTGTAACATGATAGCGCTAGTAAAAGAATTCACTCCCAAACTATATCCTGCTAATAATATCTGGCAGCAGCTAGGCATTGCTGAGCGTGGGCCTAAGTTATATCAAGCCTTACATAATGGCTTTGCTTATAGTGTCTTTGACACTCTAGCTAGCTTATCCGGTTTAGATAAAAAGCAACTAGCCGCAGTTTGTCAGTTAGCACCCGCCACTTTGGCACGGCGAGCCAAAAGCGGTAAATTTACTCAAGAAGAAAGTGATCGCCTATACCGTTTTACAACTGTTTTAGTTGCTGCCTGCGCCTTATTTGATAATGATATAACCGCCGCTAATCATTGGTTAACTGAGCCTGTATATGGCCTTGGTGATAGAGCGCCGCTGGATATGCTAGCTACCTCGGCCGAAACCCAAGCCATACTCGATTTAATTGGCCGGTTAGAGCATGGTGTTTTTGCTTAATGGCAGCTGTTAAACAAAACATTATTCATTTATACCGTTTGGTTCATAACAAATGGGCAGCCCAAGCCTTTGATGGTGAAGGCGCTCGCCGCTTTGGCGGTCGTTGGAACAGCAAAGGTCAACTTTGTATCTATACCGCCAACAGTGAAGCTTTAGCTATTTTAGAAGTGTTAGTGCATTTAAATAATCGTGTAGCCTTGCGTCAATATAAGCTATTTCAATTAACTATTGCTCGCGCTGATCTGATGCAAATAAGCAGCAACACACTACCTGCGAGTTGGCGTGACCAACCAGCAACCAGTGAAACTGCCGCTATAGGTGATAACTGGTTAAGCCAAAAAGCGAGTTTGGCTTTAGCAGTACCCAGTGTACTGGCACCTAGGGAAAGCAACATTTTACTTAACCCTAGCCATGCCAGCTTTAATGACTGCTTAACTACTATTACTGAACTAGACTTTATGCCCGATCCGCGCTTAGCGCTTTAATCGTGCTAACAAGCTAGAGGTGTCCCAGCGTTGGCCGCCCATTTGTTGTACTTCGCTGTAAAACTGATCAACTAAAGCGGTTAAAGGTAAATGGCTGCCATTATTGCGCGCTTCTGCTAGTGCTATAGCTAAATCTTTACGCATCCAATCTACGGCAAAACCAAAGTCATATTGGCCTTGTAACATAGTCGTTGAACGATTTTGCATTTGCCAAGACTGCGCTGCCCCTTGAGATATCACCTCCACTACTGCTGCTGCATCTAAACCGGCATTTTGCGCAAAATTTAAGCCTTCGGCTAAACCTTGTACTACACCTGCAATACAAATTTGATTCACCATTTTAGCTAGTTGACCAGAGCCGACAGGCCCTAACAGCTTAGCGCAGCGAGCATAACATTGAATAGCAGGCTCTGCCTTGACCATATCTGCATCTTCGCCGCCAATCATCACGGTTAAAATGCCTTTTTCTGCACCCGCTTGACCACCTGATACCGGCGCATCTAAAAAACCTATCCCTTGCTGTTTAGCTGCTGCAGCTAGTTCTCGTGCTAACTCTGCCGATGCAGTTGTATGATCAATTAAAACTGTTGCTGGCTGCATACCGGCTAACACGCCATGCTCGCCATAAACGACCGAGCGCACGTCATTATCATTACCGACGCACATAAACACTAAATCAGCATCTTTTGCTGCTGCTGCCGGTGTTTCTGCCCAAGTGCCGCCATATTCTGCAGCCCACTGTTTGGCCTTAGCTGTAGTACGATTATAAACTTTAACTTGATAGCCATTTTGCTGTAAAAAGCCGGCCATAGGATAGCCCATTACCCCTAAACCAATAAAGGCAACTTGTTTACTTTGTTCATTTGATTTGTTTGACATAGCTTAGACTTAGATCCGCAATTTTATGTGGCGCAGAGCTTACAAATTAATCAGCCTAATTGCAAAGCTGGTCACGCTTAACCGACTATTTTTTTCGCTAGATGTTAAAGCAGCCGCTATAAAACGACGCTAGCAACAAAAAAGCCTTGTTATAAACAAGGCTTTTTTTAACGCTTAAGCTGCTAGGTTTAGCGTGGCGGTAGCATGCCTGGTGGTAATTTACCGCCCATGCTACGCATCATTTTCATCATGCCGCCTTTACCAGACATTTGTTTCATCATTTTTTGCATCTGGACAAACTGCTTTAATAGCTGATTAACATCTTGGACTTGAGTACCAGAACCAGCTGCAATACGCTTTTTACGTGAACCTTTTAATAAATCAGGGAAATTACGCTCTTTAGGTGTCATAGAGTTAATAATAGCCTCCATTTTAATAAATTGCTTATCGCCCATTTGATTCATGGCGCCAGCTGGTAAATTTTTCATGCCAGGTAGTTTATCCAGCATTGACATCATGCCGCCCATACCTCGCATCTGCACCAGCTGATCTCGAAAGTCTTCTAATGAAAAGCCTTTGCCTTTCATTATTTTTTGCGCCATTTTGGCCGATTTTTCTTTGTCGACTTTCTGTTCTAACTCTTCGATTAATCCCAGCATATCACCCATGCCAAGAATACGCGAAGCAATACGATCTGGGTGGAATGGCTCTAAGGCATCAGTTTTCTCACCCATACCAATAAACTTAATAGGTTTACCGGTTATATGACGAATTGAAAGTGCGGCACCACCACGGGCATCACCATCTGCTTTAGTTAAAACCACACCGGTTAAAGGTAAAGCATCGTTAAAGGCTTTAGCGGTATTGGCCGCATCTTGCCCCGTCATGGCATCTACTACAAATAGGGTTTCTATTGGTTTAACTGCAGCATGTAAGGCTTTAATTTCGTCCATCATGTCGCTATCAACATGTAAACGACCGGCAGTATCTACTAATAGAACATCAAATTGACGCACTCGAGCATGACTAATAGCCGCATTAACAATATCTACTGGCTTTTGTGAGACATCACTAGGGAAAAACTCCACCTTAATATCATTAGCTAAGGTTTCTAATTGTTTAATAGCCGCAGGACGATAGACGTCTGCTGATACCACTAATACTTTTTTCTTTTTTCGCTCAGTCAAATATTTTGCTAACTTAGCTACAGATGTAGTTTTACCCGCACCTTGTAAGCCCGCTACCATAATCACAGCTGGCGGCTGAATATTAAGTGCTAACTCTTCGTTAGCCTCACCCATGGCTTCTTCAAGTGCTTTTTGCACAATTTTCAGAAACTCTTGACCTGGGGTTAAACTTTTACTCACTTCTAAGCCAACTGAACGCTGCTTAACATTGGCAACAAAGTCGCGAACTACTGATAAAGCTACGTCTGCTTCAAGCAGAGCCATCCGTACTTCGCGTAGGGTATCTTTAATATTGTCTTCAGTAAGACGGCCGCGACCGGTAATATTTTTTAAGCTACGACTTAATCTGTCAGAGAGGTTTTCAAACATGCTAATATACTCAACACTGATAATATGGCTGATTATACCTCAGACGCACTGAAGAATCAGCTTTATAGGATACTGGTTAGCTAAAACTCATTAAAATTATCGCCTATAAAAAGAGCAGGCTTTAAAAGACTAACAGTGAACACTGTGCTTAAGTGCCAACATACCATACAATAGTAGATTGATGAAATAAGAGGGATTAATGCATATGTCACCGGTATTGCTAAGCGCACTCGCTTTAATTGCTTATTTGATTGCAACAGCTTCAGTATTGCTGCGTATTTTTCATCCGGCTGGTCCTCACTTTAAAACCACCTTTTCGGCGGCTAGTATTGCTATAGTGCTGCATATGTTTGCTTTAACAGCCTTATTATTTACCGACAATGGCCAAAATTTCAGTTTATTAAACGTTGTCTCCTTAATCTGTTGGCTTATTACCGTAGCCATAACCCTAGCGGCGCTACGCAGCCCAGCTATTTTATTATTACCCGTTGTTTATGGTTTTGCTTGCTTAACGCAACTGGCAACACTAATTACACCCCAATATATGCAAATCCAACATTTTGAACAACATATCAGTATATTAGCTCATATATTTTTAGCCTTTATCGCCTATGCGGTGTTAATTATGGCCATGTTGTATTCATTGCAAGTCAGTTATATTAGCCATAAGTTGAAGCAAAAAGATTTTACTGCTGTTACGCGGCATATGCCTCCTTTGGTATATGCCGAAAAGCTACAATTTAGGTTACTGTTAGCTGGCACTATTTTATTAGGTTTAGCGCTGTTAAGCGGTGCCTTATTTATGGATAACTGGTTAGCAAAAGCCAACTTACATAAAAACGTGTTAAGCTTTATTGCATTTTTAGTGTTTGCGCTGCTATGTTGGGGCCATGCCCATAAAGGTTGGCGCGGTAAAACTGCCTATACCCTTACTATAACAGGTAGTGTATTGCTAACATTAGCCTATTTTGGCAGCCGTTTTGTTCGTGAAATTTTATTGGATAAACTTTAACTCTTGACTGAATTAACTGTTCGTAATAATAAGTATGAGTGTTTGGTTATAAAGGTGTTTAACTCTTGGACGACATAGCAACAGGTACGTTATTTATTATTCTTGGCGTGCTAATTTTTATATCTGCCTATTTCTCTGGTTCGGAAACCGGCATGATGTCTGTAAACCCCTATCGTTTGAAACATTTAGCAAACGAAAACAATAAAAGTGCTATTAGGGTTAGTAAATTATTAAAACGGCCTGATCGCTTAATTGGTTTGATATTAATTGGCAATAATCTAGTTAATATTGCTGCATCGGCTATCGCAACTATTATTGGTATGCGTTTATATGGCGATATGGGTATTGCTATAGCTACTGTTGTGCTGACGTTAATTATTTTAGTCTTTGCTGAAGTGACACCTAAAACCATAGCTGCGCTGCACCCTGAACGTATTGCTTTTCCTAGTTCAGCCATATTAGTGCTGCTCTTAAAAGTATTTTATCCTTTAGTCTGGTTAATAAATTTTATTACCAATGGTATTTTAAGGCTATTACGCATTAGCCCTGAAAACCATCAAGGCAATAGCTTAAGCGCACAAGAGTTGCGCACTGTTGTTCATGAAGCTGGCGCTTTAATACCTGAACAGCATCAAAGCATGTTAGTGGGTGTATTAGATTTAGAAAATGCCACTGTTGAAGATATTATGATCCCACGCAATGAAATTGTTGGGATTGATATCAATGACGAATGGCGCAGCATTGAACGACAGTTAGCCAATATCCAATACAGTCGTATTTTATTGTACAGAGATAACATTGATGACGCTTTAGGCTTTGTTCACCCTCGTGAATTAATGCGGTTATTATTTAAATCACAATTAACTAAAGCCTCTTTATTGCGCGCTGTAAATGATGTGTACTTTATTCCTGAAGGAACTCAGCTTAGCACTCAACTACTGAAGTTTCAGCGCACTAAAGAGCGCATAGGCTTAGTAGTAGATGAATATGGTGATATTCAAGGTTTAGTTACCTTAGCTGATATTTTAGAGGAAGTGGTAGGTGAGTTTACCACCGACATTGCCGAAGAAAGTAACGAAGATATTATGCAACAACCCGACGGTTCATTCTTAATTGATGGCAGCATTAATATTCGTGATTTAAATCGGGAGCTGCATTTAGCTCTGCCTACAGATGGCCCAAAAACTCTTAACGGCTTAATATTAGAATTATTAGAAGAGATCCCACAGGGCAGCCTAAGCATTAAGCTAGCTGGTTACCCATTTGAAGTGATTACAGTGCAAGATAATATGATTAAAACGGTACGTTTTATCTCTCATTTAAAATAGCCAAGTATCTGCATAACGCGACTGCACAACTATTTACAGCTTTAGTGAATGGCGTTAGTGCTGTCGCCCTCTAGCGCTGCAGTTTGCTGTAAACCATGTTGTGGCTGATTATGATGTAATGCGGTTAACATATTCTGCCAAAAATATGGGCCTAGTTCATTTATTACATTAGACTCTGCGTTTAAAAGCATTGCAACGCCAATCTGATGGTCTGCTGAGTAAGCAATTTCAGCACGATAGCCTTTTACCCAACCACCATGATAAACCAGTTCATCATCACCAAACTGATACAAGCGCCAACCTAGACCATAATTAGCATCTTTGAGGAAGGCTTTCCATTGTTTACGCCGCAGATCACGACGCGTTTTAATATGCCGAGTTGTGAGTTGCTGCAAGTTCTGCTCTGAAAACACTTCAGGATTATGGCCTAATTGGGCGATTAACCAATAGCCTAAGTCAACCACACTTGCATTCACACCTGCCGCTGGCAAAAAGTGATAATAATCTTCAGCGACTTTAACCGGATGCCATTTTTTTCTGGCCATAACATGAGGCATTGCTCGGTTTTCAGTGCTAAAAAACCCATCCATGCCAACCGAAGCGGTAGGTAATTTTAACGGCGTAAATAAACGTTGTTGAATAAGCTCAGCATAACTAAGACCTGTGGTTTGCAGCATCACAGGTTCAATTAAACTAAATAACACATTTTGATAGCCATAGCATTTACCGGGATTACATAGCGGATCTATTTTACTAAACTGCGGTAAAATTCGCGCCATGGGCACATCAGCCTCAATTAAATTGTCATAGGCATTTGGCATAACACCGGTACTTTGCGATAACAAATGATTTAAAGTTAGTTCTTTATTAAAACGTTTTGATTTAAAAGAAAATTCAGGAATGTAATCAATTAACTTATCATCTAAAGCAAACTTACCCTCATCGGCTAATATAATAGATAAGCCAGCCGCAAAAGTTTTTGAAACAGAAGCAAGACGAAAAACAGTATAAGGATCAACTGGTTCTTCTGAACCAAGTTGGCGCACACCAAAACCGGCAGTAGCGATTATTTTATTACCTTTGACAATGGCATAAGCACCACCTGGGACGCCAGCCTCAGTTAATTTAGCAAAAAAATGTTGATCAAAATCACTGATCACTTGACCTAAATCAGCCTCTGCCGCTACCGGCACTGCAACCAACACAGAGAGAAAACTTAACAACAAACTTATAAACCACTGTTTCACTTTGTGTCCTTATACTTACTACCTAACTTTGTATTGTAGGGATTTTGACTTCTGATGCCAAATTTTCTGATCCACTATAATGCCAAGTTATAAATTAGCTTACAAAGTAAAAGTATGTCTTTACATAACCTTTACCCATTAGCACTACTGCGCTGACTTAGCGCTGAGTATAGTATAGGCATAAAGAATGTACGGCTATAAAAGCAGTATTTTGCTAAAGAATAATATTAGGGGTACCTAAATGCGTTATTGGATTTCAGCCATAGTAGTGGCAAGTATTATTGGTGTATTTTGGCTTAGTAATGGCGATAAAGAGCCTGCTATTGAGTATCAAACCCAGGCCATCACTACTGGTGCTATTGAAAGTGTTGTAAATACTGCTGGCAGTACTAAAGCCGTTGTTACTGTAGAGGTAGGCACTGAAGTATCAGGCCTTATCACTAAACTCCATGTTGACTTTAACGACCAAGTTAAGCAAGGCCAAGCTATTGCTCAACTAGATGACCGTAGCTACCAAGCGCGATTACGCCAAACACAAGCCGATGTTACTATGGCTAAAGCCAATTTAGCCCAACAAGAAGCCGGCTTAACCAAATCTAACGCTGAATTAGCCCGTGCTGAGCGTGCCCTGAAACGGCAGCAGCAATTAATAGCTAGTTCATTAAGCAATCAAACTGAGTTAGATAATGCGGTCGCAAGTTTTGATACTGCAGTGGCACAAGTTGCGTTATCAAAAGCGCTTATTCAAAGTGCACAGGCTCAACTACTGCAACGTGATGCTCAATTAGAGCAAGCACAATTAGATTTAGATCGCACTATTATCCGCTCGCCAGTTAATGGCACTGTCATAGATAGACAAGTTGATATTGGCCAAACAGTAGCAGCTAGTTTATCTGCTCCAACTTTATTCACTATTGCTCAAGATTTATCACAAATGCAAATTGAAGCCGATGTAGATGAAGCGGATATAGGCAAAATAGAGCAAGGCCAAGCGGTTAAATTTCAAGTTGATGCTTTTCCTGAGCGCCAATTCCGTGGTCAAGTACAACAAGTACGTAAAGCGGCCAGCAATGTAGCTAACGTTGTTACTTATAAAGTTATTATTGACGCGCCCAATCAGCAGCAGTTGTTACTGCCAGGCATGACTGCAAATTTAAATATTATTCGCGGTCAAAAACAAGATATCTTACGAGTGCCTAATTCAGCATTACGCTTTAAACCTACTGGTATTAAAACTGACACTAATCAGCCCAGACAAACCGATATGGCCGACAAGCTAATTAGTGAGTTAAAACTAAGCGGTGAAAAAGCCGATAAAGTTAAACAACTAATAACCGAATTTCAAAAAAATCTACAACAGGCTTTTGCCCAAAGTAATAGCGCTGGTCCTATGCAAGACAGACGACAAATAATGCAGCAACAGCGGCAAAAAATGCAAAACGCCTTGCAGCAAGTGCTAACAGCAGAAGAGTTTGCGACTTATAGTCAGCTGATGGCTCAAGCCAGAGAACAACGGCAACAGGGCAATAACGGCACAGCGGCCCAAGTATGGAAGCTTGGCGCTGATGGCGTACCTTATGCGGTAGATATCCGTGTTGGCCTTGCTGATGACGAATATAGCGAAGTACTGGGCAATGCCCTAACAGCGGATGATAAGGTAATAGTGCGTGCAGTGAGGGCGAATTAATATGGCCGCTTATGCAAGTAATAGCTGTGTTATTGAAACAAAAGCCATTAGCAAACAATATCAAATGGGCGGACAAAAAGTACAAGCTTTAAAGCCTTTAGATATATGTATTAAAAGCGGTGAATTTGTTGCGGTTATGGGGCCTTCTGGCTCAGGCAAATCTACTTTTATGAACTTGCTAGGCTGTTTAGATTCACCCAGCAGTGGCGAAGTATTATTACAAAACGAAAACATTACCCATTTATCTGCCGCTAAACTGGCACAAATTCGTAATAAGTATATTGGCTTTGTGTTTCAGCAATTTAATTTGTTACCTCGTACTAGCGCGCTAGACAACGTAATACTGCCTTTGCTTTATAGCAAAACAGAAAAACATCTAGCCAAAGGTCTTGCAGAGCAAGCATTAGCCCAAGTAGGTTTAGCTTCTCGCGCTGACCATCACCCAGCACAGTTATCTGGTGGCCAACAACAGCGTGTTGCTATTGCTAGAGCCTTAGTCAATACCCCAGCCTTATTGTTAGCTGACGAGCCTACAGGTGCTTTAGATACCGAAACCGGCTTAGAAATTATGGCGCTATTCCAACAGCTACATCAACAAGGTAAAACTATAGTGTTAGTGACGCACGAGCATGAGATAGCTGCTTTTGCTAATCGCCAGTTAGTCTTTCGTGATGGCGAACTCATTAGCGATACACAATCTACCCCAGAATGCGCCCAAACCACCTTAGATAAATTAAGACAGAAACGTTCTGCCGGAGCACACTGATGAATATGCTAACTTTACTTGCTGTTGCTTGGTCTGCGCTTAAAGTAAATTTAATGCGCAGTATCCTTACTATGCTGGGTATAATAATTGGTGTATCTGCGGTAATTATTATGCTGGCATTAGGTGAAGGCGCCCGTTATGACGTTGATCAGCAAATTAAAAGCTTAGGCGGCAATGTCTTTATTGTCTTTGCCCGTGGTCGCTTTAGTGGTGGCGCTCGTGAATCGTCTGGTAGCCGTCAAGGTTTAACTGAACAAGATGCCTTAGCCATAGAGCAACAAATTCCACAAGTGAATGTTGCCGCGCCCACACTACGTGCTAGTGGCCAACTTATTTATGGCAATATGAATTGGGCCCCCGAAATTAATGGCGTGGATAATCGTATCTTTGCCGCCCAAAGCTGGTCTGTCGTCGCCGGAAGAGATTTTAGCACTACCGAGCTTAATACAGCAGCAAGAGTAGCCATTATTGGCCAAACAGTTAAACGGGAATTATTTGCTGAAAGTGATCCTATAGGCCAAACCATTAGAGTGAATAAAATGCCGGTCACTATTATTGGTGTACTTAATGGAAAAGGCCAAAATACCCAAGGTAATGATCAAGATGATTTAATATTTATGCCGTTAAGTACAGTACGCAAACGTATAGCGGGTACCACTTTATCTAGCCCGACTGCCATCCGCAGTATTATTGTCCAAGTTGAGCATGAACAAGATATGGATTATGTGCAGCAAGAAATAGACAGCTTATTAAGCCAACGTTTACGCAGTACTACTGGCGAAAGCCCATTTAGGATCTTTAACTTATCGCAAATGATCAGTACCCGCTCTGAAACCATGCAAATATTTAATGGCCTATTAGCCGCTGTTGCTTCGGTATCATTATTAGTAGGCGGTATTGGTATTATGAATATTATGCTAGTCTCAGTTACCGAGCGCACCCGCGAAATAGGTTTACGAATGGCGGTAGGCGCTGAACCTAAAGTGATCTTAAAACAGTTTTTAATAGAAGCAGTACTGCTCTGCGGTATGGGCGGCTTAATTGGCTTGCTATTAGCCGTTGCGGTAACCCAAGGTTTAGCCCACTTTGCTGATTATACGGCTATTATTCAACCTAGAGTGGTGCTGATGAGTTTAGGCTTTTCATGCTTAATAGGCGTATTTTTTGGCTACTACCCTGCGACCAAAGCGGCTAAGCTGCAACCTATAGATGCGCTTCGCTACGAATAGCTAAACAAATAAGTCATAACAAAAAGGCTTAATCTAGATTAAGCCTTTTTGTTTTACTGCAACGTCTTAAATAAACTTGATACTTTTCAATAACGGTCACTCAGTTACCAATCATCTAATAAGTCATCAAAAATGTCCTCGTCAATTTCAGGCTCAGCAGGCTTTGGAGGATTACCATCATAAATTTTAAATAATAACCGCTGAAAATAAGACTCTTTAACAAAGGCATAAGGATCTAGCGACTCGTCTAACATTTGCTCTAGTGACATCATTTGTTCACGGCTATCTAGCGCTTTTATAGTAAATCTAGTGATAGTTAACGGCATACTTAATAAAGATAACGGTGAATACCAAGTATCACCAACACGGCCAACTACACCACGAGCCGTATCTGGACCTAGCCCTGGTAGCATTAAATAAGCACCGTCACCTACCCCCCAAACAGCTAGCGTTTGATCAAAATCTTCATCTTGCTCTGCTAAACCAATATGACTAGCAACATCAAAAATACCAAAGATGCCTACAGTGCTATTAACTAAAAATCGGGCGGCACTAATAGCTGTACTGTTAGGTTTTGCCTGTAATGCGCCATGTAAAAAGTTAACGGGTTCAGATAAGTTATTACTGGCATTGATTAAACCTTTACGGGCAGGCTTAGGCACTACTGCCATATAACCAACTGTAGCTGGCCGTAACAAATAGTGATCTAAAACGTCGTAGTTAAAATCCCACATACTACGGTTAAAGCTTTCTAACGGGTCACGTTTATCAACATAACCAGTGCCTGCGGCTGTATTTTCTGTGCTATTAGAGGTGCTATTAGTGGCACAGCCGGCTAATAGCAGCAAAATAGAAACGCTATAAAGAGGTTTAAATATGGCCATGTTACGGCTCCAGCCTTAACTTTATTGAAATATGTGGTTGCTCAAAAGTTAAGACTTCTGAGACAGTTTGGATATCACCTGGCCGCTGCTCTACAGTGCCAGATATTGACATCCTAGCAACCACTTGTATTTGTTCAGCATTAGCTAAGCTCCAGCCTGGCTGCATGGCCATTGACTCTTGTAATAACAACTGCTGCTGCCCTGCCACTAGTGGTATACGCTGTACAGCTAAAGGTAAGGCTGAGCCTTCGGTGGCTCTGGCAAATAAAAATAGCGTAGCAGCTGGATTGGCTTGTTGCAGAGCAGGATCAACATATAAATCGACCGTTATCCGCCTAGTATTAACATCGACATCAACACCCAATTCAATTAAGCGTTGTTGCACCGCAGCATAACGAGGATCATCTGTCTCTAATTCCGCCAATAATACGGTCCAAGCTTGTTTGGCCTGTTCCATATCACCGTTTTCATAAGCTATTAAAGCCATTAAGGATAAGGCATCACTATTTTTAGGCTCTTTAAGTAATACTTTTGCCACTGCACGCCCGGCTAAGGCTAAGCTGTGCTCATCACCA
Source organism: Rheinheimera sp. MMS21-TC3 (assembly GCF_032229285.1). Taxonomy (NCBI): domain Bacteria; kingdom Pseudomonadati; phylum Pseudomonadota; class Gammaproteobacteria; order Chromatiales; family Chromatiaceae; genus Rheinheimera; species Rheinheimera sp. MMS21-TC3. Next base: position 2,597,140 of record NZ_CP135084.1, read on the forward strand.
ACAATAATCAGTGCTTGGCTATAGCTTAATAAAACAGCAACTCTATCTGGTGTTAGCGCTAAGGCTTTTTCAAAGGCGTCTACAGCTTGCTCAGGAAAACCTTGCGATAAATGAATCCGTCCCAGCAGCATCCAAGCTATAGCATCATCACCTTCTTTAGCTAATTTAGTCCGTAATGCTAAGCCAAACAGCTGGATCTCTTCAGCAGAGAGTGGCTCGCCTTGTTGCAGTAAAGCCCGCTCACCGTATTGTTGCAGGTTATCTTTAGCATGTTGCCATTGCTGTAATTGACTGTAGTTGCCATTAAATGCATAGACCCCAGCAACCAACACTGCAATGCCAACTAACATTAACCAAGGTAATAAGCGGCTTTTTGCTGTCTCTTTTGCAGTAGAATCAGGCGTACCATTTATAAACTCTAATTTTAGTTCGTTAGCAGCTTGAACAAAGTCTGACTCAGCTAACTGACCATTATCACGCGCTAAGGCTAATGCTTGTAACCGTTGTTCAAATAGCGCTGTAGTAGATAAATTTTGCTGCCGACTACGCCGTGGCCAAAAAAGGCATAATGCACAAAGCAGCAGCATTACAGCACTGGCTATTACTAAAGGCCACATCATCATTCTTTACTCCGGTAGCGTTCTATCAACTTATCTAGCTCAGCACTTTGCTTGTCGGTTTGACTATTAGCTGTGTTGTCGTCTTGCTGACTTAAGGTGGCAGATAATGCTTTGCGCCTATAGCCACCAAACAATAACAAAGCGATTAACATCACCAGCGGCGCCAGCCACAACCATAAGGTAAGTTTATTAACAGGCGGTTGATAATGGGCAAAGTCACCATAGCGATTGACCATATAGTCTAGAATTTGCTCACGATTTTTACCTTCCTGAATTAACTGGTAGGTTTTTTCTCGCATATCCACTGCCACTACAGCATTAGAGTCGGCCACATTTTGATTCTGACATTGCGGACAGCGCAGCTCTGCGGTTAATTGCTGATATAACTGGCGCTGCTTAGCATCTTTAAAGGATAAAATCTCTTCTGCGTGGCTAAGATTAACTACCAACGCACAAAGCAGAATTAACAGTAAATGCCTCATGGTTTAGCGCTCCACTGCTGATATAAAGGGGCTATTTTACTACGCCATACTTGTGGATTTATATCACCAATATGATGCAGCCTAATAATGCCTTCAGCATCGATTAAAAAAGTTTCGGGTGCCCCACTGACACCTAAATCTAAAGATAAGGTTCTATTGGCATCTAAGATATTAAATTGGTAAGGATCGCCACGTTGGCGAAGCTTATCTAGCACTTCTTGCTGTAGAGCTGTTAAGTTAAAGGGCTTATCAAAGGTAGGATCTTTAGGTAAGTCGTAATATAAACCAATTATTTTCACCCCTTGCTGGCGTAACTCGGCTAAGTAGGCTAATTCAGCATTACAAGTTGGACACCAAGTTCCCCAGACATTTAACAAAAAGGTTTCACCTTTTAGTTTATCGGCAGTCCATCGCTTTTTTGGTTGCATTAAATCTGGCAAACTAAACTCAGGCAGCACCTTACCTACCGTTACTGAGCTGCGCTCCATAGGATTAGAAAACAAACCGCTGAGTAAAAATAAAGCTAGCGCTAAAAATAAAACTAGTGGTAAATAGTAAAACAATTTACGCATGCTTTACCTCAGCATTTTTATTGGCTTTAATTGCAGGCTTGCGACGGTAACGCTTATCAGCTAAGGCTAACACACCACCTAAAGCCATTAACACGCCCCCTAACCAAACCCAACGCATAAAGGGTTTAACCTGAATACGTAGCGCCCAAGCATTACCTGGCAGCTCTTCACCCAATGAAATATATAAGTCGCGACTTAAGCGCGCATGCACAGCGGCTTCGGTCATTACCATACGCTGAATTCGGTAGAAACGCTTTTCGGCATGTAAATGGGTGACATAGTTACCATTTTTACGTACGTCTATTTCTGCCGCTTGACCGCCATAGTTAGGGCCATTAAGTGCATAAACTTCTGTTAATTTAAAGTCGTAACCCGCCACTGAAGTTACATCACCTACTACCATGCGCACATCGCGTTCTTCGGTGTAAGTTTTGGTCATCACTACACCTACAATTAATACCGCAAAACCAATATGAGCTATGGTCATACCGTAATGGCTGGCATTAAGCTTAGTTAAACCTTGCTTAATAGAACCAAAATTGTGCAAGCGCAATAGAACTTCTGCTAATGCCGACACCCCGACCCAAGCACCTAACAATAAGCCTAGCAAAGCTAAATTTGCTTGTAAGCTTTGCATAGTTACCATTACTGTTAATGCCAGCATAATGGCCGCTATAGCCACTAAAGAGAGTGGTTTAATTAATAACATAAACTGTTGCTGCTTCCAGCGCACCCAAGGACCAAGGCCTAACAAGATGGCAAAGGGAATAGTTAAGTAATAAAACATCTGGTTAAAAAACGGCTCGCCAATAGAGATAGAACCTAAGCCTAATTCTTTATGAAATAATGGAAATAAAGTACCTAAAAATACAATTAAGCAGGCAGTTAATAAAAAGATGTTATTGCTCCATAGCATCATTTCTCGTGAGAAAAGCTGGTAGCGTGCTTGGCTGCGCACAGCACTCATCCGCAAGCCGTAAAGTAATAAAGAGCCACCCACTACTACCAATAAAAAGGCTAATAAATATAAGCCCCTACCTGGATCGGTAGCAAAAGAATGCACTGAGACTAAAACTCCAGAGCGAACTAAAAAAGCCCCAACTAAACTTAAAGCAAAAGCTGATAAGGCCAGTAAAACGGTCCAAGATTTAAAAGTACCGCGCTTTTCGGTTACGGCTAAACTATGAATTAAAGCTGTGCCTGCTAACCAAGGCATAAAAGAAGCATTTTCAACTGGATCCCAAAACCACCAGCCACCCCAACCAAGCTCGTTATAAGCCCACCAGCTGCCCAGCATAATACCTAAGGTTAAAAACACCCAAGCGGCTAATGCCCAGGGCCTTACCCAACGCGCCCACACGCTATCAAACTTACCCCCCATTAAAGAGGCGATAGCAAAAGCAAAGGCAACCGCAAAACCAACATAGCCCATATACAACATAGGCGGATGCATTATCATGCCAAAATCTTGCAATAAAGGATTTAAATCACGACCTTCTACTGGATAAAACGGCAAACTACGAGCAAAAGGATTAGACATTAATAATGAAAAAGCAATAAAGCCGGCATTTATTAGCCCCAATACAGCTAAAATTCGGCCTTGTAACAGTAAAGGTAACGCTTTTGAAAACGCTGCTACTAAGGCTGTCCAGCCAGTAAGCATTAGCACCCATAACAACATTGAGCCTTCATGCGAACCAAAGCTAGCAGCTAAACGATAATACCAAGGCAAGACTGAACTAGAGTTGCTGGCGACATTAATAACCGAAAAATCATTAGTATAAAAGGCATAGCCCAAAGCTGACATAGCAACAGCGCTAAACAAAAACATAGCTATAGCTAGTGGTTTAGCGGTCAATAAAGCTTGCTGATTGCCAGTAACACTGCCATAAAATGGCACTATGGCTAAGATAATCGAAATAGCAAAAGCAAAAGTTAAGGCCAACTGGCCTGCTTCAACAATCATTAATAGCCTCCACTAGCTGGCTGGTTTGCTGGTGGCACATGTTTAATACCTTTCATTGCTTCAGCAACTTCTGGCGGCATATATTCTTCATCATGTTTAGCTAACACTTCAGTAGCAATAAGAGTACGGCTATCTTGCAAAACACCTTGGGCAACTATACCTTGGCCTTCGCGGAATAAGTCAGGTAATAATCCCTGATAAATAATAGTCACTGTAGGGCCAGTGTCAGCCACTTCAAATTGTACTTTTAACGTATTTGGATCGCGTTTTACCGAGCCTTCTACTACCATGCCGCCAATACGGAGCCGCTGGCCTGGTTGCGGAATAACTTTATCTTTACCTAAACCTTCAATTAACTGGGTTGGCGTATAAAATAAATCTATATTTTGCTGTAAAGCATATAGCATAGCCCCAACAGCAGCGGTGATTAAGCCAACAATAAATACAATGGTCAGTAAACGTTTCTGTCGTCTTGGCTGCATTAGTTCTGTTGCTCCTGATACTGCTTAATACGTTGTTCACGAGCAGCTTGCGCTGCAATATCACGTTTTAATTGCTTATGCTGCCAGCGACTATAAACCACTAAAGCAGCTAACATTGCATAGGTGGTGCCAAAAGATAACCAGACATAAAAGCCATAATTACCCATTGCCCAAAATTCTGCCCATGATTGAAAATACATTATGACTTCCTCACCAGCGCTTTTACCCAAGGTCGATGTTGTTCATTTTGTAAAATTGCCGTTCTTAATCTCATACAGACCATAGCAAACATAAAAAGTGCGAAAGCTAAGATGCTTATCAGTAATGGCCACAACATGCTTGGATCTATTGAGGGTTTAGCAAACTTAGTAATAGAAGCGCCTTGATGCAGCGTATTCCACCATTGCACCGAAAAATGAATGATAGGCAAATTAATCACACCGACTACGGCTAATAAAGAGGCCACTTTACTGCCCGTTGCTCGGTCTGAAAACGCACCACTAAGGGCGATAACACCTAAGTATAAAAACAATAAAATTAACTCTGAGGTTAAACGCGCATCCCATTCCCACCAAGTACCCCACATTGGTTTACCCCAAGCCATACCGGTAATTAAGGCAATAGCAGTGTATACCGCACCAATAGGCGCTATCGCTAGCACTGACCACTGGGCAATTTTGACCTGCCAAACTAAAGCAATTAACGCTGCAATAGCCATATAGAAATAAGTACCCATAGACATAATAGCCGCTGGTACATGTAGATGAATAATACGGTAGCTGTCGCCTTGCTGATAATCTGGTGGGGTAAAAGCTAAGCCCCAAATATTACCTAAGGCTAAAGTGATAAGGGCTAATACCATTAACCAAGGTAACCAACGGCCACATAAATGATAAACAGTCTCTGGTTTTGCATAGGGGTGTAACCATTTAAACATGTTAGCTCACATTTATTTTCAATGCGCTAGCCACCGCAAACGGAATTAGCGCCAAACTAAATAATAACATTGCTAAAATTATTGCCAGTTGACCTTGATATGCTAGGCCCATACTAGCTGCCTCCATGGCAGCGCTGGCAAAAATTAGTAGCGGAATATACAAGGGTAATATAAGCAGTGCCAATAAAATGCCACCTTTATCGGCAGATAACGTAAGTGCTGCGCCTAATACACTAAGTAAACTTAATAAGGGTGTACCTAGGGCTAAGGTTAACATCATTGCCGTAAGACTTGCGGTATTTAACCCCAACAATAAGGCCACTAATGGTGATAACAACACTAAAGGTAAACCAGTACTTAACCAATTAGTGCAAATTTTTGCTAAGACAAATGCCATAACTGGCTGTCGTGCAGCCACTAACTGTTCGACTACGCCATTACGATAATCGTCTTTAAATAAACGCTCTGCTGCTAAAAGCACACTTAATAATGCTGCTATCCAAATTATACCTGGTGCCATCTGTCGTAATAAATTAGGTTCGGGGCCAATACCCAAGGGAAATAAAGTCAGCACTATAATAAAAAACAACACCGGATTAAGCCAATCCGCTTTTTGCCGCGCTAATAAACATAACTCACGACGGATAAACTGGCTAAGCATTACCATCGGTAGGCTAACTCCAATTTGTGCATGGCATGATACTCTAGCGTTAAAGGCTGATGGGTGGTTAGTATTATGCCACCTCCGCCTTGTAAATGCGTTAAAAAGTGTTGTTGCAATAAAATAATAGCGACTTGATCTAAAGCGGTAAAAGGCTCATCAAGGATCCAAACTTGCCGTGGTGTAAACCATAACCTTGCCAATGATACTCGTCGCTGCTGACCAGCAGACAACATACGGCAAGGAATATCTTCTAGGCCAGCCAAACCTAAGTTGGCTAAAAGTTGATAATCATCCGTAGCAGCAACACCTGAACTGGCGCGCCAAAAAGAAATATTCTCAATTGCCGTTAAATGCTCATGTATTCCACTATGGTGGCCGATATAACATAAGTTAGCCGCATACTCATCAGCCGCTTGTGCTAATGGCTGCTGTAAATAATAAATTTGACCATCGGTAGGCGAAGCTAGATTAGCCAACAATCGCAGCAGTGAGCTTTTACCTGCACCATTTTTGCCGGCAATTTGCAATAAGTGACCTGCTTTAAGCTGTAAACTAAGTTGCTCAAACAATACTCGATCTTGTCTAATGCAACTAAGCTCTGTGGCTTGTAACAATATTTGGCCGGTAGATACTGAATAAGATAGCAAGGGTAGCGCGCACCTAAAGTTATCGACGACTAAGTAAATTGCGCGCATATTAACATAATGCGACCATAATACGAATGACACAGCCTTTACTAGCAGTAAAAAAGAGTAAAAAATGGATGAAATAAAGTCTACTTTAGCAAGCCTAGTTAATAATTTAGCCCTAGATAAGCCTGCTATTAAATTAGTTGTCGCCCAAATATACCAAGCCCAGCTGCAACAGCTAAGCAGTGGCGCTTTTACCGTACAGTTGCCAACAACTCAAGGCCCATTACAGTTGCCTTTACCGCCAAGTTTTAATTGGCCACAGTCACAGGGTGCAACTATTACTGCGTCACCTCAAACTTTCTTGGTCGAGGTAGAGTTTTTAAGTCAAGAAAAAAATGTATTACAGTTGGCAATAAAGTCAGCCATAAATAAAATAAATTTACCTATTAGCCAAAGCCAAAGTCAATTAATAACCTTGGCATTAAGCCCTAGCCTGTTACAACAACTAGCGGCCTCTAGCACAGTTAATCTTGCCAGCCCACAACATATAAACGAACCTATAGGTAGCGTACTTATTAATGCGGCTTCGCTACCAGCTGCAGCCGTTATTAATGCCACTGTAAGTATGAGCAGCAATAAGTTAATACTAACGATTGCCAATTTAGCTCCTATAGCCCTAAGCCCCGCTGCTAGTCGGGCCTTAAGTGCTGTTATACAGCGGCAAACTATTAGTTATGGTAATGAGCAACCGGTACAATTACTTATTCGCCCTAGCAGTTCACAACTACAGCTAGTCACAGCTAATTCTGCATTAAATAGCAAAATAGACTTAAGCCCAGAAGTCCACCAAGCTATCCAGCAACAATTACGTAATTTAGTTAATCAACAAGCGCCTACTTTAACCTTGCAAAACCATCAACTCAGCTTGGGTAAAATGCCGGTATTAAATTTAGCCCCGCAGTTAAAAACCGCGGGTTTAAATAATAACTACCAAGTACAAATTTTGCAGGATGCTAAGCAGTGGCTATTACAATTAAGTTCAAAACCTCTTAATGAGCTAGTAACAATACCTAGCGATAAACTTAACCAAACTGTGCAGCTGCTCCAAACTCCAGCAACAACTAGCAGTCATAAAACAGCTCCAGCTATTAGCTTATCAAAAGATACTCAGCAACAAAGTGTACAACATGCTTGGCGCCAGTTATTACCACTATTAGCCCCTACTATTGATCCCTTAGCCGAACTTAGCTCGCAAGAACCTATAATTAATAAAGTTTTGGCTTTAATTCGTCAAAGTCAACCTGATGGTAATAAAGTGCTATCAAGCCCCCAGTTAATGCAGCAACTAAATAGCCTACTGCAGTTTCAACCTTTACAAACAACGCCTAACTTACAAACAGGTGCTGGCACCTTAGCTTTAGCCATTCAATTATTACTAGGTAATTTACAACAAAAAGCGACTGCGCCTGCCAATCAAAGCACACAAGGACAACGCTTAGCATCGCTTATTGGCCAACTAGAGCCAGCACAAGCAAGTCGCTTATTGCGGCATCTAGGCACACACAGTAGCGCTTTGCAGCAAAGTCAATTAAATATGCTCGATACCACCAGTAATCAGCAACTAGTGTTGCAATTACCCTTACAACAAGGCCAACAAAGTGTCTTAAATCAAATTACAATTGAACAACGCGAAGCCGACAACAAAAATGAGACTAAGAGTAAAAAACAATGGCGGCTAACAATGAAGTTTGACTTACAGCAACTTGGTAAGCTACTTGTCGTCGCCAGCTTACAGGAGCAAGAGTTACAACTGCAGTTTTACGCCGAACAAGAGCAAGCACAAAGAGTAACAGAGAAGTTTTTACCCTTATTAAAAGAGCGCTGCCAAGCGCAAGGAATAGCCGTAAATAAAGCAGAATGTGTTCTTGGTAAAATACCTGATAGCTTAGTCCCTAGAACTAACAGCTTAGTGACGATAAGAGTATAGTAAATATGAATAAATATAAGCAGTTCGATAGTCTTAATCAACCAAGTGCAGATACAGCATCCGGGCATAAAACAGCGACTGCCTTACAATATTCAGGTAAAGCAGCACCTACGGTTACCGCTAAAGGCCACGACGACTTAGCCGAAGATATTATCGCCTTAGCAAAGCAGCATGGAGTCTTAGTCCATCAAGATGATGAGTTAAGTAAACTTCTTAATCAGTTGAGTTTAGGTGACGAGATCCCACAGCAATTGTATATCGTTATTGCTGAGTTAATCGCATTTTCTTATGTGTTACAGGGCAAGTTTCCAGATAATTGGCACAACATTCATCAACGTATTGATATTAAAACTTAAGTAAAAAAGTTAACCAGACTTAGTTTGATGCAGACGTAATAAGAGCTCGGCCTCGGCTCGGGGTAGCTCACATTCTTGAATAATCTCTTCTAAGCCAGCGCCTAATTCCACCATTTTCATCGCTCGGCTATATATTTTTGCTTCTGGGTCGGCTAGTTCTAATGACTGCTGTTTATCTGTTAAGTGCTGCAGTTGTTGTTGTTGCTCAGTTAGCTCTGATTCAAAGTTTATTACTCGCTGACCTACGCCGATAATGCCACTACGTAATTCTTTAATTTCATGGCCAAGATTATTATTTTTCTCTGTTGTGCTGATTAAGGTTGTCAGCTGTTTTTGTAGCTTTTGTAGCTGCTGCTGACCACGACGCTGCCTAAGGTATAATGCTATCGCTAACCCTATAATTAAAACAGTTTGTGTCAGTACAACAGCCCATAACATCATCATTAAATAGCGCCAATATCATCCCACTCTTCTTCACTGAGTAGTTTATTTAAATCGACTAAAATTAATAACTCATCATCGCGGTTTGATACACCTTGAATAAAGCGAGCACTTTCATCCGTGCCTACATTAGGTGCAGTGTCTATGTCGGACTGTTTTAAATAAACCACTTCCGCCACACTATCTACCAAGATACCTATCACTTGTTTTTCAGCTTCAATAATCACAATACGACTATTATCGGTTACTTCTGCCGACTCTAAACCAAAACGCGTTCGAGTATCAATAACAGTAACAACGTTACCGCGCAAGTTAATAATACCGACAACATAGTCAGGCGAGCCTGGTACCGCAGCAATTTCTGTGTAACGCAGTACTTCTTGCACTTGCATAACATTAATACCATAGGTTTCTTCTTGCAGTTTAAATGTAACCCACTGCAACACTACATCAGAGCTAGCACTTTTTGCTTTAGCTTGTTTAGTTAGTGTACTCATACCCGGCTCCTTAATACTTCTTTATAATTATGCTGTAATATCTAAACCGCGGTTTAGTAAATCAATCATGACATCAACATCAAGTAATACACACATATGCTCTTTAATCACACCGGCCATCCAAGGTCGTTTACCTTCAACTTGGCGCCATTTTACATCTTCTTGCTCTAGCACAAAGGTATTAACTAAAGACTCACAACAAATACCCCAATTGCTTTGACCAAGCATAATGACATATTGATAATTTAACTGTTGTTGCATTTGTTGATCATACTTCTCGGGCATTACCCAACAAGCCGTATCAACAATATTAATTTTTTGCTCGCGATATAGCATAACACCTTTAAACCACTGCGGTTTAGCAAACAAACTATTTACACGGCCTAATTTATGAATGCCGCCAAGCTCTTTTAAAGGCACTGCAACTTTTAATCCAGCCAACTCAAAAAATAAAGCTTGAAAACGTCCTGTTCGATATTCTTTCTCTGCTGTTACTGTACTTTGAGTTGTTTCTGTTAGTAAGGTATCCGTTTGCTTTTTAAGCGTTACTGCCGCTACGGCTGCTATATTTTCTTTTGGCTTAACAGCGACTTTAGGCTTACTGACTGCTGGTTTATTTTGGCTTACTTGCGCCAGCAAGCTATTTAGCTGCTGTTGTTGCTGCTTAGCCAGTACATCGACTTCGGCTTTCTCTTCCGTTAATAACGCCGACAGATAATGTTGCATCACCTTATGACTCGCATTTAAATTGCTCATCATCTACTCCGAGCTTAACTGCAACAAATAAGTCAACAAGGTATTATAAGCAAATACGCCACGTGATGAAGCTGCATAAATATTAGGTGGCGTATGCGCTAAGCTAGCATCTCTAAACTTAGTATCAATAGGGATAACAGACGGCCAAACCTTATCTTTGTGATTCAACTTTAATGTTTTATAGGCTTCTAGGGAAGCATTAGTTCTTTTATCATACATAGTGGCAACTATAGTATAAGGATATATTTTTTTCTGCGAACTAGACATTAATTGAATTGTAGCGATCATTCGATCTAAGCCTTTTAAGGCCAAAAATTCAGTTTGCACCGGTATAACTAATCTATCACATGCTGCTATTGCATTAACCATCAACACCCCCATTACAGGTGGACAATCAATTAACACATAATCATACTCAGACTCTATTTTTAATAAGGCTTTTTTCAACATTAAGCCCATACCGCCACGAGCACCTAAAGAGCGATCTAAGGTAGACAGCGCCATAGATGCTGGCAAAATATCTAAATTTGTAACGCCACTTGGGCAAAGCGACTGTAAAACTTGCTCAGAAGTTACATCGTTACCGCGAATAAAAATATCGTAAACGCTCATCTCCAATTCTTCAGCGTCAATGCCAAAGTAATAGGTTAATGAAGCATGGGGGTCGGTATCAACTAACAGTACTCTGTTACCTCGCTCTGCTAATAAGCCTGCTAAGCTAACAGCTGTTGTCGTTTTACCTACGCCCCCTTTTTGATTGGCAACTGTCCAAATAATCACACTATTGTCCTTGCTCTTGTGGAGCCGGTGGTCGTGTTGTAATACGAATACCGCCTCCAGGTAAGGCAATTATTTTAATACTGCCATCATCTTGAGTAATCTGTTGTAGCTTTTGTTGTAACTGAACATCTTCAGGCTGAGATTCTACAGATGCTGGCTCAACTTGCTGATAACCATAACGAGAAATGGCAATCACTACTTTGCGGTTTTCAGCTCGACCTTGAGCGGTGTTATTATCAGTAAAGGGATAATACTGACCAAACCCCTCAATGGCCATTCGAAAAGGGTTAGTGCCTAATTGCTCTAAAACACGTAACACAGAAGCAGCTCGACTCGCCGACAACTGCCAGTTTGAAGCAAAAATCTCATTATTAATCGGACGATTATCGGTATAACCGCGAACCCGAATATAATTATCTATCGGATTAATAATTTTTGTTATTTCAGTTAATAAGGTTACAGCTGAGTCAGTTGTCGTAGCGCTACCACTAGCAAAGAGTAAGCCGCTATTTAACTCAATAGTTAGCCAATTTTCATCACGTTGAATTTTAGTTAAGCCTTGGTCAATTAAGCTATCTAAGGCTTTTACCAATTGCTGCTCTACTGATATTAAGGGACTACCTAGCTTTTTATGATCAACTTCTGACAAAGTACTAGCATCAGCTAATAAAGTAGGGCCTTTTGCAGGCTCTAACGAAGTGCCATATAAAGTTAATTCACTTTGTGGGCCAATATGGCTTAATAAACCTTTCCCCTTTAATCCAGTTTCAGACTCCGTTGGCGTATCAAAAATACGGGTCAAACTTTGGGCTAAAGCACTATATTGTTCTTCTTTAATAATCGACATTGCGTACAGGACAACAAAGAGCGCAAACAAAAGCGTCATAAAATCAGCATAAGAAACTAACCAGCGATCTAAATGCTCATCATGTTGCTGCTGATGCCTGCTGCGATGACGATACATAGCATTAATCCAATTGGTAAGCTGCCAGCTTACGTTCAATGCTGTAAGGGTTTTCCCCATATGAAATTGAGACTAAACCTTCCACTATCAACTCATGGTAAAGTGTGCGCTGCTGAACTAAATTTTTTAATTTATTGCCTATAGGTAAAAATAGAAAGTTAGCAAAGCCAACTCCATAAATAGTGGCAACAAAAGCAGTTGCTATGCCCATGCCTAGTAATTGTGGTTCAGAAATATTTGCCAAAGCCTGAATAAGCCCCAGCACCGCTCCTATAATACCTATGGTTGGGCTATAACCGCCCATAGCATCAAAAATTCTGGCTCCGCGCATTAAACGCTCATGCTCTAAGGTTAATTCAGCATCTAGTGTATCTTGCAGTACAGTTGGCTCTACACCGTCTACCAACATATTTAAACCACGATGTAAAAACTTATCTTTTTCTATTAAAGCATCATCTTCTAACGCTAAAAAACCACTATTTCTGGCTGCTGTACTCCAATTAACAATACGTTTTGAAGTTTGTTGTAACGGATTTTCTACAGGGTGAAACACCCAAGGCAACAGTTTTAAACCTTGTTTAAATTGAGAAGAAGGTGTTTGTAACATGACAGCGCCTATAGTACCGCCAGCGACAATTAAAAAAGCGGGCAAGTGCAATAAGGTAATTAAACTGCCACCTTCCATTACAAAGCCACCAGCTACAGCGACAATAGCTAGAAGAAATCCCGCTAAAGCTAACTTATCCATGATTTAGCTCCTGCAATAAACACTTCACAACATCGCTTAACTTTACTTCTTCATCCATTAAACCAGCTTGGGCAATAGCTTGAGGCATACCATAAACAATACAGCTAGCTTCATCTTGGGCCCATATTTGCGCCCCTTGTTGCTTTAACATTCTTGCCCCTTCACGACCATCAGCCCCCATACCTGTTAACACTATTGCTAAAACTTTATCGGCAAATACTTTGGCGGCTGTAGCAAAAGTTATATCAACACTGGGCTTAAAAGTAATACGGGGCGAGTCATCTTCTCGTATTCTTAACCGAACTTGGCTAGGTGCACCTTCCAGTAGCATTTGTTTGCCACCAGGAGCAAGATAAGCTACGCCAGGCTGCAGTAAGTCACCATCTTCGGCTTCTTTAACACTAATTTTAGCTAGGCTATCTAAGCGTTGGGCAAAGGCGCCGGTAAAAGCTGCTGGCATATGCTGAATTAGCACTATGGGTAAAGGAAAGTCTGCGGGTAAGGCTGTAATAATCCTCTGTAACGCAACGGGGCCGCCAGTGGAGGTGCCAATTGCAATCAGCTTATATTGCTTACCACTAGCTTTAAAGCATTTGTTGGTTGCGGTAGCAGCTAAACGCTGCCCTAGCTGGGGTCGTTGATAACCGTCTTGCTTAGGTACGGTTGTACGAGTACTTAAATTTGCTGTAACTGAGCTAGAAGGGTCAGGCCGCGGCGCTATACTATTAAAGGTAGCTCGGCCCAAAGGACGCTTACGAGCAACAGCTTTTACTCGGTCGCGTAATACTTGGCCAGCTTCATCTTTGTTGCGTGCTATATCTTCAAACTTTTTTGGTAAAAAATCGACTGCACCGGCCTCTAAGGCATCAAAGGTAGCCTTAGCGCCTTCATGGGTTAAAGACGAAAACATTAATATTGGTGTGCGCTGAAACTGCATAATTTCACGTACTGCAGAAATACCATCTAGCACCGGCATTTCTACATCCATAGTAATCACATCTGGTTGTAATGCTTTAGCTTTATCCACCGCCTCTCGACCATTAATTGCCGTATCTATCACTTCAATATCAGGATCTTTCGCTAATATTTCTGTCAGCCGACGGCGGAAAAAGCTTGAATCATCAACAACCAAGACGCGTATGGCCATAATGCTCTACTCACCTCGCCCTTTACTGAAGCGGTCTAATTTAATTTTTGACTTTTTAGCATAATGGGTAAGTAAACTAGGTACATCCAAGATCAGTGCTATGCCACCATCAGACGTAATAGTTGCCCCAGCCATACCTGGCGTACCTTGTAATAAGCGATCTAAAGGCTTAATCACTACTTCTTCTTGGCCTATTAATGAGTCAACAACAAAACCAACTTGTTGGGTACCAAGCTGAACAATAACTACATGCCCTTGTTCACGGCGGCGCTTTTTCTCTGAACCTTTAACTAACCAATGCTCTAAAAAGAATAACGGAATAGCTTTATTACGCACAACAACGGTTAATTGACCATCAACTATATTGCTTTTATTTAAATCTAAATGGAAGATTTCACTGACACCAGCCAAAGGTAAAGCGAAAGTTTGCTTACCCACTAACACCATTAAGGTCGGTAATATAGCTAAGGTTAAGGGTACTTTTATTTCTAGTAACGTACCTTCACCTAGTTTAGATTGAATTTGCACTGAGCCGTTTAGTTGAGTAATTTTTGTTTTAACCACATCCATGCCAACGCCACGGCCTGAAATATCTGATATTTGCTCTTTGGTTGAAAACCCAGGTGCAAAAATCAAATTAAAAGCTTCAGTATCTGACAGGCGGGCAGCACTATCTACATCAAGAATGCCCCGCTTGATGGCGATACTTTTTAACTTTTCCGGGTCCATACCCGCACCATCATCATGGATGCTTAATAAAATATGATCGCCAGCTTGCTCGGCAGAAAGTTTAACAGTACCAACTCGTTTTTTACCGGCTTTTTCACGTACATCTGGCATTTCTATACCATGATCTACTGAGTTTCGAACTAAATGCACTAAAGGATCGGCTAAGGCTTCTACTAGGTTTTTATCTAAATCCGTTTCTTCGCCTTCTAAAATTAACTCTATATCTTTCTTTAAAGAACGTGCCATATCACGCACTACGCGTGGGAAACGGCCAAATACCTTTTTAATGGGCTGCATTCGAGTTTTCATTACTGCACCTTGAATATCGCCTGTGACGACATCTAAGTTAGCAATAGTTTTACTCATGCTTTCATTCTGAACACTGCCCGACAAGCTTAACAGCCGGTTTCGCACTAACACTAACTCACCGACTAAGTTCATGATTTGATCTAAACGCTTAGTATCAACCCTAACGGTAGTTTCTGTTTGTACTTGCTGTGTTGCTGCTATGTTTGCAGCTGGTGCTACTTCTGTAGGGCTAGCTGTAGCTTCGGCTGCTTTTGCTGTAGCTGCTGTTTTTTCTGCAGCGGTTGGGCTAGATGGTTGTTTATTTTCAGTTTGCTCTACTGCAACAGTAGGCGCTTTGCCTTTACCATGAAGCTGATCAAGTAAAGCTTCAAAATCATCCTCATCAAACTCATCGTCATCTGTTGATGCTGAGCTGCTTGATGCTGGTTGCTTAGACGTTGTAGTACCTACTTGGCCAGTAGTGGCCGCTTCAGGAATAAAAACACCCTTGCCATGTAGCTGATCTAAAATAGCTTCAAATTCATCATCAGTAATATCGTCGCTATTATTAGTTGGCCGCTTTAAATCATCTTCGGCTAAAGGCTCAGCTTGCGTAGCTTTAGGTGCCTTACCATGCAGCTCATCTAAGATACGCTCAAACTCATCTTCAGTCATTTCGTCTATACCGCCCTCATTAGGCTCGGCATCAACTTGACTGTCTTGTGACTCAACTACAGGCTCAGCTATAGTTGGTGGTGCGGGTGCAGATTCTGATTCAGACTCTGGCTGACTATAAAACTCTAAAGCCTTGAGTAACTCAGCTGGAGCCGGTGTTAATGCTTGACGATTTATCACCGCAACAAACATGGCATTAATACTATCTAAAGATTGTAATATAACATCCATCAACTCAGCGGTAACACGGCGCTTACCGGTACGTAGCAAATCAAATACGTTTTCAGCACCATGACAAGCATCAACTAATTCTGTTAAGGCTAAAAACCCTGCGCCACCTTTAACGGTATGAAAGCCTCGGAAAATAGCATTTAATAAATTAGCATCGTCAGGATTATTTTCTAGTTCAACTAGCTGCTCTTGCAATAATTCAAGTATCTCACCTGCTTCGACGAGGAAGTCCTGTAAAATATCTTCATCCATATCAAAGCTCATGCTCGAATACCTCTTTTAAAAGCCTAAACTGGAAAGTAAATCATCGACATCGTCTTGACCATTTACCACATCTTCACGCTCTCCAGCATCTAAAATAGGTCCTTCTACACCCCGTGACGATACTTTTGATTTTTTCGCTACCCCTGCAGGACCTACAGCACCTGACTGATTAAATGCTGTTAGCAATCCAATTAAACTCTCTTCAACCTCACGTACTAACTCAATCACTCGGCTCAAAATTTGCCCAGTTAGGTCTTGATAATCTTGCGCCATTAAAACGTCGGTAAGTAAGCCATTTAGCGTTTTCGAATCTATATTGGCTTGAGCTATAAAATCATCAATATGGTGACATAAGCGTTTAAAGTCACCTAATTGTAATTGTCTTTGCATTAACTGTTGCCATTGCGGTTGAATAACAGTTAATTGTTGGGAAATATTATCGGCAATTGGCAAGCAAGACTCAACAGCATCCATAGTGCGATTGGCTGCTTGTTCTGTCATACCTATAACATGCGCTAACCGTTTTTTGGCGTCGGGTATGTCTTCTTCTACTAAATCATTTAAAGCTGGATCTAGATGAAAACTTTCTAATGAATTATGTAGCTGGCGGGTAAGTTTGCCTACTTCAGCAAATAATTCAGAGGTATCAGGCACCACCAATTCTTGAATAAGACTATTAGCCGATTCATATTGCTCAGTTTCAAGCAGTTCAACTAGCTGCCTCGCTTGCTGTAAAGAAATTACCGGTTCAGTTATCATCGTCATAATATGACTCCCCTGTCAGTGACGATTAGCCTAAACGCTCAAAAACTTTAGCTAGTTTTTCTTGTAGAGTGGCAGCAGTAAAAGGCTTGACTATATAACCGTTTACACCGGCTTGAGCCGCTGCAATAATTTGTTCTTTTTTCGCTTCTGCCGTTACCATTAATACGGGTATATGCTTAAGCTTGGCGTCGGCGCGAATAGCTCGCAGCAAATCTATACCTTGCATACCTGGCATATTCCAATCGGTAACTACAAAATCAAATTCAGAGTTCTGTAACATAGGTAAAGCTGTACTGCCATCATCAGCTTCAGCAACATTAGTAAAGCCGAGATCGCGTAACAGATTTTTTATTATGCGTCTCATGGTTGAGAAATCATCAACCACAAGAATTTTCATGTTTTTATCCAAAATCTCCTCCAACGAGATATGACAGCTAACTCAATACAAGGTTATGCCCAGTCTTGCATTCTGGCTTTTAATCTAATAAGAGCCTGACTATGTATCTGGCTCACTCGAGATTCACTTACATTTAATACTGCGCCAATCTCTTTTAAATTTAGCTCTTCGTTATAATATAATGATAATACCAAGGCTTCCCGCTCAGGTAAATTACTTATGGTTGCCACTAAATCTTGCTGAAATGCACTATTAGCTTGGATATCAAATAACTGATCACTGCCAGTATCGTCTGCACTAACAATAACATCTTCAGATACACCAAGATCTTCAATACCAATTATTCTACCACTGCTTATATCACTCAGTATATGATGATACTCATCTAAAGACATGTTTAGCTTTTCAGCTACTTCATAATCTTTAATATCACGACCATAAGCGGCTTCTAATTCTGCAATAGTATCGGCAATTAAACGGGCATTGCGATGAACAGAACGCGGTGTCCAATCGCCACGGCGCATTTCATCTAGCATAGCACCACGGATACGTATACCAGCAAAAGTTTCAAAACTAGCACCTTTGCTACCATCAAAATTCTTTGCTGCTTCGATCAATCCTATCATGCCCGATTGAATTAAATCATCAACCAGCACACTTGCCGGCAATCGCGCTAACAAATGATAGGCAATACGCTTAACTAAAGTCGTGTGCTGATCTACCAATTGCTGCATGCGATCAACACCGCCATAAGCCGCTAGTTTACTATTCACACTATGCCTCGCTCCGGATGAGAGTCAATTAATTGCTCTAAGAAAAACTCTAAATGCCCAGATGCCATATCAGGTAATGGCCACTTACCTGCTTTTAATGCCAAACTTTTTATTGCCATACTAGCAGGTGTTTTAGGAAAAGCTTCAATAAAGGCTTTTTGTTTACGGGCTGCTTTTCGGACATTTTCATCATAAGGTACAGTTGCAACTAGTTCGAGATTAACATCTAAAAATCGATCTGTTACTCGAGTTAGCTTGGCAAATAGCTCTTGGCCTTCTTTAACGCTTCGTACCATGTTGGCGACAATTTTAAACTTATCAACACCATGATCACGACTCAAGATCTTCATTAACGCATAAGCATCAGTAATGGACGAAGGTTCATCACAGACCACCACCATGACATCTTGCGATGCTCTTGAAAAGCTAAGTACCATATCGGAGATACCTGCAGCGGTATCAACTAATAATACATCTACCGCCGTTTCCATTTCACTAAAAGCACGAATTAAGCCAGCATGCTCTGCCGGTGCCAACTCTGTCATGCTTTGTGAGCCTGAAGATGCCGGTATAATTTTTATACCAAAAGGACCTTCAATAATAATATCATCTAACGAAACTTCACCAGAAAGTACATGAGATAGGTTTTTTTCAACCCGTAATCCAAGCATGACGTCACAGTTAGCTAAGCCTAAGTCTGCATCAAGCACTATGACTTTTTTACCTAATTGCGATAACGCCATGGCCAAGTTAAGTGAGACGTTAGTTTTACCTACGCCACCTTTACCGCCACTTACTGAGATAACTTTTACCATTTGTTTATTCATTTTTCTCAGGCCAGTAGCTTGATCATCAAAATTGTCATGATTATGCATAGGTCCCTTCCACCCGATCCATCTCATCATTATACCATTGATGAACCGTACTACTTTGTGCCAATCTTAATGTTTCTGCCTGTTGCACTAGCGCTGTGGCATCAGCCACCGCTATATCTTCGGGTACACGCTGACCATTAGTTAAATAGCTTACTGGTAATGCATTTTGAATTGCCACGTTAATTACTTCTCCTAAGCTTAGACATTCGTCAAGTTTAGTAAAAATGCAACCCGATAACGGTATACGCTTAAAATGAGTGACGCTTTCTTGCATCACGCGCGCCTGTGCTGTAGCTGACAATACCAGATAACTATTTATTTTGACATGGCTATTATGCACTAGTGTAGCAAGTTTATCGGCTAAACGTATGTCGCGTTGACTCATGCCTGCCGTATCAATCAAAATAAGTTTACGCTGTTGTAACTGATTAATTAATAACGTTAATTCTTCGCTATCTTTTGCTAATTTAACGGGGCAGCCAATTATACGACCAAAAGTAGCTAATTGCTCGTAAGCCCCTATACGATAACAATCAGTTGTGATCAGAGCAACTTGGTCAGCGCCATGACGACGAGCAAATTCGGCAGCTAGCTTAGCCACTGTTGTGGTTTTACCTACACCTGTAGGGCCAACTAAAGCCACAACACCACCACGACGTAAAATATCATCATTAGTAGTACTAATTTGTCCCGCTAACAACTCTAAGGCTGCTTGCCAAGCATCATTAGCGTTCATTTCTTCTGACATAAAGCAAGCCAACTGATCGGCTACTTGTTCAGATAAGCCTAATTGCTGTAAGTTTTCTATTACTAAAGCTCGTACCGGCTCGCGGCGTGCTAGATCTTGCCACATTAAACCTGATACTTGGTGCTGTAACAACTGGCGCATAGATAGCATTTCATTGCGCATAGAATCCATTTGCTGTTGCATTAAACTAGCTTGTTGCTGCTGCAGCTTACTGAGCTCGGTAAATTGCGCGTTATTAGTAGCCTGAGCATTAGTCGAAAAACTGCCAGAATTTTGACGTTCAAAACTATTTGGCCGCTCTGATTGTGGCTGACGTGTAAAACCTGCGGCAGTTGCTTTAGTTGGCTGGTCATTAGCCCCTGCTTCGTTCTGCTGCTTTAGCATCTGCCGGGCTAATAATGCTTTTAATGAATCAGCTCCTGCTTCAGTGTCATCGCTGTCATCTACTCTGGCTTGAAAGCGTGGTTCAGCCGGCTTAACTGCTGGTTGAGCTGCCGCCTTTACTAGTGCAACTTCATTATCAATAGCAGCAACTATCTCAACCCCTTCGGCAATTTTTTTGTTTGATAAGATAATAGCATCCGGCCCAAGGAATTCTTTTATTTCGGCTAAAGCACTACGCATGTCTTTTGCTACAAAACGTTTTATTTTCATGAATTACTCCTAAGAAGCCTGACCAATAACACTAACAATACGAATTTGTTTATCATCAGGTATCTCTTGATATGACAATACTCTCAATCCTGGAATGGTATACTTCACGAATCGTGCCATAACTGTGCGTAAAATTCCTGACGTTAATAAAACAGCACTATCGCCACTTAATTCTTGATTTTGATAAGCATCTTGTAATGACTGCTGAATACGGTCGGCTAGGCCAGGCTCGATACCCGCACCATCATTACCCGCGGCTTGCATGGACTGATGCAGCATTTGCTCAAGCTCTGGCGCAAAGGTTATCACCGGTATTTCACTACGACTGCCGCCTACTTCTTGCACTATTAAGCGGCGCAGGGCAATCCGACAAGCTGCGGTTAATACATCAACATCCTGACTTTTCGGCCCATACTCCACTAAGGTTTGCACAATAGTCCGCATATCCCGTATTGGCACGCCTTCTTGCAGTAAGTTTTGTAATACCTTTACTACTACTGTTAGCGGTAAAACATCTGGTACTAAACCTTCAACCAGTTTTGGTGACTGTTTTGCCAGCATATCTAATAAATTTTGTACCTCTTCGTGTCCTAATAAACTAGCGGCATGATTAGTAAGAATTTGACTTAAATGGGTGGCAACTACCGTAGCCGCGTCTACTACGGTATAGCCTAAAGTTTGCGCATGTTCACGCTGTTCTTTAGCTATCCAGACTGCATCTAAACCAAAAGCAGGATCTTTTGTTTCTATACCTTTAACAGTGCCAAACACTTGCCCAGGATTAATAGCTAACTCATTATCATGACGCAATTCACTTTCACCACTAATTACACCCATTAACGTCATCCGGTAACTGTTTGGTTCTAAATCTAAATTATCACGAATATGCACTGCTGGAATTAAAAACCCTAATTCTTGTGATAACTTTTTACGCACGCCTTTAATCCGATTTAATAGCTCGCCACCTTGGCTTTTATCAACTAGCGGAATTAAGCGATACCCTACTTCTAAGCCAATAACATCAACGCCTTGCACATCATCCCAACCAATCTCTTTATTAACTTGAGGCGCACTTGCAGACACAGCTTCAGCATCACGGGTAATAAGCTCGGCTTTTGCCTCTTTACCACGCTTATGCATCATATAAGCTAAACCACCAACAATAGCGGCTAGCGATAAAAATGAAAAGTGTGGCATACCTGGCACTACACCCATTAAGGTTAGTACACCTGCAGCAACAAATAGCACTTGGGTATTGCCCAACTGTGCCGTCATTTGTTGTCCCATATCTTCAGATTTATTTTGTCGAGTAACAATAATAGCGGTACCAATAGACAATAATAGCGAAGGTATTTGCGCCACTAAGCCATCACCTATGGTTAATAAGGTATAAACTTCCATGGCATTGGCAAAAGATAAGCCATGCTGGATCATGCCAATAAATAAGCCGCCAACTAAGTTAATCACTAAAATAACAATACCGGCAATCGCATCGCCTTTAACAAACTTACTAGCACCATCCATTGAACCGTAGAAGTCTGCTTCAGTAGTCACCTCTTCGCGCCGATCTCGGGCTTGCTCTTGGGTAATCAAGCCTGAATTTAAATCAGCATCAATGGCCATTTGCTTACCTGGCATAGCATCAAGGGTAAAACGCGCCGATACTTCAGCTATTCGGCCAGCACCTTTAGTAACAACCACAAAGTTGATAATGATAAGAATTAAGAAAACAACAATACCGACCGCATAGTTACCGCCAATAACTACTGAGCCAAAGGCTTCAATAACCTTACCCGCAGCATCACCACCATTGTGCCCCTCTAACAATACCACTCGGGTACTGGCTACGTTTAGTGCTAAACGCATAATAGTTGCTACTAGCAAAATTGCTGGGAAAGCGCCAAAGTCTAGCGGTCGCATGGTATATACCGTTATCAACAACACCACTAGAGCTAAAGCAATATTAAATGAAAACAGCACGTCTAATAGAATAGGCGGCAAAGGTAACACCACCATAGCTAACGCAGCTAAAATAAATAGCGGCGTACCCAACCCGGTTAAGAAGTTAAGTTTAGACCGATCAAAACCTTTAAGATAACTGACTAACTGCATGATAATCCTGACAGTAAAATGGCGCTATACAGAGTTACTGCAAGAAGTGCTCCAATTTTAAAATATTTAATTACTGAAATGAGTGTCAGTAAAGTAATTAATCATTAGTCATAACTATTACCACTACTTTAATAACGATAATCTTCGGGTATTGGCAGATCTTTAGCTAAAGCTTTTGGCCGACTGCCTTTACCTTTTTTATGCATATTTAACTGATAGACATAAGCTAGTACTTGAGCAACAGCAGCAAATAGCTGCTCTGGAATAGGGTGGTCTACTTCTGTAGTGTGATAAATAGATCGCGCTAACATAGGCGATTCTAATACCGGCACTTTGTGCTCATTGGCTATGCGTCTAATGTGCATAGCCACTTCATCTACCCCTTTGGCCACAACAACTGGTGCTCTAAATTTACCTTGGTCGTACTTTAAAGCTATGGCGTAGTGGGTCGGGTTAGTTACAATAACATCGGCCTTAGGCACCTCTTGCATCATCCGTTTCATCGACATTTGCATTTGCGTCCGGCGGATCCGAGCCTTTATCTCTGGGCTACCTTCACTATTTTTATTTTCATCTTTTATTTCTTGCAGCGACATTTTTAACTGTTTTATATGATTCCATTTTTGATAAGGGGCATCCACTAAAGCAATAACGATGACGCTAGAACAAAGACCTAAAAACACCCAGGACAAAAAGTATAAAGCCGATTCAATATTATCTGGGCCACTCATTAAAGATAGCGCCATAATATCGTCGAAAAAGTACTTTAAAAGTAAATAAGCAATACCTACTACTACTATTACTTTTAAAAAGCTTTTTAATAACTCAACTAAGGCTTGCAAACCAAACATACGCTTAAAGCCTTTTAACACGCTCATTTTACTGGGTTTAGGCGCAGCTGCTTGCAAGCTAAAATTAAAACCACCTAATAAAGTATTACCAATAAAGCCTGCTACTAATATTAAGGCAAAAATACCTGCCATTGGTGGAATTAACTCTTTACCTACTTCGCCCCAAGCCGTAAACATAGAGTTTACTTCAAACATATCTTTTTGATCTAAGCGCATCATCCGCTGGCCAATTGTTAAAATAGCCATAGCTAGCATTTTACCAAATACTAATATAGCAGTAGCGCTGCCTATTAAAACGAAGGCGGTACCTAAATCTTTTGAACGGGCGACCTGGCCCTTTTCGGCTGCGTCTTGCAGCTTCTTACTGGTGGGCTGTTCGGTTTTTTCTGCACTATCATCTGACATGTCAAGGCTCCTTGTTTAACAGCCAATTAGACGACAGCTATACTCGATGCTGTGTTGCCATTGCTTTTCAAAGTGAAATAGAAATGTATCTAAGGTTAGCCATAAAATCACTAAGCCCGATAACATGGTAATTGGGAAACCTATAGAGAAAACATTTAGCTGCGGGGCGGCACGGGTCATAATACCAAAAGATAAGTTTACCGTTAACATAGAAATAATAGGTGCTAAGGCAATAGCCAAAGCAGTTGCAAACATCCAGCCAGCAAACTCCAATACCACCCAGTAACTGCTTACATCCCACCACTGACCATTTATAGGTAAGGTTTCAAAGCTAAAGACTAGCATTTGGATCATTATTAAATGACCATCAAATAACCAAAATAATAAGGTGGCTAGCACTAAATAAAATTGCCCTATTGCAGGTACACTTACGCCACTAGCAGGGTCAACCATAGAGGCAAAACCTAATCCTGTTTGAGTAGCAAGCAACTGCCCCGCCACCACGAAAGTGGTAATAAACAGCAATGAGATAAAACCTAGAGCAAAACCGATCATTAACTGTAATAACACTTCAATAATCATCTGCCCAGACATAAGGTCAGCATTAACCACTGGCGGCAAAGTAGGCATTATAATCAAGGTAATCATTACCACTAAACCGGTTTTAATCCGCATAGGTACATTACGCACACCAATACCAGCCATAATTAAAAACATCCCCGTTACCCGGCATAATGGCAGTAAATAATCAGCTATGGTTTGCATTAAAATGCTTAACGGAAATTCCATAATTATTCTATTTAACCCACAACAGTTGGAATACTTAGGATTAATTCATGAGTAAATTCCATTATGGTTTGCGTTAACCAGTGGCCACCGTAAATAAGCGATAACAATGTAATAATTAAACGCGGTAAAAAGCTTAAGGTTTGTTCGTTTATCGAAGTAGCCGCCTGAAACACCGCCACTAATAAACCAACAAAGAGTGATGGCAAAATAATGGCACTCACTAACAAGATAACTAAAAAAAGTGCATCTCGCAGCACATCAACAAATACCTCTGGACTCATGTGCCGACTCCATAACTTGTGGCTATGGTGCCCATAACCAATATCCAACCATCAACTAAGACAAACATCATTAATTTAAAAGGTAATGAAATAATCATAGGTGATAGCATCATCATACCCATAGCCATTAACACACTGGCTACCACTAAGTCGATAATCAAAAATGGAATAAACAGCATAAAGCCAATTTGAAATGCAGTTTTTAATTCACTGGTAATAAAAGCTGGAATAACCACAGTGATAGGATAATCTTGCGGGTTCTCTGCTAGCTCTAATCCAGCAATTTGGGCAAAGGTATCTAAATCTTTAGTTCTAGTCTGATGTAGCATAAAGCCTTTTATCGGCACTATAGCTGTTTCTAAGGCTTGAACTGGCGATATAGTTTCACTTAAGTAGGGTTGCAGCGCGGTATCATTAATATCTTTAAATACCGGTGCCATAATAAAAAATGTTAAAAATAACGTAATACCTATTAGCACTTGATTTGAGGGCGACTGCTGTAAGCCTATGGCTTGACGCAAAATTGCCAGCACTACAATAATACGTGTAAAGCAAGTCATCATAATAACGAGTGCTGGAATAAAGCTCAGCATCGTCATTATTGCTAATACTTGCAGTGTTACACTATATTCCTGACTGCCATCAGCATTAGTGGTTATTTTTAGTGCAGATAGCGCACTATTATCAGCAAAAACATCAGGACTAATTACAGCTATTAGCACCAAAAACAACAGTCGCAACATAATTCATTCTATTTTTTTAGGAACGATTGTAACTGTATATGAAAGTCTGATGCCAACTTTTCTTCTGGGAGTGGACTTTCTAGTTCAAACAGCAAGTTTATACTGTTTGCAGTGACGCCTAAAACTCGTTGTTTCCCTTGCATTTCAATAACTAACAGTTTTTCTTTTGGCCCTAAAGATGTCGTAGAAATAATTTTTATATGACGGCTGCCAGGTAGTCGTAATGTCAATTTTTTGAAGGTCCAGCCTAGTACTAAAACAATTAACACTACGATCGCCAAAGAAATGGCCATTTTAGTTAAACTTAAACCAGCGCTATTTTTTTGACTCGGCTTAGTTGCTAAAGCTGCCACTGCAGGCGGAGGGCTTAGCTTTTTAACTTCTTCAGTATCTGTATCTGTTAATACCTGTTGCTGTGCAGGCTCAACTGTTGTCGCTTGCTCAGCCGACACTATATCCTCAGCAATGGCTTGACCTGCTGCTAAAGAACTACTGACACTGCTTAACAGAAACAGTATCAGTAGAAGCAAAATTGTTTTATAAAGTGATGCAGGCATTAACGCAGTTTCTTTATACGTTCAATCTGGCTAATTACATCCGTTAAACGGATGCCAAACTTATCGTTAACCACTACCACTTCACCGTGGGCAATTAAAGTACCATTAACCAATACATCTAGTGCCTCACCGGCAACACGTTCTAGCTCTACAACTGAGCCCTGGTTTAACTGCAATAAATTACGAATACTTATTTTAGCTCGCCCAACTTCCATCGATATAGTGACTGGAATATCTAAAATAGTATCTAGTCGGCGCTTTTCATCGACAGTAATGTCTGCCTTTTCGTCACTGAGCTCTTCTAAATCTACCGCCTCAGCATCTGCACCGGCTTCTGCCATTGCTGCGGCCCATTCGTCCATAGTGTCTTTATCATCAGCCATTTTGCTTACCTTTCATCCTGATCTGACAAGTTCAGATCTGCTTCTAGTTCATTGATATCAGCGTCGCTATCAAGTCGGCGACCGCCTTTTGTAAACACATGCAATTCAGATTTCACTGATTCTGGGCGTTTAATTTTTTCAACAATTTTAACCGCAACGTTTTCACGTAAACGCCCCAATTTACCGCGATAAGTAGGTAGGTCTTCAACCAATACTGTAATATGCTCAGGAATATCTATCGGAATAATATCACCAGCCTTTAACTCCATTAGTTCACGCAAGGTGATATCCACATCCAACATTTTAGTACTAAGATCGACCTTAACATCCATTATCTCGTCACGAAGTGCCTTACTCCAGCGCATATCGGTGTCTTCTTTGTCACTTTGCACTCCGGCATCTAATAGCTCTCTAATTGGTTCAAGCATGGAATACGGCAATGCAACATGAAAGTCACCACCGCCACCATCTAATTCAATATGAAATGAACTTATAACCACTACTTCAGTTGGGCTAACAATATTAGCCATGGCAGGGTTAACTTCTGAATCTATATATTCAAAAGATACATCCATTACGGGTGCCCAGGCTTCTTTGTAATCTTCAAAAATAAGCTTTAATAGCATTTGAATGATTCGACGTTCAGTTGGCGTAAACTCTCGGCCTTCAATTTTGGCATGATAACGGCCATCGCCACCAAAAAAATTGTCTACTAATATAAATACTAGCCGTGCTTCCATGGTGATTAAGCCAGTACCTTTTAATGGTCTAAACCGCACCATATTTAAACTGGTTGGCACAAAAAGCGTATGCACGTATTCGCCAAACTTAATCATTTGCACGCCGTTGATGGACACTTCTGCCGTTCGTCGCATCATGTTAAACAAGCTGATCCGCATATGACGAGCAAAGCGCTCATTTACCATTTCTAAAGTAGGCATACGGCCACGCACAATGCGATCTTGTGACGAAAAATCGTATTCAACAGCAGAGCGACCTTTACCTTCGCCTGCTTTATCTACCTCTTCTTCTTCAACATCATCGACACCGTGCAATAGCGCATCAATTTCGTCTTGTGACAATAAATCGGTCACGGCTGCTCACTCTTATTGCATTACAAAACCGGTGAAAAGTACTTCATCTACTACCACCGAACCCACTACTTCTAATAAAGCTTGTTGTAAATCACTCAGTGCTTTATTTTTTAAAGCATCTCTACCTGCTGCGGCACTTAAATCATCAGCATTGGCCGAACTAAAAGTTTGCAACAAACTACCTTCAATTAATGGTATATGACGCATAGCTAAAATTTCATTTTCTTTACCGCGCAGCAACAACTGTACCCGTATTTGTACCATTCTATCGCGACTGCTACCAGGAACATTAAAAACAAAAGGCCTAGGTAAAGGCACATATAATGCTGAACCTGCTAAAGCTTTAACCGAACCATCACTAGCTAGTTCTATACCATCTTTGTCTGTTGCAGCTTTATCTTGGCCATTAAACAAGAAGAAATAGGCTCCGCCTGCTAATAACAATATTAAAACAACTGCGCCAGCAATAATTAGCTTCTTATTTTTGCTCGCACCTTCGGTAATAACTAAATCTTTATCTGCTGCCATATTTTAACGACCTATAATTTACACTTGCACTATTATGCGACTCTAAGCTAGCCAATGTAAATCTTTGTATTTTCTTTTCTGTTGAGCCGCCGCCTTTGTTATTGCTAGCAATTTAAGCATAGTAGTCTACCAAGCGATCCGATTGCCGCACACTAATCTGTATTGGTATTGCTGAAAGCTCCTCATCGCTACCTTCAGTGCCAGCCTGTTGCTGTTTACCTTGGCCTTGCTGGGCAAGTTGCTGCTGTTGTTGTTGTGATTGTTGTTGCACTTGGCCTTCGGTTAACTGAATACCTTGCTGCTGTAGCATTTCTCGTAAACGCGGCAACTGCTGCTCTATCAGTTCCTTTGCTTGCTGTTGTTGTACCGTAAATTGTACTGTTGCCTGTTCTTGCTGAACATCTATTTTTATTTGCATCATACCAAGGCCAGCTGGATCTAACCTGATTTCTGCTCGCTGAATTTGTTGACTCAGCATTAAACTAACTTGCTGCCGCATTTGTCCTGCTGCATCTTGTTGCATTAAGTTAATACTTTGCCTAACTTGCTCAGCATGAGTCGCACTAGGTGTAGTAGCACTGGGTGCTGGCGATAAACGAGACTCGGCTGTTGCGGCTTGGGCATTAGCTAAAGCCGCAGAGAAACCCTGTTCTGAACGCTGTGAGTTGTGAGGTGTTGGGCTTAGTTTTTCAGTTAACTGCGCAGCCGCTTCTGCATCGGCTAACTTAGTTGGAGCTACAACTTGTTCGTTAGCAGATGCGCTAGATAGCACATTACTTTTTGTTGATGAAGCTGAGGATTGTGCAGCAGTCTGCTCAGCTTTAGTTGCATTAGCTTGCTCATTTCTACTTGATTGCGCCTTAGCCGCTACTGGCTCAAGCACCGCAGATTTAGATGCTTTAGTTTCATCTATAACTAAGTTAGGCTGCAAGTCTAGTTCGGACTTAGTTTCAGGCTTAGCTTCCTGTTTAGAGTCAGTCTTAAGATCCGATTTAGCATTAGGTTTAACATCTAGCTTAACATCACTCTTTTCACTTAACTTAGTTGCAGCTGCCGTGCTTTTCTCCAGCTTAACGGCTTGGTTTGGTAAAATTAGCTCTGCTGCAGGCTCTATTTCATCAGTAATGGCACTAGTTGCAGGTTCATTACTATAAATGGGCTTAGTATCATTAGCTACAGTTCTAGCATTAGCACCTTTATCTATAAGCTCATGATTACTTTCTTTATTGCTCTTTTTAGATAAGTCGTCTACTGCAGCATCTGGCTGTTCAGTAAAAATTGGTTTAGCCAGCTTTTCAGGATCATCAGTAACTAGCTTGGCGGCAGTTTTATCTTTATCTGCTGTTTCTGAATCATTTAACTCAGTCTGCTTTTGATTTGGCTCTTGCTCTGATTTTGCAGCTTTATTAATAATGCTAGGTACTAAGTTTGTTTCTAGCTCGGCTGATTCAGCTTCAGGGTCTGTTTCGGCTACAGGTCCATTATGCATAATGGGTTTAGTATCAGCAGCAGAAGGCGTTTGCTTACTGTTTTTAGTAAAGGCTATTTGTTGCAATAAACTCAGTGATAATTCATCTGTTCCATCTATAGCATCAGCAGCATCAAGTTCGGTTTGATTATCACTTTTAGCATCTACTTTAAGCAGTGATAAACTTATTTCTGATAAGTTGCTAACAGCGGCAGGAATTTGCCGTTGACCATGATGTGGGCTCTTAGCAGAGGCTTTGTTTAAAGCAGCATTAAAACTTGAAATAAAAGCATCAGTCGTGCCAGCCTCAGCATCAACACTAGCCGCAGAATCTAAGCGTAAACCACTATCCACACTACTTAACATCATTGAAACCTGTACATCTGACATTACTATCTCCTGCTACTATTCAGAGCCTGTTTAGTGCATTTTAATCGTTTTATCTCCAAACCTAGTACTTATTGCATACAAGTTTCAGGCCAATAAAGTAGCTTTAACCTAAAATCATAAAGTTTAGCTATTTTAGCGCTATTCTTCTAAAGCTAACCGGCGCATAAAGGCTTGGCCTGCATACTCATCAGCCGTTTTTTGCTCTTGCTTCATCTGGTGCTGCATAGCTGCGGCTTGTTCACGTTCTACTAGTAACTCTAGAGCTTTACGTTTTTTTTGCATGGCTAGCCAGCTTTGTTTTCGTTGTTCGGCAACTTGTCTAGCCTGATGTACGGCTTTAGTCTGCTGGGCTAAGGCTTGATCTAACTTACTAATAAAACTAACAAACTGATTAAACTGCCGGCTTTGTACACCTAAACTACCTTGTTGTTGGCTTTGCAAAATATATTCAGTGCGATAATTAGCTAAACCCTGATATTTTTGCTCGGCTTGCTGATAAAACTGTTGGGCATTAATAAACTGAGCTTGCAGCTTTTCTTCACGCTGTTGCTGCACTTTAATTAACATAGCAAAACGATGATTAATCATAAATTATGCCCTTGTGGCATCGGTATTAACTGATTAAGCTGCTGTAAGCTCTGATTATAAGGAATGATGTCAGTCATACCTTGTTGTAAAAACTGATTAATTTTTGGCATCATAGCTATTGCTTTATCTAACTGCGGATCACTGCCCTTAACATAGGCACCAATAGCAATAAGATCTTTGCTTTGCTGGTAACTAGCATAAAGTTGTTTAATTGCACGAGCTTGTTGCTGATGCTCCATACTTGTGACCGCTGGCATCACTCGGCTTATAGATTTTTCCACGTCTACTGCAGGAAAATGCCCAGAGTCAGCTAATGATCGTGACAATACTATATGGCCATCTAAAATTGCTCGCGATGCATCGGCTATCGGATCTTGTAAGTCATCGCCTTCTGATAGCACTGTGTAAAAAGCCGTAATTGAGCCTTGGCTGCCAGAACCATTACCCGCCCGTTCAACTAAGGCAGGTAACTTGGCAAATACCGAAGGTGGATAGCCTTTAGTCGCGGGCGGTTCACCAACAGCTAAAGCTATTTCTCGCTGCGCTTGGGCATAACGAGTAATGGAATCAATAAGCAATAATACATCCATGCCTTGATCACGAAAATACTCTGCCACTTGTACTGCTGTTTCACAGCCTTTTAGCCGCATTAAAGGCGACACATCTGCTGGTGCAGCTATCACTACAGATCGGGCCTTGCCTTCATCACCGAGTATTTCATCTATAAACTCTTTTACTTCTCGGCCACGTTCGCCAACTAGCCCAACAACGATAACATCAGCAGCTGTGCCTCGCGTCATCATACCTAACAACACACTTTTACCTACACCAGAGCCAGCAAATAAGCCCATACGTTGACCTTTACCAACGGTAATAATACTATTAATAGCCCGCACTCCTACATCTAAGGGCTGCTTAATGGGGCGTCTATTTAATGGGTTAATTGGCTTGCCTTTTCCTGAAGCATATTCGGTGGTGGCAATAGGCCCTTTACCATCTAAAGGAGCACCTACACCATCAATAACGCGGCCTAATAAATTTAAACTAAGTGGAATACCTTTATAGTTAAGCAAAGGTGTGACTTTAGCACCAGCTACTACACCTGAAACATCATCTTTTGGCATTAAAAAAATACGATCATTAGCAAAGCCAACCACTTCAGCCATAATTTCACCTTGTGCGGTTTCAACCATACAAGGTTGACCTATAGCAGCATTACAACCTGTCGCTTCAAGCGTTAAGCCAACCACTCGTACTAAGTGCCCTGCCACAGCTGCACGTACTGGTTGAATATATTGTTGCTGTTGCTGTAAAAAGCTGACTAGCTGTTCACTATTGGTCATTGTCATCATCACTTAGCGGCTGCTTAGTCTTAGGGGCTGCATTAGGGTGTGACTCTTCTGCTACAGTATAGTTTTGCTCATCAACTACAGGCGCAGTGCTAGCAGTCTCCTCTAAGTCTGCAGACTCGAGCTCTTCAGTTAAGCTGTTTGCCGCGCTTTGTTCAGCTAGCTGCTGTAGTTCAATAAAGTGGCTTAAGCTGTTTTCTACTCGCTGCTCTAAACTTCTATCTACACTAGATAAAGTGCTTTGCACTAAACAACCACCTTGGGCAAGGTTAGCGGCAGCAACTAACTGCCAGCCATGCTGGGCGAGCTCGTCTGCAGAATAAAAGCTCTCTACTTTTATAAGATCCTTGGGATTAAGTTTAATAACAACATTTTTGCTTTGTAGTGGTAAAGCTGAAGTTGCATCAGCTATGGCTTGCAGTATTACGGCAGTATTAGTTTTTGCTTCTACCCCAATAACAGCTTTAGCCATAGCTAAACTAAGTGCTAATAATTGCTGTTTTACTTGCTCATTGACAGCTAATAATGGTTGTTGCAATTGATTAAGTAAGGCGGTTAACTGTTTACGTTGCTCGGTAAGTTCTAACTCAGCTTCAGCTAAGCCAACTTTTTTACCTTCAGCTTGACCTTGCGCCATGCCATCTTGATAACCTTGCTCACGCCCCTCTGCATAACCTTTGCTAAAGCCATCTTCTTTGCCTTCCGCCAAGCCTTCGTCATAAGCGGCTTGACGCATTTCCTCAATATCAGCGGCTGTCAGCGGTTTAATGCTTTGCTCGGCCTGTTCCGTCATCGCTACCGGCTTTCTGTTAGCGTTAGCCATATTTAAAGCATTAGTACGCGGTTGTTTAGCAGCTAGCTCTGCCGTTAAATCGGGTGTAAACCACTGCTGCACCTGCAGCTCAGTTTCTTCGTCTGGCGAAAATGGCCGACCGGAATTAAAGTTTTTCTTCTCACTCATGCTAGGCACACCTTTTACAACTAACAGCTACATTATCTAGCATTTGCTAGGCTTTACCCACAACCCTACTTATAAGAAATCATCACCACCACCACCACCGAGCATAATTTCACCGGCGTCAGATAACCGTCGAGCAGTAGATAAAATTTCTTTTTGCGCCGCCTCAACATCACTTACCCTAACTGGAGCCATGGCCTCTAAGTCATCTTGTAACAGTTCAGCCGCACGCTTAGACATATTTTTATAGATTTTTTCTTTTAAGTTTTCGTCTGTACCTTTTAAGGCCTTTATTAATACATCTTGCTGCACTTCACGCAATAAGGTCTGAATACCACGGTCATCAACATCGATTAAGTTTTCAAATACAAACATTAAATCTTGAATTTGCTGGGCCATTTCTTCGTCATTTTCACGAATAGCATCCATTAACAAGCCTTCAATATTGGTATCCATATAGTTAAGTATATTAGCAGCTGCTTTTAAGCCACCCATCTTAGCGGTTTGAGTACCAGCTTGACCGGCAAATTGTTTTTCCATTATCTCGTTTAGTTCTTGTAAAGCTGCAGGTTGTACTTCTTCTAAGTTAGCTATGCGCATAGTTAAGTCTAAACGCACCTTTTCAGGGAACTGCGATAAAATTTCAGCTGATTGCTCTGGCTCTAAATATGACAATACAATCGTCTGAATTTGCGGGTGTTCATTACGAATAATGCTGGCCACTTGTTTAGAGTCCATCCATTTTAATGAATCTAACCCTTTAGCCCCGCCACCTAAGATTATTTGGTCAATTAAATTGGCTGCTTTTTCTTCACCTAAAGCAGCAGTTAAAGCGCGTTTTATAAACTCTTCACTTTGGAAGCCTATGGTACTAAAGTTTTGAATTTGCTCAATAAACAAACTATGCACAGCGGTAATCTTGGCTTGGTTTAACTCGACCATTTGTGCCATAGCTAAGCCAACTTTTTGCACTTGTTTCGGCTCTAGGTGCTTTAAAATTTGCGCAGCATCTTCTTCTGACAAACTCAGTAATAAAATAGCGGCTTTTTCAACACCGTCGAGTTTACCTATATCAAAGGTAGGTTTTGTTGCTTCTATGCTACTCATCTTCAGCCAACCAATTTTTAACCACTAAAGAAGACAGTTCAGGTTCATTGGCAACCAAGGCCCGGACTGCGCGTAATAGATCATCATCACCATGTAAATCTGGCAGCATTAAAGTGCCGTCTGAGGCAAAGCCTACTGCATTTTCATCAAATGATGAGTTTAACATGTTGATAGTATCATCCCCCAAGTCTAACCCTTTGCTCATTGATTTTTCATCATAAGCTTCTTTAGTGTCATCTGGGTAAATCAATTTCTTCAACATCGGTCTTACTATAAACAATAGCAAGACAATAACGATTAACCCACCAATGATTAATCTTATTAGCCGGCTAAACCACTCTTCAGTGTAAAAGCTAGGCTGTTGGATATCGAGAATTTCATCTTTAATAAAAGGTACAGATATGACTTCAACTATATCACCGCGCTGAGCATCAAAACCTATACCGCCTTGTAATAAACGACGTAAATTCATTAAATCAGCTTGGCTGCGAGGCTCTGGCGTAACACCATCGGCACCAGGCTTATAATCCACGGCAACTGATACACTTAAACGACGGATAACACCACTTTGCTGAGTAATATGGCTAATAGTGGTATCTAACTCATAATTACGTGTCGCTTCTTTATGGCTGCGGCCAGGTATAAGTTGCTGGTTATTGCTAGAGGTTGCTTGCTCAGGAATAGTTGAGTTTAAAGGCGGTTGATTAGATAAAGCACCTGGAATACCGCCACTGATACCACCAACGTTATTTTCTTCTACTGTCATTTCACTGCGTACAGCAGGCAAGTCTGGATTAAAACGTTTTTGCGTTTGCTCAGTAGCCGTAAAGTCCATATGTAAATCAACTTCTGCCGTATAATTACCATAACCTAATACTGGCATTAAAATAGAGTCGACTTTTTGTCTGTATTCCTCTTCACGAGTACGCTGTAGCTCATATTCACGACGTGAGCGCGCAGCCGATGCATCTTGTGAGCCACTATTTAATAGTCGGCCACTTTGATCGGTTACCGTAACCCGAGTTGGCTCTAAGCCTTGTACTGCTGAGGCCACTATATCCACAATAGCATTCACTTCGCTATCACGGATAACAGTACCGCCCCTAGCTGTTACTAAAACAGTAGCTGAGGGTATTTTTTGTCTTCTGGCAAAGACGTTTTCTTTAGGGATAGCCAATAATACTCTGGCTCGAGAAACACTTTGTAGTTCTTCTATAGTCCGTGCTAACTGCTGTTCACGGCTGTGCTTTAAGCGTTCTGTTTCTAAACGTTGGCTAACACCAAAACCACTGTCTTTTAATAAAAACTCTGTGCCTGTTGAGACTTCTTTAGTCAAACCAGCACGCGATAACGACAACTTGATTTTTTGAAATTGGTCTTCAGCCACTAAAATCACATTGCCTTGCAGCTCATAATTAATTTTTTGACTATCTAAATGATCTAAAGTTTGAATAAGCTCTTCGGTGGCAAAAGTGCCTAATGGCCGTAACTCTGGTTGCCTAGCCCAAAGCACAATTAAAATAGCAATGGCTAAACAAATAGTTAGGGCAATAACCATAGCCACCTGACGAATTAAATCTGTGCCAGCCAATGAGCCCATAAAGCTAGGTTTTTGTTCTGATTGTTCGCCGGCGTAGTCGTTTCCACTTAAAGCCAGTTCAGTTGATTGATTATCAGCCACTTATAATTACTCCTGACCTATACCGGCATCGACATAATTTCTTTATACGATTCAACCAGTTTATTACGAACTTGCACTGTAGCTTCAAAGGCTAATGATGACTTTTGACTAGCAATCATGACTTGGGCTAAGGACACATTAGGATCGCCCATCTCAAGTGCACTACGGAGTTTTCCGGTTTCTTGCGCTAAGTCATTAACATTGCCCAACGCTTGGGTAAGCATTTGGCTAAAATCTGTTTGGCTTGGATTAACCTCAGCAGTATTTTTAAGCTTTAGCTCAGTACCAACAGCTCGAGCCTGCACTGCCATTGATTGCATTTCGGCGTATAAGTTTGGGCCTTTGATATTCATAGCGTCACCTGTCAAAAAATTGCTGTCTATCTATTAACTATAGATAAAGCATTAACCGTGCCACTTATAAGTACATGAAATTTATATGGATAATACGAAAGGAAACGGGTGACTAGCACCCGTTGTTATCAATTTAAAGTTTATTGCATTATTACACTGGTATATCGATACCCTGCTCTCGCATCCGCGCTAACTTATAACGCAAAGTACGATCACTAATACCTAGCTTTTCTGCCACCGCTTTACGCTTATTTGCACAAGCTTTCATGGTAGCTAAAATAATCCGGTGCTCTTGATCATGAACACTAGCTTTAAAATCTGTAGCATTAGATAAATCATCAGCACTTGGTTCTAGGTTGATGTCAGCAGAGCATTTTACTGCACTAGGCGTATTGCTACTTGTAGCCATTGGAATACTTTCACTGCATTCCAACATAATATCTGCAGCGGCTATTTCATCAGTAGCTGAAATAATTAACGCGCGCTGGATCACATTATCAAGTTCTCGCACATTACCAGGCCAAGTATAGTTATAGAGCCGTGATGCCGCTTCCGCTGTTAGTGTGGCAATAACCCGACCTTCATTGCGGCAATATTTAGCAATAAAGTGCTCAGCTAAAGGCACTATATCTTCCGGCCTCTCTGCTAATGCAGGCCAAGTTAAAGGGAACACATTTAAACGATAAAATAAATCTTCCCGAAACACGCCATCGGCTACCGCTTGTTTTAAATTACGATTGCTGGTTGCTAATACACGCACATCTAGCTTAATGGTTTTACGGCCGCCCAAACGTTCAACTTCACGCTCCTGTAAGACTCTTAACAATTTAGCTTGCAGGTTTAAATCCATTTCTGTTATTTCATCTAACAAAATAGTGCCATGTTGCGCTTGCTCAAATTTGCCTGGGCAAGCAGCTATTGCACCGGTAAAAGCACCTTTTTCATAGCCAAACAGCGTAGATTCCAGCATGTTTTCTGGAATAGCCGCGCAGTTAATAGCAATAAAAGGGCCTTGATTACGCTCTGATAATTGATGGATATAACGGGCTAATACTTCTTTACCTGAGCCACTAGGGCCTAAAATCATCACATTAGCATCGGTACGCGCTACCCTGCCACAGAGAGTAAGTAACTGCTTACTACTTTCTGCTGCCACTATTGGTTCTATAGTTGATACCGGTTCAGGGCTAACATAGCGGCTAACAGTATTCACTAATACTTCAGGAGCAAAGGGTTTAGCTAAGTAATCAATAGCGCCTAAGCGAATAGCTTCAACCGCCGCTTGCACTGTGGCGTAAGCCGTCATAATTAACACTGGGATCTGCGGATATTGCTCACGTAAGGTTTTTAATAAGGTTAAGCCAGATACGCCACCTAATTGCACATCAGATACCACTAATTGGAATGATTGTTTTTTTAATAACATTAAAGCTGATTCAGCACTATCAACAGCTTGTACCTGATAGTTTGCCAGCATTAGTGTATCTTGAAGTGCTTCACGCAAACCAGCATCATCTTCAACCACTAAAATTGTTTGTTTCATGCTAAGCCTCCGC
Organism: Rheinheimera sp. MMS21-TC3; assembly: GCF_032229285.1. Lineage (NCBI taxonomy): Bacteria > Pseudomonadati > Pseudomonadota > Gammaproteobacteria > Chromatiales > Chromatiaceae > Rheinheimera > Rheinheimera sp. MMS21-TC3. The sequence goes on from NZ_CP135084.1 coordinate 2,634,763, forward strand.
TTTATTTTTATCTAAACAAGCATCAGCGTTGTTATCAGTAGTATGTTGCACCGGCAAAGTAAGCTCAAAGCATGCACCGCCCGATTTACTGGGTTTATAGCTAACAACACCATGATGGGAGTGAGCAACAGCTTGCACTACTGCTAAACCTAGCCCAGTACCTGAAGACTTACTGGTTATAAAAGGTTCAAATAACTGGGATTGTATGCTGCTAGCCACACCTGGGCCATTATCAGCGACGGCAATAACAATATGCTCTGCCTGATGCTGACTTTTGCTGATGGTTAAGCTGATTTCTGCTTGTTCAGGTATTGCTTGTAAACTATTTTGAATCAAATTTAAGATAGCACCACTTAAGGCATTCATATTGCCAATTAAATTGGCATTAGGTGCAGTGTTAGTTAACTTAAGACTGGCATTTGCTGCTAGTAAAATGGCATCTGCGCTGGCCTGAATAGCACTAACTAAGTCTTCAACACTAAAAGCTGCTACCGCTTGTGAAGAGTCAGACCGCGCAAATAACAACATATCATTAACTTGTTGCTCGAGATCTAACAAACGCGATTGCAGTTTATGCTGAAACTGTTGTTGAGTTTGCATAGTTATGCGCGGATTAGCTAAATTTTGTGCATACAGCATAGCTGCCGATAAAGGCGTACGAATTTGATGGGCTAACGACGCCATCATCTTGCCTAAGCTAGATAAGCGCTGCATATGACTTAACCGGCTTTGCAAAGCACGAGTTTCAGTTAAGTCAGTTAACATTATTAACTGCCCTGGTTGGCCGTGATCTGATGAAGGGGCAAGAGCGCTTATTGCCAATTTAACCCGACGGCCATCTTTTAATGAGACCTCTAAGCCATCATCACTGCGCGGACTAAAACTTCGGGTAATAACATCTAACCAACGTTGGCCTATTAATGGCTGGCCTAATAGGTCTATCGCAGCAGCATTGGCTTGATAAACATAGCCCCGTTGATTTAATAAAATAACTGCAGCAGGTAAGGCTTGCAATAAAACCTCTGCTTGCTGATCCTGAGCAGTTTCTACCGGTTCTTTACCCCTTATATAAGCAGGTAATGCACTAACGTTAGCCGCAGACGAGTCTAATGTTGCAGTATATAAAGACGAAACAGCAAAAGCATTGGTCATAGTCATAGCTACCTTTAGAACAATTAAACAATAACGCTCTATAGCTAATGCAAATTACGAGCCAACCACAAACCTTTGATTAATAAGCATTTATTTTAGATTTATGCTAGTCAATATTATGACTATTGATTTTACTCTTCTTTATTTAGATTATATTTACGCATTTTTTCTACTAAGGTAGTACGACGTAACCTTAAGAACTCGGCCGCTCTAGCAACAACGTATTCATGACGCTGTAAGGCTTGGGCAATAAAGTGAATTTCTAATTCAGCTAAATGCTCTTTTAAATCTAAGCCTGTTTCTGGTAGTTGATTACCGTTATCAGCAAAGCCTACAAAACTATTTTGCTGCTCTTGCTCAGTTTCATCATCCTCTTCATCCGTTTGAAACAATTCGTTTAGCAAGTCACGCTCTTGCAAGCTTTCAGGGTACTCTGGCTGGTAGCTTTCAACATCTAAGTGGCGGTACTTTAAAGGCAGCTCTGCTATATCAACTACTTGTTCTGGGTACATTATGACCATGCGCTCTAATAGGTTAGCTAGTTCGCGGACATTACCTGGCCATGGGTGCAATTTTAAACTTTCAATTGCACGATCGGTAAATTTAACATTAGCATTATTGCGCTGACTTATGCGCTGCAACAAAGCTTGAATAAGCACAGCTAAATCATCAGGGCGCTGTTGCAACGAGGGCGTTTCTATTGGAAATACGTTTAAACGATAATATAAATCCTCAAGAAAACCACCATCTAAAATCATTTGCTCAAGATTACGATGAGTGGCTGCTACTATGCGTACATCCGCTTTTATCATCTGGGTGCCACCTACCCGCTCATAAGTACGTTCTTGCAACACTCTTAACAGCTTAACTTGCATCGGCTGTGGCATATCGCCTATTTCATCTAAAAATAACGTGCCACCTTGGGCTAGCTCAAAACGGCCTTTTCGGGTTGAAATTGCCCCCGTAAAAGCGCCTTTTTCATGGCCAAATAACTCACTTTCTAATAACTCCGCCGGAATGGCGCCACAATTAATAGGCACAAAAGGACCACAATTTCGCTGCGATAATAAATGAATATTACGAGCTACTACCTCTTTACCCGTACCAGAGTCACCTAATATCAATACATTGGCATCAGTTGCTGCCACTTGCTGAATTAAAAACCTCACTTGCTGCATGGGCTCAGAATTACCCACCATGCCATCAAATTGTACTTTATTATCTTGTGGCTGCTGGCGAGGCATTAATCGATGATACTGCTGACAATCACGCAGTAGCTGAGTAAGGCTAGCATAAGCAAAGGGCTCAGTTAATAAACCAACAACATTAGGGTATTGCAAATGTGCCTTTAATTGCTCACCTAGCAATAAAAAAGCGACAGTGGGATAACGCTGAATAATATCGGCATGCTGTTGCTCAGGAATAGCCCCCAGTAAAACAACGGCAATAGGCTCACGGTTTAATTTAGACACTAACGTCTCTAAATCACAGCTTTGGTGTGGCTCTGAAATAAAGCTTAACACCGTACTTAAACGCTCAGCACGACCAGATTGCTCATCAACAATATAAATTATTGGGCTATTCGACTTAATTAGATTATTCGACATAGTACTGCTTTTATTATGTTTTCAGTTTAATTAGCCTAATCATGGCTAAGCTTGACGACGCTTGCAACTAAATACGCTATTATTTTGACACAGCGTCAAAATAATAGCGTTAAATAAAGTATCACTAATGACATTTCAGTCAATATGCTGATAATACATAGTATTAAATTTGCTTTAATTACGGCATAGTTAGTATTGATAACAAATACTATGCTTTGCTGCTTCAACATTAGCAGTAAAGCTAAAAAAACACATAAGAATAACTAAGATAGCTGATATTACAGCTGCTAAGGGCACTGCATGTTCAACGGAAAAAGCATATTAATTACTGGTGGAACCGGCTCTTTTGGCCATAAATATACGGCGACTTTGCTGGCTAGGTATAAACCGAAGAAAATTATTATCTTTTCTCGTGATGAGCTTAAGCAATACGAAATGCAGCAACAGTTTAATCAAAGTTGTATGCGTTATTTTATTGGTGATGTTAGAGACGAGCAGCGGCTTATCCGTGCTATGCATGGTGTTGATTATGTGATCCATGCTGCTGCCTTAAAGCAGGTTCCTGCGGCTGAATATAACCCAATGGAATGCATTAAAACTAATATCAATGGTGCCGAGCACGTTATCAATGCGGCTATTGAAAACAATGTAGAAAAAGTCATAGCGCTATCGACAGATAAAGCCGCTAACCCAGTAAATCTTTACGGAGCAACTAAACTAGCTTCAGATAAACTCTTTGTAGCAGCCAATAATATGGCTGGTAGCCGGTCAACCCGATTTTCGGTAGTACGCTATGGTAATGTGGTCGGCTCTCGCGGCTCTGTTGTACCTTACTTTCAGCAGTTAAAAGCCAAAGGCAGCGATCATATTCCTATAACTCATGTTGAAATGACCCGATTTTGGATTAGCTTGCAACAAGGGGTCGATTTTGTATTAAAAAACTTTGAGCGTATGTTAGGTGGCGAAATTTTTGTGCCCAAAATACCTTCAATGCGGGTGGTTGATTTAGCCAAAGCAATAGCGCCACAGATACCAATAAAAGTAGTGGGTATTCGCCCAGGCGAAAAACTACATGAAATGATGTGCCCAGGTGATATGTCTTATCATACCTTTGAATTTGCCGACCATTATGTTATTGCGCCAGCCATTAAGTTCTTCAACCGTAGCAATGACTTCTCTAGCAATGCTTTACAAGAAAAAGGCAAGCTGGTTGCCGAAAACTTCGAATATGTATCAGACCAAAACCCAGATTTTTTAACGGTAGAGCAGCTTGCTCAGTTTAATCAGGAAGCTATGTTGTGATCCCCTATGGTCGTCAGAATATTAATCAAGCCGATATCGATGCAGTAACAGAAGTACTGCAGAGTGACTTTTTAACTCAAGGGCCAGCAGTACCGGCTTTTGAGCAAAAATTAATAGAACTCACCGGTGCCCAAGATGCCATAGCGGTAAATAGTGCAACCTCAGCGTTACATATTGCTTGTTTAGCCTTAGGCGTTGGCCCTGGCAGCCGAGTTTGGACATCACCTATTAGCTTTGTTGCTTCAGCCAACTGCGCCCGTTATTGTGGTGCTGATGTCGATTTTGTGGATGTAGAACCAGATAGCGGCAATATGGCTGTAACTAGCTTACGCGAAAAACTAGAGCAGGCTCGATTAACCGACACCTTACCGCAAGTCGTGATCCCCGTGCATTTAGCTGGGGCCAGCTGCGATATGCAACAGATCTATTATTTAGCCAACGAATTTGGTTTTAGTATTATTGAAGATGCCTCCCATGCCGTGGGCGCTCGCTTTCAAGATGAAGCTGTTGGCAACTGCCGTTATAGTGATATTAGTATCTTTAGTTTTCATCCGGTAAAAATTATTACCACCGCAGAGGGCGGTGTCGCCTTAACCAATAAAGCTGAATTAGCAGCCAAAATGCGCATGCTGCGAAGCCATGGTATCACTCGCGATGATAGCTTAATGACCGAGCCTAGCCACGGTGCTTGGTATTACCAACAATTGCAATTAGGTTTTAATTACCGCATGACAGATATGCAAGCCGCACTTGGCATCAGCCAAAGCCAGCGTTTACTGCCTATTATCAAAAAGCGCCAACTACTAGCCGCTAATTACAATCAGTTACTGGCAGATTTACCACTTGGTTTACCGGCGCTTGATGATGACAATATCAGCGCTTGGCATTTATATATTATTCGTCTTAACGACAAAACTAAACGTAAAGCCGTGTTTGAAGCCTTAAGAGCCGCAGGTATAGGCGTGAATGTGCATTATATTCCCATCCATACCCAGCCCTATTATCAGCAGTTAGGCTTTGATTGGGGCGATTTTCCTGTCGCAGAAGATTTTTATGAGCGCATTATTAGCTTGCCGATGTTTCCAGAGCTAACCGCTGAGCAGCAGCAGTATATTACCGATAAGCTGACTGAGTTATTAAGATGAATATTGTTATTATCCCTGCTCGTGGCGGCAGTAAACGTATACCGCGTAAAAATATAAAATTATTCTGTGGTAAGCCCATGCTGGCCTACCCTATTGAAGCAGCTTTACAAAGTGGTATTGTTGATAAAGTAGTTGTATCAACTGATGATGCAGAAATTGCCTCTATCGCCCAAGGCTTTGGCGCAGAAGTCCCCTTTATCCGAAGCGGCTCTTTGGCTGATGATCACACCGGCACCAGTGCTGTGATCCGTGATGCCATTGAGCAACTGCAAGTTTTAGGCTGGCCTTTGCAATATTGTGCTTGTTTATATGCTACTACGCCTTTGCTTAACGCTGAGACCCTTCGTCAGCTATACCAGCAATTACAAACAAGCTCAGCCGATTATGTTTTTACTGCTGCTCGGTTTTCATTTCCTATTCAACGCGCCTTATTAATGACCGAAAATGCCGGCGTGACTCCTTTTGATCCAAAAAGCATTAGTAAACGGTCACAAGATTTAGCGCCCACATTTCATGATGCTGGCCAATTATATTGGGCCAAAGCCAGTACTTGGCTAGATAACACTAAAACCATTTTTGGTGCTAATTCTCGTATGCATGTATTGCCCGATCATTTGGTGCAAGATATTGATACTGTAGAAGACTGGCGCCGAGCAGAATTGCTTTATCAATTGCTACAACAGGAAAAAGTATAAATGAAAGTCTTGCTGCGCGCCGATGCATCTGTGCAGATAGGTAGTGGCCACATTATGCGCTGTTTAACCCTTGCCCAAGCATTGCGCCAGCAAGGTGCTGAATGTCACTTTGTTTGCCAACAAAGTGAAGGCAATTTAATTGATTATATTGTTGAGCAAGGCTTCGTCGTATTTACGCTCTCTGGCACGACGCAAGATGAATTACTCGATGCTAAACAAACATTGGCGCAACTTACCCAGCAATATCAGCTATTAGTCGTTGATCACTATGAGCTGGCTAAAGCTTACTGCACAGCACTACGCCAGCAATGTCGGCAAATAATGGTAGTCGACGACTTAGCGAACAGAGCGCACGATTGCGATATTCTGTTAGACCAAAATTTATCCCCCAAACTAGAACAACGCTATGCGGGGTTATTACCAAAACATTGCTTGCAATTGCTAGGCCCACGCTATGCGTTGTTACGTCAAGAGTTTTATCAAAGTACTGACCCGCGCTCTGATTCACATATTCTGATTGGGTTTGGCGGTAGTGACGAGCAAAATTTAACCAGCTTAGCGATTGCTGCATTACAACAATTAAAGCTTACGCCAATAACGGCCGATATAGTAATTGGGGCGAATAATCCCTGGCGCACTGAGATTGAACAACAAGTAGCCGGCCTGCCCAATGTGAAGCTGCATATTCAATGCAACTACATGGCAACTCTGATGCACAAAGCGCGACTCATGCTTGGTGCCGGTGGAACTAGCCATTGGGAACGATGTATTTGTAACCTGCCTGGTCTGGTTGTTACCGTTGCCGAAAATCAGCAGGCGACAACGGCATATCTTGACCATCTTGGCGCTTGTGTTTGGTTGGGTCAGGCTGCTGAAATGTCAGCAGAGTTCTTTGCAGAGCAACTATGCTATTACCTGTCCCAGCCAGCACTGCTGGACGAGATTGGCCAGCGGGCGAAAAACCTGGTACCGGCTCATGCCGGCACACCGTTAGTGGTAGAGCAAATATTTAAGGTAGTGGCGAGAATATAATGTCAGAGATAAAAATAGCTAACCGTTTGGTTGGGCCAACACAACAGCCCTTTATTATCGCTGAGATGTCGGGTAACCATGGCCAATCGCTGGAAAAAGCCATGGCCTTAGTTGATGCCGCCGCAGCAGCGGGCACACATGCACTCAAACTGCAAACTTACACACCAGATACCATTACGTTGGATGTGCACGAGCGCGAGTTTTTTATCGCCGATAAAAACAGCCTGTGGCAAGGTAACTCTTTGTACAATCTATATAAAGTAGCCATGACGCCGTGGGAGTGGCATAAACCCATTTTTGACTATGCCAACAGCAAAGGTATGTTGGCATTTAGCTCACCGTTTGACTTAACCGCCGTCGATTTTCTTGAATCACTTAATGTGCCCTGCTACAAAATCGCCTCTTTTGAGAATAGCGATCATGGTCTTTTAGCTGCGGTGGCTAAAACCGGCAAGCCGGTTATTATGTCTACCGGCATGGCAACCCAAACCGAGTTAGCCGAATCGGTGGAAGTATTACGAGATAATGGCTGTAAAGATTTAATACTGCTTAAATGCACCAGCAACTACCCTGCCCGCCCGGTTGATGCGAATTTACGTACCATTCCGCATCTGGCGCAGCTGTTTAATTGTCAGGTTGGATTATCAGACCATACCCCTGGCGTGGGCGTTTCTGTCGCAGCTGTCGCACTGGGCGCAACCGTAATTGAAAAACACTTTGTACTGGATAGAAACGGCGGTGAAGTTGATGCCGAGTTTTCATTGGAGCCAGCTGAGCTAAAAATGTTGGTAGAGGAAACCACCCGCGCGCATGATGCGCTTGGTACTGTGCATTATGGTTGTACCGAGAAAGAGATAGCCTCACGGATACACCGCAGATCACTTTATATCGCCAAAGATATGAAAGCAGGCGACATTTTCACCCTTGAAAACCTGCGCTCAGTTCGCCCGGGGCTTGGGCTGGCACCTAAGTTCCTGCCTTTTTTTATTGGTAAAAAAATTAACCGCAACGCAGATCAAGGTACACCACTTTCCTGGGAGTTATTGTGAAGCAAGCAAATAGATTAGTATTGTTTGGTGCCAGTAAAGCTGGAGAAACCTATCTTAAAAAACATCCACAGCAAAATATTATTGCCTTTATAGACAATGATGCTAATAGGCATGGCAGCCAAGTAGGCAGTATTCCTGTATTGGCGCCGAATACATTACAAAAGCTAGAATTCGATACCGTCATTATCACAAGTTTATGGATCGACAGTATATACCAACAGCTTACGACCGAGTTAGGTATAGCTGCAGAGAAAATTTACGTTCCTAACAAGAGAGAACTAAAATCGGAGCATCCATTTAGTGATCCTGAAACGCTTGAATTGGGGCATCAACTGCTGATCACGTTAAGTGATCTATTCAGGCAATATGAAATTAAAGCCTGTATTGACTCGGGGACCCTTCTCGGTTTAATGCGCGAGGGTAAGTTACTCGCTTGGGATGACGATATAGATTTCGCCATAGATGATGCCGATTTTGACAAAGCACTGGCTATAATGAAAGATTTCCCGCAGCTGGCGCCAATGCAAGATAAAGTCGACTGGCAAGCGACACTACTTCGTCAATCAGGCGAAGATGCATGTCTTAATATCGAGTTTCAACCAAAACCTGGCAGTACCTTAATCTCCTTTGAAACCAGTTTGCAACGTCGTAAATCAGTAAATGGTCGCTCTGAGTTATTATCTTCTGCCGGAATTTTTTTCGCACCGGAACATCACTTTAACACCATTGAGACGATCAACTTTAATGGACACGCAATTCCTGTTCCATCTGACGTAGACGGGTTTTTAACATTTATGTATGGTGATTGGCGAACACCTAAAAAAGCTATGACGCTGAATGATTATGATAACAGGCGCACACCCGCTGAAATTAAGCATAAAACGGTTTCTATCTCAAAGCATGCGTTCTGGTAATGACCGATGACAGACGCTAACAGACTGAATGTACTTCTAACCAGTGCTGCAGCAAAAGTCACGCTGTTAACTGCATTACGCAGTGCGGCCAAACGAATCCATAATTCAGCCGTTATTATCGGTGGTGATAGCAGCTCTCCCGTGGTTAGCCAGTATTTCTCAGATGATTTCTGGTTAATGCCACCATTAAGTGAAGCTTCAACCAACGATATAATTAGTGGCTTACTACAACGCAAAGTGAGCCATATTCTGCCGAGCAGAGATGGCGAGCTACTATTCTGGGCCAAATACAAAAAGCATTTAGCTAGCGAAGGTGTTCAGGTGCTGGTTGCCGATGAGCAAAGCATTTTACGCTGCCTCGACAAACAACTGTTTGCAGATTTTCTTATTGAAAAAGGTTTGCCCGCTATAGCGACTTATTCAAATCTTGATACCGCTGCTCACAACAGTGCTAAATGGGTAGTAAAAGAGCGCTTTGGCGCGGGTAGCCAGAGTATTGGCCTGGCACTGGATACTGCGGCAGCGCTGCAGCATGCAACTGAATTAAAGCAGGCTGTTTTTCAGCCTTTTGTCGCGGGTAAAGAGCTAAGCATTGATGCCTGGCTCAACAAAGCCGGACAGTTAAAAGCCCATATTTATCGCTACCGCATTAAAGTCCAACATGGCGAATCACAAATTACTCAAACCGTGGCTTTGCCGCAGTACGACGACATTATCCGCGATACATTGCAGGCGCTACAATTAACAGGCCCGGTAGTACTGCAAGCCATTATCGACAATCAGCAACAACTGCATATTATTGAGTGCAACAGTCGCTTTGGTGGCGCTTCCACACTCGGTATTAAAGCTGGTGTAGACAGTTTGTACTGGAGCCTGGCAGAAAGCTGCGGCTTAGACCTTAATGCAATGCAGTTTGTACCAGCCCCAACACCAATAACTCAAGTACGATTCGCTGGAGATCTGTATTTGTGATTTATATATTTGATTTAGACGACACCCTTTACAACGAGCGTCAATACGTCGAAAGCGGCTTGCATGCCGTTGCACGCTTTGCCGCGAAACGCTGGCTGCTCGACGAAGATACCAGCTACCAAACTATGCTGCAATTATTAGACTCACAAGGCCGCGGACGGATTTTTGACGACTTACTGGCCCCACACAAGCTGGCAACTAAAGCTAATATCAAAGCTTGTGTTAGCCGCTACCGGCTGCATCAACCAGAAATAAGTATGCCGCAGGAACACCATGAGTTGCTACAAAAGCTACCAAAACCGCTTTATCTAGTTACCGATGGCAATAAAATCGTTCAGCAAAAAAAGGTTCAGGCACTGGGTATTGCGCATTATTTTAAGCGAGTTTTCATAACTCACCGCTTTGGCATAAAACATGCAAAACCCTCTACCTATTGTTTTGAATTAATTAAAAAAACAGAACAATGTCAGTGGCATGATATCGTTTATATTGGGGATAACCCAGCGAAGGATTTTGTGAACTTAAATACATTGGGAGCAAATACAGTGAGAGTGCTAACTGGTGTACATAGAAACAAGCAAGTTTTGGCAGAATATGATGCAAAGCATCAGATCCAAAATTTAGATGATATATTCACGTTATGTAACAGGCTCAAGCATAATAAATAGCCCAACTAAAATTTTATTAAATCGAAAAAAATTTAAATAAATGTCGTCCGAAAAGAGAGCGCTCTAATGCTGTCTTTCCTTACGAAAATGCCAAGTAAGCAATAAACTAACAATGAAAATGTAGGTTATATATGAAAGGTATTCTTTTGGCCGGAGGAAGTGGCAGCCGCCTCTACCCTATTACGCTTGGCATATCAAAGCAACTGTTGCCTATTTACAACAAGCCAATGATTTATTATTCATTGTCTGTTCTGATGCTGGCTGGCATTAATGATATTTTACTCATCACCACCACAGAACAACAGGCTGCTTTTCAGCGCTTGCTGGGCGATGGTGGCAGGTTTGGTATAAAGCTGCAATACGCCATTCAAGATAAACCTGAAGGCATCGCACAAGCATTTCTAATTGCAAAGCAATTTATCGGTCAGGATAGCGTTTGTCTGGTACTGGGCGATAACATCTTCTATGGACAAGGCTTTACCCCAATATTACGACGCGCTAAAACCCGATTACCCGGTGCAGTAATTTTTGGCTACAAGGTAAAAGATCCTGAGCGATTTGGAGTGGTGGAGTTTGATGAACAAAATAAGGTGCTTTCGGTCGAAGAAAAACCGGTACATCCTAAGTCTCCTTATGCTATTACCGGTTTGTATTTTTACGACAATCAGATTATTGGCATAGCGCAGAGCGTGACTCCTTCAGCAAGAGGCGAATTGGAAATCACCTCTGTAAATCAAGCCTATCTGGCTCAAAACCAACTAAAAATAGAACTGCTTGGTAGAGGCTTTGCGTGGCTTGACACCGGCACTTATGACAGCCTGGCAGAAGCATCAGCCTTTGTCGAAACAATAGAAAAACGCCAGGGCGATCAAATCGCCTGCCTGGAAGAGATTGCCTATAATAATGGGTGGCTAACATCGCAAGACATTGAAAAATGCCTGCGGGACATACCGGAAGGCAGTTATAAAAATTATTTAACTGAAACGATTTTTTGCTAATACAGCCATCGCATGCTCTGCAATTCATATTTCAGATACCACAATGCGAAATAACCTTAATAATAAGAAGCATAGAATGGAAAATATATATATTTACGGCACCGGCAGCAAAGCACTAAAATTCTTGCCTGCCTTGGCATTAAAGTACCAGATCATCGGTTTTCTGGACAGCGATCTAACACGCAAGGGGCAGTTTCTGCTAGGCGTTGAAATTTTCCATCCGTCATCACTGCCGGTCATCCATTATGATCATATAGTGATTGCCAGCAGCTATATTGACGAAATAAATAAAACCCTGCTCGACAACAACTTAAAAGCTGGTATCCTTATCGAACAGCTGCCAAATATCCTTCAGCTAAACAAAGACTATACACAGCTGGAAAATCACTACCGAGAGCAAAGCACCGAATATATCCCACGTATCCCGTTATTGCAGCAGCATATTGAACAAGCTAGGCTGATAACCGATCGGCAGGAGCTTCTGCAACTTCTTCCTAAAGGTGGCACTGTAGCAGAATTGGGCGTTGCAAATGGAGACTACACAAAACAAATTCTGAACATAAGCGCACCGAAAAAACTACACTTGATCGATATATGGCAGTCGGAGCGCTACAACGAAACACTGTTCCAGAATGTATGCAAAAAATTCGGCGCTGAACTGTCAAAAGGTCAGGTACAAATCCATCGCAAATTATCAGTTGAAGCAGCCGACGATTTTCCAGACCATTATTTTGATTGGATTTACATCGACACAACGCATTGTTACAAAGGTACCAAAGCAGAGCTTGAAACCTATGCAAGTAAAATAAAGCCTGGTGGCATCATCGCAGGCCATGATTACACTATGGGGAATTGGAATAGTCAGTTCAGGTATGGCGTTATGGAAGCAGTGCATGAATTTTGTGTGAAACAAGGCTGGCGAATTAAATATATGACGATGGATTTAAGCGAAAATCAGAGCTTTGCCATAGAAAAAATCAACTGAGAGGCTCGCAACCATGCCAGGTATTTTCGGTCTTAGCTTACACAACACAGACGGTCGGCTCCATTTTACTGCAATGACTCAGAAAATGCGATTGCTGCCAACAATCCATATTAAATCTATCAGCGAAAGTCCGGAATTTTGCTGCGCAACCAGCCATATTGCACTTTTTGCTCATCACGATGTGATAAACAGCGACGTTCAATGCTGGTTTGATGGCGAGCTCTACCAAACAGCCCATTCTAAACCTGATAACGCCCCCGTGCCCGAACCAGCTGAACAGTTGCGCAATGCCTATCTGGCTGGCGAGCTGGCTTCATTTCTGCGAGCGGCCGATGGTGCTTTTAATGCTGTAATTTATGATATGTCGCAAGACAAAGTGCTGCTTATCGCCGACAGATATGGCATGCGAAACCTGTACTATCAGAAAAGTTCTGCGGGTTTATGCTTCGCAGCAGAGGTCAAAGCTATTCTTGCTGCCCGCCTGGCGGTAACAGAACTTGCACAATTATCATTCGATTGTTTTATGGAACTGGGTTACTTACTGGAAGATCATACCTGGTTTAATAACATTAAATTACTCCCACCTGCCACTATTCTTGAATTTGATAAGCGACAGAATAAAAGCCGCCTGCAACGCTACTGGGAATGGTCGGAAATAAAGCAACAGAAACTGAGCTTTGATGACGCTGTCGATCAGGCTGCAGAACTTATGCTCGAATCTGTAAAAAGACGTTTTAACCCGAACAGTAGCCAGGGGGTGTCTTTAAGTGGTGGCTTGGATTCAAGATTTATTCTGGCTTGTATTCACAAACTATGGCCTGATTATCCGGGGCAGGCATATACTTTTGGCACCGAGGAATGTGCAGACATTACGATTTCTAAAGAAGTCATCCGACAAATACCAAACTGGAAACATCATATTAGTCTATTTACTGCCGACAATTGGTTCTCTCCAAGAATACAAAAAGTGTTAATGACCGATGGAATGCTAGATATGCAGCATATGCACGGCAGTGAGTTCCTGCAGTTGCTTAATTATAAAATAGATATGAACGGCTATGCTGGAGATGCAATACTTGGAGGAAGTTTTCTGGATGCAAAATCTTGTGACCAACGTATTACACCTGCATTAGCCAGGCGCTTTTATGGTGCGTTCACTGAATATTGTGACCTTAATGACACAATTTATGATTTACCACACTTTGAACCTCACCTTTATATGAACCGTATCAGGCGTCTTACCCAAATGGGTGTGGTCAATAGCCAGTTTGATTTGGAAATAAGACGTCCTTTTATGTCAAACAATTTACTTGAATTCGTATTTAGTATTCCTGACCATTACCGTTTAAACAACAAACTTTACGGCACCCTGCTAAGCCGTCATTTTCCTAAGTTTTACCGTAACATACGCTGGCAGAAAACTGGCTGGCCGATATCGGAACAATGCCCTGCAGGCACTGCAGCTGTATCAGGTATAGCCCCACCTGATTTCGGTAAACTCCAGGCATATATCAATTATGAAAATTTAATTAGACAACCTGATGCCGTTGCATCCCTGACAAGGCTACTGAATAACCCCAATGCGCTCTGGCGCCAACTAACAGACGTAGATTATTATAGAGAATTTTTCATTCCGCATATTTATGCAAATCTGAACAGATGCAATAAAATACTTAGATTAGCCACTGTAGAAATATATCTACAGAACACAAAAAACTAACCATCAATAAAAAATTACATAAAAAAACATTCAACCAGAGTATTGTATATGACAGAATCCGAGAAATTTTTAAATGTCATGATTAGGAAAGAATCACTCAGTTTTTTCGGAGTACAAGATGAAAACATCCTAACTAACATATGCGCTATCTGGCACAACGACAGAAACAAACATTGGCGCTGGAACGAAGTTGAACAATACGATGACCATAAAGGAAAAATACTTGATATGGCAGCTGGTGTAGGAACATTCTTACTCTACGGCTTGCATCAGGGATATGATATCTATGGGATTTAGCCAGAACAATGGAAGATAGATTACATCAATAAAAAATAAAAGAGAATAAATACCCACAATGGTACAACGAAAGAATAATTCAAGCTATAGGCGAAAGCATCCCATTCCCTGATAACCATTTCGATTACGTGACATCTTATCAAACTATAGAACATGTCTAAGATGTAGAAAAGTGCCTTTCTGAAATGTTAAGGGTATTAAAACCGGGAGGAAAATTAAGAATAAATGCACCTGACTACAGAGGTTGGTTCGAACCTCATTATCTGCTACCTTTTTTGCCAACAATGAACCGACAGCTGGCTAGAATTTATTTAACACTGTTACGCCGGCCAACTTCTGGTCTCGATAGTCTGAACTGGACCACAACACCAAAGCTGCTGCAGTATCTGAACCAATATCGGAATATCAGCTATCTGGATCTGACGCAGTTATACAATGAACGCGCTATCACCAAAATCCAGCAGGATTATAAAGTATCGATACTGCTAGCCAAACTAATTAATTGGTTAAAACAAGCCAAGCGAATGTTCAAACAAGAACAATACATCAACCTGGTTATCAGAAAGTCAACAAACTAAAACCAAGTATAAGCTAGTACACTGGTTCAAGTCAGGACGATTTCAGTAAGCTGGTAAGGACCTCAGTTACCCGCTCTTGTTGTGTCTGGCTGATCCCTATCCACAAGGGTAACCGGATAATCCGGTCGGACAGAGAATCGGTCATCGCCATGTCACCATGCACCCGGCCCAGCCGTTGACCAGCCGGAGAAGAGTGCAAAGGTACATAATGAAATACTGTACTGATTTGCTGCGCTTTTAACCCATTGATCACAGCCTGTCGATCCTGATGATCCGGCAGTAGAATATAGTACATATGGGCATTGTGCTGGCATTCGGCAGGGATAATTGGCCGGCGTAACAAACCTTCAGTCTCAAGAGGCTCCAGCAGCTGATGATAAAAGTCCCAAGACGACAACCGCCGTTGCGTAATGCTATCCGCCTCTTGCAACTGCGCCCATAAAAACGCGGCAATAAGCTCCCCCGGTAAAAATGAAGAGCCTGTGCTTTGCCAGGTATACTTGTCAACTTCCCCACGAAAAAACCGACTGCGATCCGTACCTTTTTCACGAATAATCTCCGCATGCCGGACAAAATCTTCCCGGTTCACCAGCAGCGCACCTCCCTCGCCGGAAATGACGTTTTTAGTTTCATGAAAACTGTAAGCACCCAGATCACCAATACTGCCTAACACCTTGCCTTTGTAGCTGGCCATCACGCCCTGTGCGGCATCCTCAACTACCAATAAACCATGCCGGCAGGCGATTGCCATAATTTTATCCATCTCACAGGCAACCCCAGCATAATGCACAGGTACAATTGCCCTTGTCCTAGACGTGATGGCATCCTCTATCAGCTTTTCATCAATATTCAGGGTATCGGGTCTGATATCAACGAAAACAGGTACTGCACCGCGCAAAACAAAGGCATTGGCGGTCGACACAAAAGTGTATGACGGCATAATAACTTCATCACCCGGCTGGATCTCCAACAGTAAAGCTGCCATTTCCAGAGCCGCCGTACATGAATTAGTTAATAAAGCAGATTTTGATCCAGTAGTATGTTCAAGCCACTTATGACAGAAAGAGGTAAACCTCCCATCCCCAGATAACTGCCCTTTATGATGTGATTCTGATATGAAATGGAGCTCCTTGCCAGTCATATAGGGACGGTTAAAAGGAATTATATCGTTACACATGGTAATACCTACCGTTATTTGAAAAAAATCTAGTCCTAATACTTAAATCTCTTATTTCACTAAGATCTGAAAAATTTTCTATTTTAATTAATTTGACTAACCCTGAACCACATATAACTACAGGCTTTTTATCTGAAAAAAAAAGAATTTTACCTATATTCTTCTCCCTTCGCACAATGTTAACATCTTCAAAAACAACACATTCTACCACTCTAACTAATTTGCCATTCATAAATGATTTTGCACCAGCATAAGGATAACCTACTGAGTCGCAAAACCTTGATATAAACTCAGAACTTTCGCTCCAATCTATAAAATAGTCATAATCATCACGCCACACACTGTATGAAGCATATTCAGAAGACTGGGCAATACCGAGGATATTTTCACCTGAAAGCATTTTTTCGAGAAGAAAAACCACAATCTCAACATAAATTTCTATCGAAAGCTTAATTGCATCGCAAACCTTAATTGGGTAATCAACAAACCTTGATTTACAAATAATAACATCACCAGAATCCGCATCATTATCCGCAAAAATAGCCGAGACTGAAATTTCTTTATCCTTATTCAATAAAGCAGTTACCAAAGGATTGAATCCTCTATAAGCTGGCAGCTTAGAGTCATGGAGAACAATAAGGTTTTTGTTACACGAAATTAACCAGCGCCAACCAATACAAATTCTGTAAAAGTAATCATCATCACTTGCTAAACAAGGTTCAGCTCCTCGGCTGTAGAAAGGCAAGTCATATTCAACGCATACAGACTTAATTTCTTCAAAAAAATCATTTGAAACACCTAAATCCCTTCCAATAACGACATAAGATATTATTCGGCGATAGTAGGCAAGAGATGCTCTTAAAACATGTAAGCCTTTTTCGCCAACGACAAATAGCGCTACTCTAACATCAGTCATTAAAAACCTCGTACCACTGCGCAATTAGATTTTCAATGCTATGTATTGCGTAAACAATTTCATCGTTGCAATTTCGTTCTATTAGGTTTAACCCTTCAGGACTAAAGTCATTAAAATCATTAACCTCAATACCCTGACTTAAAAAATAAAACCATTGCGCTGTATTTTTCTTAATATATAACTTTTTTCCATACCCTAACAAATGTATTGAAACTCCCATAGCCTGCTGCCTATCATGATTAAAAACACCTACATCAATAGCCCTCAAAAAACTCCGATATTTATCCCATGACATATAATTGGTTATTGGTTTAAAAGAATCTCCCAACTTACGCTCACCATAGGATATAACTTTACTCGCGTAATCAAGATCACCATATGATAAAGGAACATAAAAATCACAATTACTCCAAGAGTAAAAAGAAATTTTTTCTATAATTTCAAAATGATTATTTGAGGATGAGGCAGAATTCCCTAACAAAAAACTCATCTTTGAATTACCATTTACAGCATGGTCAATTATAATTTCGGAATCATGAATAACATTGCTAGAATACATAAGACATCTGTAATGTTTACCTTGTGCACCGTAAAGTTCTCTGACATATTCAATATCCTTCGGAATATATGTCACTAGTCCTTTAACGTTTTTGATTACAATATGTCGACTATCACTATGTCTTTCGGGAAAGTAAAAATCCCCGCCCCACATAACCCAATAACTTTTTTCTAAAAGCATAGACTCACGTATAAGCAACTGATCAATTTTATCCCGCCATAAACCATGAAGAATAATTTTCCTGGCGTCTTGCATATAAGCCGCTAAAGTCGTGAAAATATCTTCATCTGTATGTAAAAATTCAACACCATGACTAGGAGTCAGACCGAACAGATACTTCTCACTAGTAATAAAAACATATTTGTGTTGCCCCCGGCCGAAATGCTTGTCAACGAAATCGATAAACGGTGAGAGAAACTTTTCTGGCGTCATCACATGCAATATCATGATGCTCTTTCCCCTGCTTCAGCCATAAATGACAGTATATTTTTTGTTATTTCTTTATAGGAGAAAATTTCTTTGGCAGAAAAGGCATGAACTTCCGGTCCTTCGCTTTGCCAAAATAACCTAACCTTTTGATAAAAAAAACTTAAATTAACAAAGCCTTCGTCTCCATTGGTTCTATATAATCCAGGGAAACGGCTATAGTCGAAAGAATCGTTATGACTAATTAACATAGGGAAACCGCGAGCAAGATACTCCCTTACTTTTAGAACTTCAAATGTGCCGTTCGGATCAAGACGATGCAACCCAAGACTTGCCACGCCAAGCGAACATTGCTTATATATATCATCTAGTGCTTTTCCTGTAAGCGCACCAGTAAAACAGATGTAAGCGCCCAACCCTAAAGATTCTACAAGTTGCTGGAGATTGATTTTGGCTGGTCCGTCACCGACAATATAAAAACAAAACCGAATGTCAGGATGCTTGGAGATAAATTCGGGTATGGATTTTATAACTCTGTCATATCCATGCCAATTGGATATCCAGCCTACACCAATCAAGCAAAAAGCTGTCGTATCCTTTTGTTTTTCAAGTGGCGGAATTAAGTCGAAGTCTACACCATTAGAAATTTTTTTAATTTTATGCCCAAGAAAAATACTATTATTTTCAGTAAACGATGGGGAGAAAACCCCGCTTACATAAGGCTGCAACTTATCTTGTAATAACCTATCAGTTTCAGCCCATTCGGTACTGAGTTCTTTATGATACGGGAACGTAGGTACTTCAAAAAAAACTTTACTAGTTGCAGTGCTGCATTTTTCGGCGCATAACACCATTTTGTCATCCATCATCGGTATATATCTGAAATACCAATAATCATTACTATAGCTTTTTTCAGAAAACAGCGTTGCCAGCTCTGAAAAAAAAGTAAGAGGTTTAATAGCGGGTAAAAGCACTTCAGTTTTAGTAAGTTGACCATCCAGAAATAATAGCCGGACTAGCGCAGGGCCATCGCAACAAAACAAAGAAACAATAACTCCATTCGAGGAAAAGCCTTTTGCTTGCCCTATAGTTTTATTCTTTATCCCAAGCATTCCTTTAGTCTGCAAATTTACATTCACCACTAGACCTATTTTTTTTTTCATATAGCCTGGTCCTTAAAAATCTACATATCAATAATCGTTTTTATGTTTGCAAAATTTCGTCCAATTTCTCTACGAATTTCTTCCCGGTATGCTCGACTAGCAATAATGATATTTTGAATTTTGTCGGTACAATCAGATTCAGACGTAATACAAGGAATACCAAACAGCGTCTGATTAATAAGCTTTTTATCTATAATATAATCGGGTTTTTTACCTATTTTGTTTAGCAAAAACACTAACCGCTGCCCTAATGCACCAGCACCATAGATAGAAAAATGCTCATGCTGAATGGTGTAATCAATAACCTCTAACAAAGAATCATCATAAAATCTTGCAGCCAGGGAGCTGTAAAAACCATAAAAAAAATAATCTACATCATTGACACGGTGCCGATGCGGCGGCCTCAAAGGCATCTTTCCTACAGGTAAACCAATCAAAATTTCATGAAATTTATTTAGACAAACATATTTACCAGACAAAGTAAGTAATCGATCTTTTTCTTCCCCTGAAATATAGCCTGCCATCTGTTCAAGCGACACTAGCAATTCGGGTTGTAACGCCGTTAAATCATTAATAAGCTCTTTTGGAGAAGTAGATACCAGCTCAAAATATTTAACTATAATACAAAAAATGTTTTTTCGGCTTAGAATATACTTTTCGAATTTATCTTTTAGTAAGGCAGAAATAATGTCAACCCAAACTAAAATTAATGTTCTTTGCATTTCATCCTGATTAGTCGACATAGAATGTTCTGATTTATGATAAATCACCAAAGGATTATGCAAGGTAGAAAAGCGATATCCACTCAATGCTATCCTGAAAATAAAATCATAATCTTCATGGCCGCCATCAACTTTAGATTCTGTCGAGAACAAAACGCCTTCTTCTAGTGCTTTTTTTGGAAAAAAATAACAGTGCGGTGGGCCTATATTGAAATTGATCAGTGCATCTATGGGATCGGAAAAAGCGGGTATAATATCGACTTCATGAGATTCATATTTTTCTATAAATCCACATACGTTAATAACATTACCTTGAGTCGCCACAAGCATGGTTAACTGTTCTTCGATGCATTGGGGCAGTAACTCATCATCTGCGTCGAGAAATTTGATATAACTGCCAGAAACAGCTTTTATTCCTCGATTTCTTGCAGAAGATAATCCAGAATTTTCTTGCCGGATAACAGCAACATCCTTAATAGCATAACGCCTTGATAAAGTAACAGGCGTATAACTTCCATCATCAATGATAATAACTTCTATATTTTTATGTGTTTGCTTTTCTATAGATGCCAAACATCTGTCTAGTAAGTCATTATGATTAAAGCAGGGGATAATAATGCTTACTTTAAATAGGTTCAGATCAATCATCATAACACCCTGTCCTCGTTGATTCCTATATCAGCCAGCAACAGAAAAAATGCTAACGTCTTTTCTACCAACTCTCTTGTAGTATTCTTTGATAACTTGGGTAATATCTGACGCAAAAGCTGCTGATGCAACGAGATAGCAATGATCGTAAAGACTGAAAGCGTCATTTAACGACATAATCGGATAACCATTTACACTAAGCCCATGCAATGCAGGGTTACTGTCTACTACAGCTTGAACTTCTAATCCCATCATCATCGCCGTGTCAATCATCTGATAGCCAAGTTGGCCGCCACCGTAAATAACCACCTTAGAAAAATTTTCTGCTTTCACTTTGCTGACTAAAGTAACACAGAGCAACTGAAAATCAGTATCATTAAAGCAATCTAAATAGCGCTGCATCAACCATTGAGGAAATTGGCACGTTACGACCGCCTGCGGCCATTTAGTACCATTTTCCCCTCTGTAACCGCGATTATGCTGCACATCCAACATAAACCTCTCGGGTCCTTTGCTGTTTAGTTTGTTAAAGTCGTTCTGTGAGCATATTGTTGAGTAATTATTCACGCCGGCGTTATCGTCAAACAATAATTTGCCAAGCAAAGAGGCTTCGGTATAAGTCGGCAACTCAAGCAAAGTATAAATTTCTTGTAATGCCATCGCTCTGCAATCCATATTGGTTAATATTTCTGGACTTACATAATTTAGCATATGACTTAGATGCCTTGATGCTATGAACACCCCTTGTTCAAAATGTGAAAGACTTTCATCTTGTGCCTCACAGATAAACACTCTGGAAGTTTTAGGGGTCACCTTGCCTGAATCTGATAACTCATAACCTGTTGTAGTGCTATTTCTGCCAGTAAGTAGTATTTCTAATACTTCAGGACTAAACGTAATCTGCTTTTGCCTTGTAATATTCTCTTGTGTTACTGGAAAATAGGTTAGATAAGGCACTGTTAACGCATTTTTAGCCATCGATGGAATTGAAAACATTAAATAATTCATCGTTATTGGCGATGTGCCAGCAAGACATTTGTTGAGCCAGTTTGTGGTGTTCCCTCTTGCGCCAATGTCGATCATAGCCACCTGTTGTGCAGAACCAAATATATCTTTGGTATATTGCAACAATAGTTCTCTGGCATTTGTGCTTGCTTGTTCGGCCGCAGCCTGTACCTCATTAGAATATAAATATTGCTGCAAATCATCCTGTTCAATAGCGCTGATTAATAACGAATTCTCCTGTACACTTAAATTTTCAGGTAAGTCAGGTAGCTTTAACTCATTCACTAAATCTTTTAAAGTGTAATTGCGACGCAAAGAAAAGTGATTAATCGCATCTTTATCCAGTTTTTGCATAGCCGGTAAAAATGCAGCACTGCGAGATATATAAAAATCTTTCACCTGAATATCCAACTTTAAAGCTGACGCCGCAGCCCTTAATAAAGGTGTAAATATTATCGCCTCACGCATAATAGGGCACAGTAGCTTTACACCTCTGCGGTGTGCATCTACCACAACCCATAAACAGAAACCAGCCAGCACGGGCCCATAGAGTGCAGCACCGAAATGTCTGAAAAAATTATTTTTTGCCGGTTCTCTGAGATTACCCAAACGATAAAGAGTAGATAAAGGGTTCTCCTTCGTCGCATTGCCTAATACTAAATGGCGCTGGGTTAGTGCTGTTTCTCTATGAATACCCCCAAGATACAATGAAGTAATACCGAAACGCTGCGCCTGCACTGTATCAGATACTAGGTTATCCCCCAGATGCAAAATGCATTGGGGCAGTACATCAGGGTAGCGTTGAAACAGTACGGTAAACAATTTGCCTGTTGCTTTATTCAGCTTATGCTCACAAGAAAGCAGCAGTTCGGCATCGTTCACAGCAATAGCCGCCTTTGCAAACATCCTTAAAATAAACTGCCGATCAAAATAAGTATCACTGGTAAAAGCAATAAATTTGCCATTTTGTCTAAGATCATCAAGCAAAGATAGTAAATAAGGGTTGGGGAATGAAAACTCTAACTCGACATTTAATTCTAACTCCGCAATTTTATCGCTCTGCAACAAATACACTGGAGCCTGTTGCCATATCTCAGCGAAAGAAACTTCGGTAGTGTTTTCCTGCTTAGCTTTAGTTTTTCGGGCTACTTTCTCCATCTCAATCCGGATTAGGGCGAATTCTGTCGCCGTCATGCTGCTATCCAGCAAACCTTCAGCAATCGCTCTGCGGCCCACTTCCAAAAAGATATCCTGTGGTACCTTTACCGCTCGGTGCAAAATAGTATCGAAAATATCTAGTGATACCAGTTCGTAATTGAAAACATCAACGTTTTTAAGATCCGGTAGTAAAGACCAATGAAATACCGTCCCGCTCATACAACGTTCCTTACCATCCAAGATAAAATTATTGCAACTCTCTATTGAGTTGCAGTAAAACCGACATAGCCTGCTTTATTGACGTAGATGAGATATTTTGTGTTCTTGGCAGATACTTTACCTCACACAAAGCGCTAAGCTCATCAAATTTTCCCTGCCAGTCATCGCCCATAACGAAAGTATTAACCTGGTATTTTCTAATGTCATCAATCTTCTGCTGCCAGCTGTGTTCAGGAATAACCAAGTCGACGTAGCGACAGCTTGCCAGCACTTTTACACGGTGTTCGTAAGGCACTATAGTGGTTTTGCCTTTTTCGTTCAGGTTAAATTCGTCGGTTGATACACCAACAATAAGCCGGTCGCCCAAGGATCTTGCTCGTTTTAATAAGTTTACATGGCCAACATGAAACAAATCAAAAGTACCATAGGTGATTACAGTTTTCATGCTCGCTATTACTCCGTGTTACACGATTAATTATCGGCTATAAAACTAAACTGACAATTTATTATTTGGTCTCATCTAACTTTAAAGGCTCATTACAAAAATCATCTACAACAGCTTGAAGATAATCATGCCAAACCGACACCACATAGTTATATTGTTTTAAAGCCTCTAATAAGTTTTCTTTATCAGTCATAAAAGATATTAATTTTGTTAGCAGGCCTAATATGTAGGTGGTACTGCCATGCAGAAGTGGAAATAAAAAACTACCCTGCTCAGCTGACAGCTGTTTAAATAATTGCCATTGTTGCTCTACCTGTTGTTTAGCAGCTGTACTATCTGTTATTTCGGTTGAAATTAAATCACACCATTGCTCAATACTGGTTCTGACTTGGTTAATATTAAATACAGTGAGTAATTGCCCTGTCTGTGGAAAGAAACTCTCTTGATAAAATGCAGTTGTTAAGAAGTGCTGTAGATTCTCTTGAACATGGCCGTTACATTCTGTAATCAAAATATTTGCAGGTTGCAGCGATACCGCGCCTTTAACCTTTGCGCCATCACTGCAGTTATATACTTCAACTTGTGCACCATAAGCCGCAATTGTTTTTTCCATGATCTGCCGAGAAACATCAAATTCAACTTTAGTTTGGACTGTAGGCCTAAAGTTACCTTCTACTGTTATCCCTTCACCGTGCACTTTTTTATAATCATAAATTGCTTTTCCGTCCTGATTATAATAAGCCGAGTGTTTAGAGTGATGGTTATCAGCATCTATATAGCCAAGATCGACTCCAAATAAATATAATTGCTTAAACCCAGCATGTAATGCAAAACTTATGGCTAAATTAGATACCGTTGGATAAGCAAAAGGGA
This sequence comes from Rheinheimera sp. MMS21-TC3, assembly GCF_032229285.1. NCBI lineage: Bacteria > Pseudomonadati > Pseudomonadota > Gammaproteobacteria > Chromatiales > Chromatiaceae > Rheinheimera > Rheinheimera sp. MMS21-TC3. Next base: position 2,659,188 of record NZ_CP135084.1, read on the forward strand.
TACTGGCGATATCTACTGTGTTAGGTAATAACTGTTTAAAAATATAAGCAGCAGCCTCACCATCTTTAAAAGCTAAAAATGCATCAGCAAACAACGCAGCTGAATCAGGGTGTAAGCCATTTATAGATAAGGCATATATACCTTTTAAATAAGCTTGATCTTTAATTTGAGTAATCCAGCGATAACTAGAGCGATTTTGTTCTGCTTCTGTATGAAAATCGGGTTTAATTCCCAGTTTATAGAGGGCTTTTAATGCTGTGCCACAACTAATCACAATTGCATTATGACGATGCTCTTTTAAGTACTCAATACTGTCATCTAAACTTGGACCATTGCCTACAATAAATACTGGAGTTTCTGTTGTGGGATGATGTGAATATAAAGCTCTATCGGCTTTTAGCCAATTAAAACCAGTTTTAAAATTAGTATAGGTATGACTAATGCCAAAACGTGCCTCATCATAATAATCTCCCATAGCTAAAATCACTTTAAGTTGATGCTTTAATAGCTCAATATCGCGAGTTAAAAACGGGTTTTCATAGGCTTGTAGCATTTTAGTATCAGCAATAGTGTGAGCACCTGCCTGATAAAACTGCTGCATAATATCAGCAAAGTAATCTGTTTCACTGCCGCCTATATTTAAATATATTTGTTGCTCTTGTTTTGTCGCAGTATCAAAAAATTGCTGCCAATCAAAACTGAATAAACTGGCATAAAAAAAGTCAACATTAGGCTCAAAAATATATAGTTGTTTAACAGAAAAGTTCTGATTTATTTTAGATATATGCTGCCCACAACCAATACCAAAGATAATTAAAGAGTTAAGCTCATTAACCTGGTATTGCTGCATAGTGGCCATTTGGTTAAATACACTCTGCAACTTATTGATGCTTTTATAATGCACATAATGTGAAAACTTCCACACCACATTTTTTCCAATTAAAAAGTTATCTTGATGCGCTTTACTAAAAAAATTTGCAACCGTTTTTTCTGCATCTAACAAACAATCTTTATATAAAAATAAATTACGTTTTTTATGCCAGAGGTTCGGCCGTTTCTTATGATTAACAAAAAACCATTGTTTTGGTTGATAATTAGCAATTAAATTAACTAAGCTAGGATAATGCTGCTTAAATGCCGCTATATTTTGTTTAAACTTTAACTTAGTTTCTTTACAAACTTCTGTAGATAATTCAGCATTACCTAGTATGTTTTCAGCTCTTGTCGGAAGATAATTCTCAGCCCCATGTAAGCCAGTAAATACTGTCTTTTTTACCCCTAATTGGCGAGCATCAATTACCGACTCTATTAAAAAATTAATGACTTCGTCCATTACAGGATGAGCTATATGGCGATAAATAAACAGCTCTTTCAACCCAAGCTTATACTGAATTAAATCTGCAATTACCGACTCTACATTGTTTCCATCACTGCCTAATTGAATAGAAATGAGTGTGCCATGCTTTTCAGCTAACTGGTAAATACTTAACCAGTCAATAACCTGCATAGCACTATAAAAGAAATCAAGTTCAGGCTCGTAAATGACCAGCACACTTGGCGGATTTTGCTTTAATAATAATTCAATTTGATAACCAAGCCCTAAACCAAATAAAATGACTGTACTTGAATCTGATAAATTTTTGGTTGGCCAATATATTTTTTTTACATCAGTGCTTTCTGATAAATCAATATATACTGCTGCTTCTCTGAATTGCTGAACTTCGCTTATAATTTCGGTTTTAGGGTCAATAGAATATATTGCTTGCCCAGTATTTAAATCAACAATATTAGGCTGATTACGCTTGGTACAGAATATTTTATATTGGTTTACTTTATAACCCGATAATTGCTTTAAAATATTTGGGCAATAAAGCGAGAAAGCATCTAGATTAGCGCTAAATTGTGTCGATAAAATATTAGTAAAGGATTGCTCTAATAAAGCCTGCTCAGTTGGGTTGGAATGGATTTGATCTTGATAGGAGTTTAACATGACCACCTTTTACAAGTTAACGAAAACTACTTATTCGTATCGTAACTAGCATTAGCTTTTCTTGCACGATTTAATTGGCTAATTTCTGCCATTACATCTGCTTTTAAATCGTTTATCAGTTCTACTTGCTGATTTAACCACTCTAGCTCTTGATTTAATTGCTCTGTTAATTGGTTATTGGATGTGTTTTTCAGCAAAAGCTGACGATATTCAACAATCTTAAATATCGTCAATTCTATATCAGGCTGCTCAGAGTTAATCTGCTGACTTATTTCAACTTTTAATTGCTCTAAAGTCTCAAAAGTAGCTGTAAAGTCTACCATTAAGCCACACCAATACCTTGCGAACTTTGTGATTGCATATTGTATGCCTTTTCTCTATCTGCAACTGAAATTTGATCCCAAGCTGATTTAATCGTTAAAAGAATATCCATAACTTCTTGCACTTTTTCAATACTCATTTCACGGCTAGCGACAATAAGATGTTCATGCATAAAGCCATATAATGAATGTAGGTTATTAGATATTTCACCACTAACATTCATATCAATAGATGATTGTAATGAGTTAATAATGGCCATTGCTTTTGATAAGGTAGTCGATTTTCCACTGTAATCTTTACGCTCAATAAAGCCTTTGGCTTTAGCCATATTTTCTAAAGCACCTTGCATTAAAAGTTGGATCACACGATGTGGATCCGCTACGGCTAAATCATCTTTAACTCCGACTGATTTATAGGCTTTAATTCCGTAACTCATAGCTATTTACTCCGTTGTAAAGAAAACCTGCGAAATATCATTATGACTTTTTATTAGTACCAAACCCTGGCAGACTTGTTAGCGCTGCAGTCACATTAGTTTGAGTGCGTTGCATTTCAGCTAATAAGCTATCTAATGCTTGGTAACGGCTACGTAATGATTTTTCGAAACTTTCTATATATCGGCTAGCTGCTTCAGAAGCTTTAGTATTATTTGCAATTTGTTTATTAATTGACGATTCTTTGCTCGAAAATATGCCTCCAGACTTATTAAAGCCTTTAATAAAAGTATCTAAAGAATTAATTAAGCCGGATTCATTACCAAACATCTTGCCAATAGCATCAAAGTTCTCATCTAAAGCTTTATCAAAACGCTTTTGACCGCTAGTTTCGCTATATTCAGTTGAAGTACTTATTTCTAACTTACCATCTTTATTAAAGGTTATGCCTAACGAGTATAATGAATTCATCTCATCATCACTGCCGCCAATAGTGTTACCCAAAATAGCCCTCATTTGTGACATCATATTAAAAGGCAACGGATCACCTTTTAGTGCACCTGCATTGCCTGTAACGGTTTTACCATCTGCACCTAGAGTTCGGCTTTTTGTTAAATTATTAACTTGATCAACCAGCTGATTATAACTATCCATAAAAGCTTTAATATTGCTTTTTGCTGTCTCTTTATTTACACCCACTTCAAGCTTAGCATTATTACCATCAGGAGTTTTTTGTAACACTGTTAAACTGATATCCTGGACGACATCGGTAAAGGTATTAGAGGCGCTAGTGGCGGTTATACCATCTATTTCAACAATTGCATTTTGCGCTGACTGAACTGCGATTAAACCTGCTGTAGGCCCTGTAGGTTGCGTAGAGATTGCATCTAACTCAGCATTATCATTAGAGATAACCAAATCATTGCCGTCTCCTGTTACAGATGAGCTTAAAACTAATTTAGTACCAACACTGCCACCAGCATTAATGATATTGGCATTTACGCCAAAGTTATCGCCACTGTCATTTATTTTTAACCGTAATTGCTCTAGAGTCATGCCAGCAGTTACCTCAATATCAAAGCTTTTACTGCCAGCAGTAAAGGTTAATTTACCATCACTAGTGGCGATTACATTATCAGCACTGCTATAGCCTAAATCTGCCGATTCTAATCGACTGCCTTGAGCTAATTGATTTACTTTAATATCAAAACTAGAAGCTGACGCCGTAGCACTAGCAGTAGCTTCAATAAAGCTTTTACCTTCAATGGGTTGGTTAATGGTGACTGAGCGTTGTTTAAATTTATCACCACTAAGTTTATTAGCAGCATCTTGAAAGGCCGATAAAGCAGATTTAAGTTTGCCCATACCCGACAAAGAAGCGTCTAAGGTTGCTTTAGTTTTATTAATCCGACTAAATCTATTTTCTCGCTCGGCATCAACAAAGCTTGTCACTAATTCATTCAATGGCAAGCCAGATGCCGCACCTAAGAAATTAATATTTGACATAGCAACCTCATTACTTAATTAATTTAAAGCTTACTTATACTTTACTGTTTACCAGTAAGCCTAATGACTGTCCCATCTCCTCTTGCAACTTTTTAATATCTTGCGAGACTCTTAACAATTCTTCAGATGGTATTTGCCTAATCATTTGATCTGTATTTTTATCTATTACTTTTACTACTGTTCTACCTGATTCTTCATCCATAGTAAACGTTAATGAACGTTGCTCAAAAACGGCAGCCTTATTAACTATGGATAAAGCTTGTTCAACTTCAGCATCCGATGGCTCTTCCACTTTAGCTGCGGGCATACTTAAACTTTTACTATCCGGTTCGATTAACGAAACCACTTTATCACTTTTTTCAGCCGAACTCATATCATTGATATGGCTATTATCTTGCTTAAGATTAGTAACCATTGAGGTGCTGTTTATACTGTTCATAATTTCCCCCCCCCCAAGAGTAAAGCTAAATGCAGCCTAAACTGCAGTTAGCTTAATCTTATTTAGCCTAATAACGATAAGGCTGCTTGTGGACGCTGGTTAGCTTGCGCTAAAACCGTTTGACTGGTTTGCTGTAAAATTTGAGTGCGAGTCAATTCAGCGGTTTCTTTAGCAAAGTCGGTATCACGAATACGTGAGCGTGCACTAGATACGTTTTCAGACACATTAGACAAGTTACGAATCGTTGCCTGGAAACGGTTTTGTACCGCACCTAAATCTGCACGTTTGCCATCAACAAGTTTAATTGCAGCATCAATTCCTGCCATCGCGGCTGAAGCACCCGTAGCACTTCCTGGCGCAGTTGCTAAATCATACGTATTTAAACTTAAACCGGTTGCATCCCATGTAGCCGCAGAACTAACGTTAACTGAAATAAAGTCACTCGCTGTCGCTTGCGCACCTACTAATACTTTCGCTGAAAAGTCACCTGTTAATAACTTTTGACCACCAAACTCAGTAGTATCAGCAATACGTGTTATTTCTTTTCTTAATGAGTCAAACTCTTTTTGTAATGCAGCTTTATCATCATCATTAGAGATACCATTTTGTGCTTGTACCGCTAAAGTCCGCATACGTTGTAGTGAAGTTGTCATTTCATCAAAAGCACCTTCAGCAACTTGGGCTAATGAAATACCGTCGTTGGCATTACGTGATGCTTGGTCTAAACCATTAATTTGGCTGGTTAAACGGTTAGAGATTTGCAGGCCAGCTGCATCGTCTGCCGCGCTATTAATCCGCATACCTGAAGATAAGCGTTTAAAGGCCGTATCTAAGGCGCCGCCAGAATTCATTAACTGACGCTGAGCGTTTAATGAAGATGTATTAGTGTTTACAAATAAGGCCATGAGTCACTCCTTAGTTTTCAGTTTAAGTAACAGACTAAAAACTATAATTTTAAGTTGGGTTTCCCCGTTAATTTAACCAAGCTGCAACTTGGCTTATACAGGGTATCGGCATGGCATTTATTTACTTTAGCTTTTTTTTATTATTTTTAATTTTAATTTCTCTATAGTCATTGCTAGGGCATATAAATAAAAAAAGCTACCTTAAGGTAGCTTTTTATTAAGCGAGTCACTCCACTGAAGCATTTTCCGGCAAGAAGCTGGGATACTGCAATATCCCACTGCCTCAGCTTATTTCAAATTAGCCTTGTAACAAACTTAAGGCTGCTTGTGGACGTTGGTTTGCCTGGGCTAAAACCGTTTGACTGGTTTGCTGTAAAATTTGGGCACGGGTTAATTCTGCCGTTTCTTTAGCAAAGTCAGTATCACGAATACGGGCACGTGCACTAGATACGTTTTCAGACACATTAGACAAGTTACGAATCGTTGCCTGGAAACGGTTTTGTACCGCACCTAAATCTGCACGTTTGCCATCAACAAGTTTAATTGCAGCATCAATTCCTGCCATCGCGGCTGAAGCACCCGTAGCACTTCCTGGCGCAGTTGCTAAATCATACGCATTTAAACTTAAACCGGTTGCATCCCATGTAGTCACAGCAGAACTAACGTTAACTGAAATAAAGTCACTCGCTGTCGCTTGCGCACCTACTAATACTTTCGCTGAAAAGTCACCTGTTAATAACTTTTGACCACCAAACTCAGTAGTATCAGCAATACGTGTTATTTCTTTTCTTAATGAGTCAAACTCTTTTTGTAATGCAGCTTTATCATCATCATTAGAGATACCATTTTGTGCTTGTACCGCTAAAGTCCGCATACGTTGTAGTGAAGTTGTCATTTCATCAAAAGCACCTTCAGCAACTTGGGCTAATGAAATACCGTCGTTGGCATTACGTGATGCTTGGTCTAAACCATTAATTTGGCTGGTTAAACGGTTAGAGATTTGCAGGCCAGCTGCATCGTCTGCCGCGCTATTAATCCGCATACCTGATGATAAGCGTTTGAAGGCAGTATCTAAGGCATTGCCTGAGTTAATCATTTGACGTTGTGCGTTTAAAGATGATGTATTTGTATTTACGAATAAAGCCATGATGTATTCCTCGCTTTTTAATCTATTCTTGGCAATATTATTTGTTATTGCCTGTGTCTTGCCGTGTTAAATATGTATCGGACGCATGCAGGGAAACTTGAGGGATTTTTTTGAAAATTATCGTGTTTTGCAAAAGTAGTTAATTTAAGAGGCTAAAAAGCGATAAAACCCGCGTTATTGCTAACAGCGGGTCAGAGTAAAGCAGTAAAGCTATTGTAGAATTATTCAACTTACCGGATATAATCAAAAAGAGTTGAAGCAGACATTTTGCTAAAAGTAGACGACGCTGCTTGCATAGCCACTTCTTGGCGTTTTATTTCTGTCATTGCTGCGGCAAAGTCCACCTCGGCTAAATCGGCCCGATACTCTTTATGTTTAATTGTTAAGTCTTCATTATTATTAAACACACTATCGAGTACGTTATTTCTACCACCTAGGTTAGCTAAGCTGCTATCAATACGCCTAGCACTTGCCTCTGTTTGGGCTAAAGCATCAGCAATAGCCTCATTAACCGCTCCACGTGAGACTGATGGATTTTCTAATACTTGAATAAAATCGTTTAACGTATTTAAAATATTCTTTTTTTCGGGTAGCGGTAAGTCGAAGTTTATTTGTCCTGGTGCCGCTGCAGCGCCATCAATTTTTATTGTTAAACCTTGAAATAAAATATCCTCTCCAGGGACAAAGGTCCCCGTTACTGCAGGCGTTAAGGCTGAACCATTTTGTAAGATTTGATAATTATTTGCCGCATCAATTGTGATGTTATAGGTATTATTAGCCGGAGTTAAATTATCGTAGTTTGCAATATAAAAAGCATTAAATTTAGTTTGATCAGAAACCTCTATACCTGCAGCAGTGGCTCCCCCTAATACAATAGTTGTATCTGAGGGTTTAAAGCGAGCAAATACATCATCAAATATCGCTTTACCGCTATCATTACCTGGCATTTTTATTGATGGTGATATTTGCAAAGCACGAAAGCCATCATCACCTTTAAATTGATATTCACCAGTGACAGGGTCTTTTTCATAAGCTGCACTTCTATCCTGGTAGCCCGCGAAAATATAACTACCTTCAGAGTTTTTGGTATTCATGGCATCAAACATTTCTGCTTGAATATTTCTTAACTCTAAGGCAAGCGCTTCACGCTCTGCAGGACCATAAGTAGCATTACCTGCAGCCTGGGCTAAAGTACTAATGCGATCATAAGAAGTGCGCATATTGATTAGCACGGTTTCTTCTAGCGCCAAGTTATTCTTTAATAGCACACTGTTTTTTTGAAACTGTTCTATTTGTGCTAAGTTTTGATCTAAACCGAGCACTTTTGCTGATGCTGCAGGGTCGTCAGCTGGCGATAAAATTCGGGTTTGCTTAACTAATTGCTCTTCTGCACGCGACATTCTTTTTTGCGCATCTAAGATACCATTTAGACTTTGCTTAAATTGCATATTAAAAGAGATCCGCATAATTATTACCTCACCGCTTGTAATAGGGTGTCAAAAACAGTTTGTGACGTTGATATAATCTTCGAGGCCGCAGCATAACTTTGTTGAAAACGGACTAAGTTTGCAGCTTCTTCATCTAAACTGACACCAGATAAAGATTCATACCATTGTGTAGTTTGAGCTAAAATGGCCGAGTTGGCTTCTTCGCTGGTTCGAGCTTGGCGTGTACGCTCACCAATACTGCCTACCATAGTGGCATAAGATTGATTAAAGCTATATTTATTAGCTGCCGAGCTAGCACTAGAGTCGGCATTACGGCGCATGGTTGAGGCACTTTGTAGTTCAGCAAAAGCTAAGCCGTTACGGTTGTCATTAATACCGCCTTGATTAAACTCTAAGGTAAAGGTATCGCCAGGCTTAGGCTGGCCACTGATATTAAAGTCAAAACCTAAATCATCAGCAATACCAGCTTGCTTTAAAATTTCATTATAATTATTTGAACCAAAAGTAGCCGTGAATGTAGTAGCTGCGCTATCAGTAATTTCAAACTGATCACTACCTAAATATGTAATCGTATAAGGCGCATTAGCTAAAAATGGAGCTGGGCTGGTATCAGTTGACGTTACCGTTAAATCTTCAATGCGACCATTACCTAAATTGGCACTATTAAAAACACCACGAACTGGGCTTGCCAGTGCAATATCCTCTGGTCGGTTAGTGGCCATCTCTAATCGGCGAGCAGCTGTGCTTAATGGGTTAAGTAAAAACTTTTCACCGGTTGCAGAACTGTTACTAATGGTCATTTCTAAACCATACAAGTCCCCATCTGGTGAGTCGGCAGCATTTATCGTCACGTCGGTTGAGAAGTCAAGCCCGGTAATGGTTTTATCTGTACCTGGGATCACATTACCTTTGCCATCTACAGCTTCCAATAATACTGTACCGGGTGTGCCATTATTTACAATAGTGACCATAAAATCTGTTAAGGGTAAGTCGCCCGACTTTCCGGGTTCAATATTATAGTTAATACTACCGACATTACCTGCAAAGCTAAGGGCAGCAAAACTGGGTAAAGTAAATAAATTATCGCCTATGCCACCACTTAACGTCATACCAAGTTTATTTTGACTATTCATTGAATCAGCTAAAGATAAACTTAGCTGGCCTAGTTGCCGCTGCACTGGGTCAAGGATCTCTTCACGAAAAGCCACTACAGCACCAAGTTTACCGCCAATTTCTTTTACATTTACATCTCGTAATACGGTCTTTTTTGAATTTAGCTGTAACTGCAATTCTTTACGGTTTGGATCAGGCTCGCCATTTAAGGCTAGCAACTGAAAATCGCCCTGCTCAACAACAAGTGACTGGCCACCTGCCATAAAAACCAACTTTTCGCCGTTATCCGCATCTAAGGTGCTTATTTCAAGCATTTCAGATAGTTTTAAAATAGCTAGATCGCGTTTATCTAATAAGTCTAATGGTACCGGCCGTGTCGCACCTTTACCGTAAGAGGCAATATCTTTATTGTAAGTCGCAATTTGCTTAATTAAGTTATTAGATTCGTTTACGTATATATCAAGTTGCTGATTTACATACTTTTCTTGGTCTAAGATCAGATTAGACATGCCATCAAAGCGGTCGATTAAGGCCTGAGACGAACCAATTATAAGTTGCCTATTTGATAACTGAGTTGGATCATTATTAGCCGTTTGAATTTGCGCAAACAAGTCATTCATGCCAGTAGCTATGCTATTGGCTGGATTAGAAAACAAGGCATCTACTCGGTTAGCTTCATTAACAAACTGACTAGCAAAGGCTAAATTAGAGGTATCGCGGCGCATTTGCTTTAAGGTAAACTCGTTTACTAAACGCTCTGTTGTGCCACGACCTACCCCTAAACCAAATTGCTGGGCTTCAAATTCGGTACGCTGCCGTACATAGCCTGGGGTATTAATATTACCAATATTATTACTGGTAGTATTTAGCAAACTGCTATTAGCTAAAACGGCAGAAGTACCAATTCTAAGTAAATTATCTGACATATTTGGCTCCATAGCAGGCTTGATTAAAAGTTACAGCCCCATTAGTGTTATTAATCGGCATCTGGCGACATTCCTTGAGCGTTATTTTCTTCAAGCTGCTCTTGCTTTCGCACTTGTTCAATAGTTGGGCTTTGGTATACCGCCATAATTTTTTGGGCATAAGCTGGATCTGTGGCATAACCAGCAGCTTGTAACTCAGTAAAATATTGCTCGGTATCTTGCGTTGCTTGCAGCGCTTGTTGATAACGCGGATTATTGCGAATAAATTGGCTGTAATCTTCTAGGCTTTGTTCTGGTGAACTATAAGATCTAAAGCTAGCTTGTTCTTTTTGCGCCACCCCTTGACGATATTCTAAAGTATTCACTAGCGCTGTTTTACCCTGCCAGCCATTATTGGCTTTAATGCCAAAGAAGTTAAAGCTTTGTTCGCCATTAACGCCTTGTATCATCCGTTGCCCCCAACCGGTTTCAAGTGCAGCTTGGGCTATTAACGCCATTGGATCTAAGCCTAATACTTTGGCTGTTTGTTTAGCTGCTGGTAATAGTGCTTTAACAAAATCAGCTGGGCTGTCTACTTGCCACTTTTCTGGTGCATCTTTAGTTGGTTTAGCTGTCGCTATAGCCGTTACTTCTGTTAATGCCTTGTCTGATGTCACTTTATTGGCATTTATAGCTGCCATACTAGGCCTTGTTAATGCCACTGGCGGCATCATATAAGTAGTAGCTTGCCGCTCTGTCGGTAATGCCATAGTACGGGTAGTAGATAATGGCATAGGTTCACCGCTTGGGGATTTTTTCTGTACAGCAGGGCTAAGCTGCTGGATCATTAAATCTGCTAATCCTAAGCTGCCATTTTTAGCTAAGTCGGTTGCTAATTGGCTATCATGCATATCACGATAAAACTTAGTGCTTTCACTATTCATCATACCTTCTGCTTCAAAAGCTTCACTGGCTTTACGCATACTGGTTAATAACATACTGACAAAAATAGCCTCAAATTGCTCAGCCGCCTGACGTAATGCACCTGGCTGATCACTTTTCGACTTGCTGCGAATATTCTGCAGACTGGTTAAATCATGATAAGACACATTATTAGGCGACTGGCTCATATTAAATCACCACTAATTCGCCGTGAATAGCACCGGCTTCTTTTAAGGCTTCTAAAATCGCCATTAAATCACCTGGCGCGGCACCAACTGCATTTACGGTGCGCACTAAGTCATCTAAGGTGACACCTGGATCAAATTTAAACATCCGTGATTGCTCACGGCTAACATCAATAATTGAATTTTCTTCAAGGGCCGTTACCCCATCACTAAAAGGCGCTGGCTGCGATACTCTTGGGTTTTCTGCTATGGTAACCGTTAAGCCGCCATGGGTAATGGCCGCTGGAAATAACCGCACTTCTTTACCAATTACAATAGTGCCAGTGCGTGAGTTAATAATTATTTTTGCCGAGCTATCACCCGGTTCAAACGTTAAATTTTCTAAGGTAGATAAATAGGATACCCGCTGATTAATATCCCGTGGCGCTCTTACTTGAACTGACGTAGCATCAAGTGAATGGGCTGTATCGGCGCCAATAAAGTTATTAATGGTATCAGCTAAGCGTTTTGAGGTTGTAAAGTCAGATCGCTTTAAATTTAAGGTAATAAAGTCGCCTTGAGCAAAAGGCGTATTTACTTCGCGCTCGACCATAGCACCATTAGGAATGCGCCCCACTGTTGGCGTATTAACCAAAATGCGTGAACCATCTAAGCCTTCAGCACCTAAACCGCTAACTATTAAGCTGCCTTGGGCAACGGCATAAACATTGCCGTCTAAACCCGTTAAAAAGGTTTGCATTAAGGTGCCGCCACGTAAGCTTTTAGCACTACCAATTGACGATACCGTAATATCTACCGTCTGACCAGGTTTAGCAAAAGCAGGTAATTCAGCGCTGACACTGACTGCAGCAACGTTTTTAATTTGCGCCCGCATATTTGCTGGCAATGCAATACCAAAATTGCTCAGCATAGTGCGAAAGCTTTGCTCAGTAAAAGGGCTTTGCTCACCGGTACCTGGCAACCCCACTACTAAACCATAGCCTACTAATTGGTTAGATCTAACACCTTGCACATCAGCCACATCTTTAATTCGTGCAGCATAACTAGGTAGCGCCAGCATTAGGCAACTAAGTAGCAATAGGCAATTAGTAATAGCTTTATATATAGCGTTCATGCTGTTACTCCTAGAAAGGCCATAACGGACCACTAAAGAATTGACTTAACCAACCTGGTGATTGGCCACCATGATGCGCACCAGTACCACTGTATTCGATTCTGGCATTGGCAATTTTAGTTGATTCAACCGTGTTATTAACATCAACATCTTCAGCGCGAATAACCCCTGTTAAACGGATATATTCTTTACCGGTGTTTAGGGTTAACCATTTTTCACCTCGAATAACTAAATTACCGTTACTTTGTACCCGCAACACATTTACTGAGATATTGCCAGTTAAGCTATTACTTTGGTCGGCCTTAGAGTCACCTTTAAAGTCAGACTTTGACCCTGCACCAAACTGCAGTACATTACCGCCAATGGTTACTGGGCCACCATTTAAACCAACCATAGGGTCAAAGGATGTAGCACTGTCTTTCTTGGTTTCTGTTTTAGCCTTTTTACTAGCTTGGGTTTTTTCGACTAACAATACGGTAATAATATCACCTTCATGCCGTGCTTTATTGTCTGAATACAAGCTATTAGAATGATTTTGAGCAAATAAAGAACCACTTTGCATAACCGGCCGTGCCGCTGGTTCGGGCACTAAGGGGGCATAGCTAGGATCATCTGCCATTGGCTCTTGTAAAGAGGCGCAGCCCGTTAATATCAGTGCAGACATTAATATTGACGTTAACCCTTTAATTAATCGCATCGTGGTTACTCCTGTTATAGCTTCTGAATAGCAAAACTTAACATTTGGTCTACCGATGAAATAACTTTAGAGTTCATTTCATACACCCTTTGGCTTTCAATTAAGTTTACTAATTCTTCGGTTACGTTAACGTTAGATGTTTCTAAGGCGCCTTGAACAATTATGCCTAAGCCTTCTAGGCCTGGCACGCCTTGCACCGGATCGCCACTGGCGCCTGTTTCACTAAATAAGTTCTGACCAATAGGTTCCAGACCAGCTGGATTAATAAAGTTTGTTACCATCAACTGTCCCAACACTACCGGCTCACCTTGACCCGTTATTTGTACTGAAACTTGGCCATCTTGTGACACGCTTATACTTTTAGCATCAGGTGGAATGACGATATTAGGCTGCACTTGATAACCCGCGCCTGAGGTCACTAAGCTACCTTCACTATTAACCGTGAATTGACCATTACGGGTATAAGAGATGTTGCCATCTGGCATTAAGACTTCAAAAAAGCCATGGCCCTGTACCATCAGATCCAAACTGTTATCTGTAGTAATCATATTACCTTGGGTAAAGTTTTTCTGGGTTGCCACGACTTTAGTACCAGCGCCTATCATTAAGCCATTAGGTAGCTCTGAGTTTTGCGACGACGCGCCCCCAGGTTGGTTAACATTTTGGTACAGTAAGTCTTCAAAAATGGCTCGGCTTTTCTTAAAGCCAACTGTACTGGCGTTAGCCAAGTTGTTTGAGATAACCGAAATATCACGCTGCTTAGCATCTAAACCGGTTTTACTTATCCATAATGCTGGATGCATATAAGCCTCCTGAGCCTTAGCTCATAAATATTACAGGCGGGTTAGCCCATTATTCTTAATAATTGATTTTGCTTCTGATCCATATCTTCAGCTGCTTTCATCATTTTTACTTGCAGCTCAAATTGACGCTGCAAACTTATCATGCTGGTCATTTCACCGACGGCACTGACATTACTGCCCTCAACTGCGCCTTTTAATAAACTGACGTTAATATCAACTTGAGCTAACTGACCATCTTTGCGCCTAAATAAACCGTCGTTACCTTTTTCCATATCACTATTTAGCGGTTTAACTAATTTAATCCGGCCAACTTCTTCCATTGCATTAGCGGGTGCACCTTGAGGTAAGGCACTGACTGTGCCATCTAAAGCAATTTCCACTTTAGCTAAGGGTAAAGGTAATTGGATAGGACCGTTATCCCCCATTACTAAGGTGCCATTAGCTGTTTCTAGCAGGCCATTAGCATTTATTTGTAAGTTACCAGAGCGGCTATAAGCCTCGGTACCATCTGCAGCTAAGACGCCAAACCAACCGTCGCCTTGAATAGCAACATCTAGCTCTCTATCTGTTGTCATAATAGCGCCAGCGTCAAAGTTTTGGCTGGGATTTTCAGTTAATGCAAAAACACGAGTGGGTAAACCTGTACCAAAGGCTTGCATAGAACGCGCTTGTTCTAAATCGGCTTTAAAACCAACGGTACTTGCGTTTGCAAGGTTATTCGCTCGTACAGCGATACCATTCATGTTTTCTTTGGCACCGCTCATGGCGATATATAACAGTTTATCCATTGCTTACTCCAAGCTGTGCTTTACTTGTTTGCTTTCTTTATTACTTAAAATAAAGCAAGAACAATGCCACAAACTAAGCAGTAGACTAAATCTGACAGATAAACGAAAAAAAGTAATGCAGAGATAAGGTATAAAACAGACATAAAAAAGCACCGCCATAAGGACGGTGCTGTGTGTAGATAAAGATTAGCGGATCTGTAATACCGTTTGTTGCAAGGTACTGTTAACTTCAAGGGCACGAGAGTTAGCTTGGAAGTTACGCTGAGCACTAATTAAATCAACTAATTCTGTGGTTAAGTTAACGTTTGACTGCTCCAGCGCAGACGAATTAATAGAGCCTAAAGTACCGGTATTAGCTTGGCCACCTATTGGCTCGCCCGACGTAATACTCTGTTTCCATGAGGTATTACCAACTTGCTTTAAGCCTTGCACATTAGCAAACCGCACTAAGGTAACTTGCGATAAATACGACGAGTCACCGTTACTATAGCTAGCTAATACTCGGCCAAAAGAGTCAATATCAACACCGGTTAAGTTACCTACTGTAGTACCATCTTGGCTTAAATTCTGCACATCAAAATTAGAGGCATACTGCGTAGGTAATTTTACCCCAGACGCATCTCTAAAATTGACCACAACATCTGCAGAGTACTGGGCACCATTCGTTAAATAACCATTTGCAGGATCATTTAAAGCTGCCATATCTACTGCTATTGTTGGACCAGGTGATCCTGCTATCAAATTACCGTTTGAATCAAACTGCAATGTTTGGCCATCAAACCAAGAGTTAGGGTTACGGGTTGCCGGTGCTACAGGTGCTGGAACCATTGGGTCTGCAGTATTATCATCCCAGACTAATCGGGTTTCCCAGCTTGCTGCAGCTGGCGGAGTAGGCGTAGCCATTTTTCTAAAATAGGTTGTCGCTGTATGAGCTTCACCTAAGCTATCATAAACCGTAACCGACGTAGAGTGGTTATAAGTTGCGCGATCTGTAGGGTCAAAGGGAGCGCCATCGGTTGGTACTGCTCTTGAATCTAAGTTCATACTTAAGAAAATATTAGAAGTTGCTCTTGGCGCACCAGCTGAGGTTGGAATTGAAATTGGCTGAGTTGTACTTAAACTTACTGACTGATTTTCACCCGTTACTGGATCAACTGAAAAGCCCTGCAAGAAGTTGCCGTTATTATCTACTATAAAGTTATCTTTATTTAATTTAAAGGCACCTGAGCGGGTGTACGTTAAATCTTGCGATGACCTATCTGGCGTTAAGGCAAAAAAGCCTTCACCTGTTATCGCTAAATCTAAAGAGTTATTAGTAAACTGCAATGAGCCTTGGCTAAATTGCTGGGCAACAGTTGAAGTTGATACGCCATCGCCCACTTTGGTTCTACCTGAGGCAAAAATTGACGTTGCATATACATCGGCAAACTCAGCTCTGGACTCTTTAAAGCCAGTGGTATTAACGTTAGCAATATTATTCGCTGTGGTGTCTAAATTTTTTTGTGCAGCGGCTATGCCGCTTAGTGCAATATTAAAACTCATAATTTACCTCTACTTGCTTGTAAGCATTCTGAATTATTAACCGTAAGATACTTCTAACACGTCACTTAATTTCACTGCGCCTAACCCAAGAAGGTTGAGCATAATGCTGCCATTAGCACCGCCATTCATGCTTACACTACCAACAGGGGTATAAACATTGACTGGCAAGCTACTGTTAGAGCCATCAGTATAAGCAACATCGACTTTTATTTTATAAACGCCAGCTTTAACCCGATTGACAACGTCTTCATCACCCTCAACGGCGTCAGCATCGACTTCAGAGCCTGTGCCGTTATGGCTACCATCCCAGATAAAGTCATTCTTACCGACTTTAGGGTTGTCAACACTAAAGCTTTGAATAACTTCACCTTTATCATTTTCTATACTAATTTTCATGCTAGTTGCTGGTTTGTCTAACGTGATGTTGCCACGCGATAAAGTATCACCTGTGAAGACAATTTCATCAGATTGCGTTAACACACTTCGGCCAACTAAAGATGAAGCTTGTAAGGCTTGGTTAGAGCTCATGTTTTCAGCAAAACCGGCAAAGCTTTTATTTAGGGAGTTAATACCATCCGCCATAGTGAAATTGGTCATTTGCGCTATCATCTGATCATTTTCAACCGGTTTAGTTGGATCTTGAAAAGCTAATTGTTGGGTTAGCAATGCAAAGAAATCAGACTGGGTTAAAGCGCCATTATTTTTGTCTGCTACTTTATTTTTTTCACCCCAGTACATGCCATCTAATGCACTGTTGTTAACGTTGGAGTTATTAACGTTGCTAGTCATAATTTACCCTTAACCTTGGCCTAATCTTAGGGTGCGCATAACCATTTGCTTAGCAGCATCAGCCGTTTGCACATTCGTATCATAAGAGCGTGAAGCCGAAATCATATTGGCCATCTCTTCCATAATATTGACGTTGGGCTTATAAATGTAACCATTCTCATCTGCCAACGGATGGTTAGGCGCATACTCAACATTTAAAGGTGCATCAGATTCCACTATGCCAAGCACTTTAACGCCAACATTATCTTCACCTTGCATTTGCTTTGCAGCTGATAGCTCAGCAGCAAACACAGGGTGCCTAGCGCGATAAGTTTGCTCTACGCTACTACTAACACTGTTAGCATTGGCAATATTACTGGCAGTAGTGTTCATACGTACTGATTGCGCAGCCATACCACTACCGGCAATATCAAAAATCTTATACATGCTCATAATTATTGCCCTCCACCGGTGATAGCTTTTTTCAAGCCACTTATTCTGGCGGTTAAGAAAGCTAAACTGGCTTGGTACTCCATACTGTTTTTCATAAAGGCATTACGCTCATGATTAATATCAACAGTATTACCATCCCCAGTATCTGCCTGATCAGGATTCCTATACAGAGTATCGCCGCCTAATTGGTTTGAAATTGCAAAGTGCTTTTCATGAGTGCGGCCTATAGAGCCTGATTGATGCGCTTTAGCTAGCTTCATCGCTTGGCCAAAGTCGATATCTCGCGCTTTATAACCTGGCGTATCGGCGTTTGCGATATTTTCAGATAGCACCTGCGCCCGTCGATCTCGGATCATTAACGCCTCAGGATGCAGACCAAATGCTTTGTCAAAACTGATTGCCATTTTTTTGCCACCTTAGAATTACTATTAGCACTGTTAGTAATTCAGAAGCAATTTATAGGCCACAATTTAGATAAAAAGGAGGGAGGCTAAGACTTTTTTCGGTAAATAATGCCAGGATTGCAGCGAATCATATCAAAATCACTGTTAATACTAGACAGTGATTCAGAGGCCCCTAAAATAAGAAACCCTTTAGAATTAAGTGATTGAGCAAACTTTGCGATAATCTGTGCTTTAATATCACCTGAAAAGTAAATCAGTACATTACGACAAAATATGACGTCAAATTTACCAAGTAAACTATAACTATCTAATAAATTTAAATGGCGAAAACTAACATTATTTTTTACTTCTGGCTTTAATTGCATCAAACCCTTGCCGCTATCGGCAAAAAATCGGCTACGTCGCTCTGGCGATAAACCTCGAGCTAAAGCTAAACCGTCATATTCTCCGCGCCGACACTGTTCAAGCATTGTCGTTGAAATATCAGTACCTAAAATACTTACATTTAATTGTTGCGCAGCGGTTTTTAACTGTTGATATTCCAAAACAGACATAGAAATTGAGTAAGGCTCTTGGCCGCTAGAGCTAGCAGCTGACCAAATTTTAATATTACGCTTAGTTTTTTCTAACTCAGGTAGTATTACCTTTTTTAATAATTCAAACGGATAAGTATCACGAAACCATAAGGTTTCATTAGTAGTCATGGCATCAATAACCGCAGTTCTTAATTGCCGTTCTATAGGGTTTAATGTTTTTTGCACTAATTCAGATAGTGAGTTAATTGCAAAGCGTTGCATTAAAGGTGCTAAACGACTTTTAACTAAATATTGCTTATTTTCACCTAAAACTATGCCACATTGCAGTTCTAAGAAATCACAAAACTGTTTATATTCTATGTCATACAATTCTTTATTTGACACACGTTACCCTTACACTATTTGTAGCCATTTCTGGACAGACTCTGCCAGTTCGTTAGGATTAAATTTGGCAATAAAGTCATCAGCCCCTACTTTTTTAACCATTTGCTGATTAAACACGCCACTTAACGATGTATGTAAAATGACATGTAATTGCTGCAGTTTTGGATCAGATTTAACTTCTGCTGTTAAGGTATAACCATCCATCTCTGGCATCTCAATATCTGAAATTAACAAACCAATTTTTTCAGTGACACAGTGGCTGCATTCTTGCGCAGTTTGTTGTAAAAACTTTAGTGCTTCACGGCCATTGTTTACCAACTCCATCTGTACCCCTAAGCTTGCTAATGCACGCTTTACTTGGTTTCTAGCTACTGCAGAGTCATCGGCAATTAAAATGATTCTATCGCCTAAGTCCTTCGCTATACGCTGAGTATCCATTGGGCTGGTCACAGTAGTCGCTGAGGGTGAGATTTCTTCTAAAATTTTCTCAACATCTAAAATCTCTATTAATTCGTTATCTATTTCTGTCACTGCAGTTAAATAACTTTGTTTGCCTGTTGCTCCTTGTGGCGGCGGCATAATGTTTTCCCAGTTAATATTAATAATACGATCAACGCCATTAACTAAGAAGCCTTGTACCGAGCGATTATATTCAGCAATAACAATAAAGCTATTACTAATATCACTAATGGCTCTTCCGCCAGTAGCTAAACTTAAATCGATAACAGAAATAGCTTGGCCACGAATATAAGCAATACCTTTTACATACTTGTTTCGTCTTGGCACCGCAGTTAAAGGCGGGCATTGAATAACCTCACGCACTTTAAACACGTTAATACCGTAGCGTTGGCGACCAGCCAATTTAAATAACAATAATTCAAGCCTATTTTGGCCGACTAATTGTGTACGTTGATTGACTGAGTCTAAAATCCCTGCCATTAGCTACCTCTTTTTTTACTCTACAAAACACAAACCACATAGATTAATTGGACTTAGGCGCGATTCTTGCTTGCTACCTTGCTATATTGATATTTGTATATTATCGCATTAATTAATAAAGCATAGCTGAATCCATATGAAAAAGTACCAATATTTATTACATCATTTAAAGCAACTATACTTAACCTTACTGTTACTAGCCGTTTCTTTTAATGCTATGGCTCTAGAGTATACGCCTGCAGAGTTAAGCCAAGCTGCGGACAATTGGCTTAAACAAGAATTATCCCAGCTTAGTAATGGTGAATTATTACCAAAATTTGTGCCACTAGATGACCGAATTGGCATTAAAAGTTGCACAGAGCCCATCGACTTTAGCTTGTCACAGCCTATTAGCCAGCGGCAAAACACTATTCTTATTCAATGTCTAAGCGGTGACCAATGGAAGCTGTATTTATCTGTCCGTATTGATGAAATAGTACAAGCCGTTATTTTAAAGCAAAATGTTGCTACAGGTGCCCAAATTACGGCCGATATGTTAGCATTCGAGACCCGTGAACGACGCTTTGTGCGCGGCAGCTTAGTATCAGAGCCACGCCAAATAATTGGCGCTAAAGCAAAACGCTCATTAAGTATGGGCCAAATGATGACATTACAAGATGTTTGCCTTGTGTGTAAAGGTGATCTTGTTACAATATCTGTTAGTAATAATGGGTTAAATGTTGCTGCTAGTGGTATAGCGCAACAAGATGGCAGTTTAGGCGATACCATAGAGCTGATAAATCGCCAATCAAAACGCCGCGTGCGTGCTGAAGTGACAGGTGTAGATCAAGTGAGCGTTCAATTTTAAATTATTTTAATAATTTTACTCAAGTTTTCTTAAGTCTTGCCGTTAAGCTGTACATAGGGATCTGTATTAAGGTAATGAGGTTAGATTATGGCTATTAATATCAACAATTTGCAAAACAACACTCAAGTAAAAGCAGACAAGGTTGAGCAACAAACTCAACGTCAGCAAACTAGTGTGCAGCAAAATGCCAGCCAAGTGCCGAGTCAAAAACAAGACTCAGTATCGCTGACACCACAAGCGCAGCAAATGACAAAGCTGACTGAGAAAGCTAGTAATAGTAGTGGTATCGACCAAGAGAAGGTTGATAAAATTAAGCAGGCAATCAGTGAAGGTAAATATAAAATTAACGTTGAAGAACTAGCAAAACGTATTGTTCAGTTTGAAGATGAGTTATTCGGCCATTA
This sequence comes from Rheinheimera sp. MMS21-TC3, assembly GCF_032229285.1. Taxonomy (NCBI): domain Bacteria; kingdom Pseudomonadati; phylum Pseudomonadota; class Gammaproteobacteria; order Chromatiales; family Chromatiaceae; genus Rheinheimera; species Rheinheimera sp. MMS21-TC3. The sequence continues at coordinate 2,680,202 of NZ_CP135084.1, forward strand.
ATGACTACTGATCAAGCCTCTACCCTATTAAAGCAACAACAACAGCAGCTGGATTCGCTGCTGTTATTGTTGCGGCAAGAACTTGCCGCGCTATCTGAGCGTGATATTGCCAATATTGAAAGACTTACTGCTGAAAAAAATCATCTAATAGCACAAATAGAACAAACCGATAATGCTGTTGCTCAGCTACCTAACTTAGCCGACATTAAACAGCTAAGCTGGTTTAGTGAAAGTGTGGCTAAAATTGATACCGTACTAGCTGATTGCAAACAGCAAAATGAAGTTAACCAGCAAGTGCTTGAGCAAAGCCAATTAATTCTAGAAAGATTTAAGAACGCACTATTATCCCAAAAAGGTAAGTCAGGATTAACCTATACCAATAAAGGCAAGCCTTCTGTCGATAATATAGGCAAAGGAATTAAAGCCTAACTACCAAACCTAACTAATTATAATAACGGATCCGTTTAATCTTTTGCGTTGGCACTGTGGCTTGATATAGCTGATATACCTGTTCAAAGTCTAATTCTAACTCAGTAATATATACCTCATCCACCGCGTAGGTTTTTAGCACTTTTGCTCCTTTAATCACCCCTGATACCGATGCGGATAAAGCACTATTAGTTATTACCATGTCTTTTAGGTTTGATTTTGCGTCAACTTTTTGGCCGTATACCATTTCTGTTAACTCGCGATAGGCTTCTAGCTTTGATGCTGTCATAGCTTGCAGCATTCTTTGCTGCTCAGTTTCGCCTGATTGTAATCTAATAGGCGCATAGCCTACTGCTAGCAGTACTGGAAAACTTTGTGGCACAACCTGAGCATATTCAACATAACGGCTATTCATAGGCGTGCATGCTGTTGTTGTGACTACTAAGCCTAAGGTTAGGCTTAAGGCGTATAAAACAGTTTTCATTTCGCAGTATTCTCGTATTCGTTATACACTAATACAGTATTAGCAATATCTAAGCCAGATATAAGGCATGCATTTTGCTTTACATTAATTAAGTGTCAATCGTTGGCTAGGAACTCTATGAAACACTCTATAAGACAGAGCGCAGTTATATCAAGCTTAGTATTATTACTATTTACCGCCCCCAGCAAAGCAGTATGGTACGAAGCAACTGGGCAAGCGCAAGTTAAGCAAGGTGATCTAGCTCAAGCTAGGCATATTGCTATAAATGATGCTTTAAGTCGTGCTGCACTATTCGCCGGAGCCAAGGTACAAAGTAGCCAACAGGTCTTAAACGGCGTTTTACAACACTCAATGCTAGATATTAACAGCCAGTATCAAGTTAGCCAGCTGCAAGTGATGTCTGAAACCCAAAGAGGTAACCTATTAACGGTTGTTATTAGAGCAGATCTTAACGCCAACAGTTCAGAGCCAAGTTGCCAAGCCCAGCAATACCAAAAACCGCTGCTACTTAGCCAAATTCGGCTTGCCGCGCGTGAAGATGCTATTTATGGCCAGTTATTTTCGTTAGATAAAGATGCCACCAACCAATTACATTATCAAATGCAAGATAATACCTCGGCAGCCATTACAACAACTTTAGCTCATAGCACTAGCCTAGCAGAGCTACAACCGACCTATAGCGATCAATTATTTCGTCAAGGCGCACAATATATTGTTAGTGCCACTATCAAAGACTTATCGCTTGGTGAAAAGACCCATCAATTTTGGCAAAGGGCACAAAAGCAGCGCTTTTTTGCCTTAGATGTTGTGCTATATGACTTGTTTGACCAAAGCGTGGTTTATCAGCAAGAGTATAGAACCGAATCTACTTGGCCTTATAAAAAGAAGCATACGCCTGCTAGCCATAGCCAAGCCTTTTGGCAATGGCCTTACGGCCAAAAGATAGATCAGTTATTAGCCGCTGTCGCTCAAGACTTACAACAACAGTTACAATGTAAGCCTTTATTGACTAGCATTAGCCAAGTAGCTAATAACCAAGTGTTTTTTAATATTGGCAAACAGAACGGCATAAAAGTAGGTGATAAACTACAGTTAATTCAAGTCAAGCGCGATCCCACAAAGCCGCAAATTAAACTATTAACCCAAAGCGACGTTGTATTAATAGTGCGCCAAGTAAGCGAACAACATGCCATGGCCGAGCCTGAAAATGATGCATTACTGCAGCATATCCAAGCTGCAGATATTGTTAGCGTGCATAAAAGTCAAAAATAAAGCTTTAACTTTGCTTTAATGACTAAGCCCAATTGCATAAAATGTAACCGTACAGTAGAAAACTACTTATTCAAGCCATTTCTTACCTGATAAAGGGTACTTATTTTATCAATTTTTATATAGAATAAGCGCCATTAGTCCCAGTAGCTCAGATGGATAGAGCGCGCCCCTCCTAAGGGCGAGGCCACAGGTTCGACTCCTGTCTGGGACGCCATTTTGCTTACTGCTGAGAGTTTAGCCTTGCTTGAGCTGTAAGCCTACTTGTTCATTGTGGCGAATAATTGCACTGACAACGGCTTCGGGGATAAAGGTTCGGGCAACTGACATTACTTGCTTATTATCAATGCGCACTAAGCGCGCGTTAATTAACATGCCTAATTGGTGCTGGGTCATAGTGCCGGTAACAACATAGCGAATAGGTAATGCATCGCTTAACTCTTCATAATTACGGCTTAATACAAAATCACCCTGCTCTGTTACTCTAATATAGTCAGTCGCTTTATAATCTAGCACCGGTACACCAAAAGTATGTAAGTCATGCATCATGGCTTCACTTAAGTGGTTACTTAAAATACTGCCTTGCTCTAAAGCAGAATCAACAAAAGTAAAGTTTGTTACTGCAACTTGCGACTCAGGATCGGTTTGCTGCCAGTGCACAACCAATTGATACACTAAAGACTGCGAATAGGCATTAACTGTTAACTGCATAATATCATCATCTTTTTGCCACTGCGCCTGTATAACCTGCTCTAATGATGGGGCTGTCATAGTTGGCGCTGTCGTTGTGGTGCAGGCTGTAAGCATAAGCACCGCCAGAGGCAGAGTTAAATATTTCATTTTTTGACTCCTGTTAAATCGCGACGGTACAACCTATTGCCTTGTTGAATCACACCTTGCTGCTGCCAAAATTTATCTGCAGGTATCAACTGGCTACTGGCAGCTAAAACTCGCTTATTTTTTACTGTAATTAAGCGTGTATTTAACATTATTCCTTCAGCCAAGATACTATAAGTACCCACTAATAAAGTATCGGCTAAACTACTATTAGCTATAGTGGTTAATTGTCGTGATAAGGCTTGTTCATGATCGGACTGTAACGCTAGTTGATCTCGCAGTCGGTAATCATAAATATCATAGCCATGCTGCTTAATATGGCTAAGCATACTTTCACTTAATTGATTGGCCATTTGTTTTTCAGTCTCATCTGCTTGCGACAGAGAAAAGCTATTAACAGGCACAAAAGAGCTAACTGCTATGCGAGGTTTACTAGCGCTATACCTTATATTATCCGGTAATTGCTGTAATAAGTTTGTGGTTAGTAACTGGCTATAATCATCCAGTGTATAAGCCTGCTGCTGGGTTGAGTTGCTTGCACTACAACTTATTAATAACCATAAGCTAATGCAACTAATAACTAGAGATCTTAGCACTATCATACTGCCACCTTTGGTTAAGCCAGTTTACACTTTGATTAAATGTATTTGACCAATAATTTCTTAATAACGAAATTAAAGCAATATTTAGGCCAAGCTAGCTAACAGATTATTGGCTAGGCGCTAGATATCCTAAACAGTAGCCTAAATAAAACTGCCGTTTAGGATCCTAACTAGAGTTTAAACCGTAAACGGGTAACTTATAGCTTCATGACTTTTATAGCCTTCTAGCTCAAAATCTGCTGTAGTTACCCAAGTTTCTATATCCTGTAAGGTTTTTATCTTAGGATTAAGATGTAAGCGAGGTAAAGGTAACGGCTGGCGTTGCAGCTGAACCTCTTGCAATAAAGGCAATTGGTTTTCATAAATATGGGCGTTGACTATTTTATGAAATACTTTACCCGCTTTATGACCGGTAATTTGTGCCACTAAGGCTAATAACACAAAGCATTGCACCTGATTAAAATTCAAACCTAAAGGCACATCACAACTGCGTTGATACGAGGTTAAATATAAGGTGCCATCTAATAGTGAAAAAGTATGGGTATGCATACAAGGCCGTAAACAGCCTAGCTCTATTTCACCGGGATTATAAAAAGTAATGATTTCAGCTCTATCATCAATGCCTTGGCTTAAATTATTGACCACTTTTTTAAACTGATCTAAAAAGGTTCCATCCGGCTTTTGCCACGATCGCCCTTGCACGCCATAAACTCGGCCCATATCATCAGTGCCTTTACGATGTGGGTTATTTAACCAAGCTGTATTTTCATTGGCGTTGGCATTCCAGGTATTACAGCCAATAGCCCGAAAGTCCGCTGCATTATCATAACCGCGAATATAGCCTAGCAACTCGGCTATTGCTGCTTTGTAATAGCTTTTACGTGTGGTTAATAATGGAAAGGCATTCGCTGCGACATCATACTCTAAATCAGCATTAATTAAGGTTAAACACCTAACTCCTGTGCGTTTATTATCTACCCAGACACCCTGATCAATAATGCGCTGACATAGATCTAAATATTGTTTCATGCTTATACTGCCTGTTGTTTTTGTTGACCTCGGCGCCAATAGCCATAGCTAATTAGGCCCACACCACTAATAATCATCGGTAATGATAGCCATTGCCCCATTGACATACCTGCAGACAAAATTCCTAGATGTGCATCTGGCTCGCGATAGAATTCAACGGTAAAGCGGGCAGCACCATAGCCGACTAAGAATAATCCTCCTAAGGCTCCGCTTGGTGGGCTAAACCGACGATACAAAATAATTAAAATAAATAATACTATGCCTTCTAGCATAAACTCGTATAACTGCGAGGGGTGTCGTGGATAAGGACCTGCGTTAGGAAATAACACCGCCCAAGGTACATCTGTTGGCCTGCCCCATAATTCGGCATTAATAAAGTTACCTAAACGCCCTGCCGCTAAACCTAGTGGTGCCAGCGGAGCAACAAAGTCACCTAACTCTAGGTAAGCTTTATTATTACGTTTTGCAAACCAGGCCATAGCAACAAGCACACCTATAAAGCCACCATGAAATGACATGCCGCCGGTCCATATTTTAAACAGGTAGATAGGATCTTGTAAGAAATAATCAAATTGATAAAACAAAACATAGCCTATACGGCCACCCAGAATAACCCCGATAAAACTTTGAAATAATAAGTCGCTAACTTGCTGCTCAGTCCAGCCTGATTTAGGCTGACTGGCTGCTCTATTGGCTAGCCACCAAGCAAGAGCAAAGGCAATTAAATACATTAAGCCATACCATCTTAAAGCGATGGGGCCTATAGCAAAAATTATCGGATCAATTTGTGGAAAACTAATATAGCCCGCTGACATAACAACCCTTAACTAAACATCATCTTAGCTGCGACTAAGATTAAAAAAATACCAAACACCCGCTTTATCACCAACACCGGCAGGCGCTGAGTTAATCTAGCCCCAATAGGTGCCATAAAAGCAGAAGTGGCCACTATACCGGCTAATACTGGTAAATATATATAACCAAAAAAGCCATCAGCTAATGAGTAATGCTGCCAACCAGCTAACACATAGCCAATAGAGCCAAAAACAGAAATAGCAATTCCCGAGGCTGCAGCACAACCTATGGCTCGGCGCATATCTACTGAAAAATAGTTCAGCATAGGCACAAATAAAGCTCCACCACCTATACCAAGTAAACTAGCAATACCCGCTAACAGCGCCGAAATTGCGCCTAACCAACCTTTATTGGGTAAAGCCTTACTGCCAACAATTGAGCGCGAGCCTAGCATACGTAGGGATAAAAGCAGCACTGCTATAGCAAAGACTAGTTTTAAGGTGTGGCCACTAACATTATGGGCAAAATAACCAACCAAACTCGCACCTATTCCAGCACCAATCAATACCGCTGTCGCAATTGACCAAGGCACATTATCTCTTCGATGGTGAGCTAACACCGAGGAGCTTGCTGTAACAATAATAGAGGCTAACGAGGTGGCAATAGCCACTAACATGGCATGCTCAGGCGCGATAATACCATAAGCAGGTAATAAGACTACAAGGGCTGGCACGATCAAAAGACCACCACCTATACCCAATAAGCCGGCAAGGAAGCCCACTACCGCACCTAAAAGTAAAGTTAGAACAATAACCGTTAGCAAGCTGTACTCTCTTTATTGGTTAAGGAAGTTTCTTAGAGGCATAAGGCTTAGACTCTAAGTTGATTTAGTGATTGTTTTTGTTCTAAAAAGCGTTGCACATGTATTCTAACATGCTGGGCTGAACGGCAAGCTAAGACTTCTGGTAATAATAACTCTAACTCTGATAATTCAATCCGCCGTAATAACCATTTAATCTTCGCCAAATTACTGCTATTCATACTAAAATAGCGATATCCCATGGCAGCTAATAGTAACACTCCAGCAGGCTCTGCTGCTAATTCACCACAAATACTAATAGGGAATTGTAAACCTTTAGCTTGTAAGGCTAAGCTATATAGGGCACGTAGTACAGCAGGATGCATAGCATCATATAAACTAGCTACTCTTGGATTGTTTCTATCTACTGCTAACAAATATTGGGTTAAATCATTAGTGCCAACCGAACAAAAGTCTACCTTTTGGGCTAACTCAGGTAGTTGAAACATTATTGAAGGCACTTCTATCATTACCCCAACCTTGGGCCGTGGTAGTGCTATGGCTAACTCTTCACTTACCTCAAAACATGCTTGCTTAATTAACCTTAAAGATTCATCAACTTCCGCAAGATCAGAAATCATCGGCAATAAAATATGTAAGTTATCTAAAGCTAAATTTGCTTTTAGCATAGCGCGAATTTGTACCAAAAATATCTCAGGATGATCAAGCGTTAAGCGAATACCGCGCCAACCTAAAAATGGGTTTTCTTCTTCGATAGTAAAATATGGCAGTGCTTTATCGCCACCAACATCTAAAGTACGCATTACGACTGGTTTATTAGGTGCGCTCTCTAATACTTTTCGATATAAGTCGGTTTGTTCTTGTTCTGTAGGAAAGCGGCTACGCATAATAAACGGAAACTCAGTGCGATATAAACCTACGCCATCGGTATGCTCTAGATCAGCAGTTTCTAGTTCGACAGCTAAACCAGAATTAACCATTAAATCAAACCTAATGCCGCATAATGACTGTGAGGGTAAATGTACTTCGACTAAATACAGCGCATTAAGTGCGGCATCTTCATTAATTAAGCGCCGATATTCCGTACAAATTGCTTCTACTGGCGACAATAGAACATTGCCAAGATAACCATCAACAATTAAGTATTGATCTTGCCATTGCAATAAGGGTAATTCATCCACCCCCATTACTGCTGGTATATCTAAAGCTCTGGCCATAATAGCGGCGTGAGAGTTAACCGAGCCTTTTAATGACACTATGGCCATTAACTTTTCTTGGGGGATCTCAGCTAACATAGTGGCTGTAACATTATCAGCTACTAAAATGATATCTTCAGGTAATTTAACTTTACGCTTTTGTGTATCTAATAAATTATTTAATACCCGCTGACCTAAATCTCTTATATCAGTGCCGCGCTCACGTAAATAGCTATCATCCATATCGTCAAATTGGCGAGCAAACTTTTCAACCACGCGTTTTAAAGCACTTTTAGCACACCAGCCATCGGCTATTTGTTGTTCAATTTCTTTGCCTAAGCTAGCCGCATCTAATAATTGATGGTAAACATCAAAAATAGCTAAAGCATCAGGAGGTAAATGCCCAGCCATTCGCTCTGCTAAGCGATTAAATTCGGCTTTAGTCATTTTTACTGCGCGGTAAAAATAGGCTAGCTCTTGCTCTGGGTTGTCAGAACGTTTAACTGAAATAGCATTAAAATCATTAGCAGGCTCTAGAATAAAGGCATGGCCCATAGCTATACCCGGCGCCCCTGGCAAGCCCTTTAAATGCCCTGTCTGAATTTGTGTAGCAGAACTTTCACTCGCCGCTTGGCGCATTTCAGCATTTGCTAGTACCGATGCTAGTTGCGCTGCTAAGGTTACTAAAAAAGACTCTTCTTCTTCGTTAAATACCCGTTCTTCTGCTTGCTGTATGGTTAACACACCCAGTACTTTACGGTGATGAATAATAGGACAGCCTAAAAAAGCAGAAAAATGCTCTTCACTGACTTCAGGTGTCACTTTAAATCGAGGATGTAAATGTGCTTTAGCTAAATTAATTGGCTCTTCACGTTGACCTATCCAACCTATCAGGCCTTCTGCAAAGCCAATAGCTACTTGACCAACAGCATCAGGATTAAGGCCACTTGTTGCCATTAACATAAAGTGCTGCTGCTGATAATCAGCGAGATATACCGAGCAGCACTCAGTTTTTAAGGCCTGTTTTATACTCGTTACTAAACCCGCTAGCGCATTGTTAAGCACTGGCTCTTGTGCCACATCTTGAACAATACGTCTGAGCAGGCTTAACATTAGAGCTCCCTTTTTAATTCTTAGCTAACCTGGGTTAGCAATCTACACTTAACTTTTTCTTTTTCCTTCACGGCGAATGAATGGCAATGCAATAGGAGCAAACTCTTTCATGACTTTACGGTAAACTTCACGTTTAAACGCAACTACTTGCCTCACTGGATACCAATAACTGACCCAGCGCCAGTTATCAAACTCAGGATGCGTAGTTTTTAATAAGTTTACCTCATCTTCACTACAAGTCAGCCGTAACAAAAACCATTTTTGTTTTTGACCAATACATACAGGGTTGCTGTCTTTACGAATTAAACGTTTTGGCAGCTTATAACGCAGCCAATGTTTAGTTGTTGCGATAACTTGTACATCTGCTGCAGTTAACCCAACTTCTTCGTGTAATTCGCGAAACATCGTTTGCTCAGGCGTTTCACCTTCGTTCATGCCACCCTGTGGATATTGCCAAGAATGCTGACCATATCGTTTTGCCCAAAACACCTGTCCTTGGTTGTTACATATTACTATGCCGACATTAGCCCGAAATCCTTCGGAATCGATCACTTAAACCTCTGGCGGTTCATAAATCTATTATAAAAAGATTCTTTCACAAAGTTGGCTGTGGAGCAATCGCTATTTTCAAGCCAACTTCCCTATAGTTATCCACAGTTTACTTTATTTAATTAATTGCAGTGTGGACTTTTTAACAGCTTCTGTTGATAACCCTGTGCTCAAGTAGCAGTAAAGCTATGAATAAGTTTATATTTAATTATATAACCCTTAGCTAAAACTACATTAAAGCACTTATTTTCAATAGCTTACAAAAAGCATCTAAAAGCACTACTATCAAATCTTATGTGCATAAGTCAGTTTGAGTTGTTTTTAAGCAGCAATATAGTTCAAAAAATGCTAGCGTTAACAACAAAATAGTTAATCTACTTAATTATGCTTACACCACCACAAACAACTGAAGATTTAATGGCGCGCTGTCATGCTATTGCTGGTTTAACAATTGGCCAGTTAGCTGAGCGTCTTGACCAAGTTGTACCTAAAAACTTGCTAAAAGATAAAGGTTGGGTGGGACAATTAATAGAGTTAGCCTTAGGGGCTAATGGCGGCTCTCAAGCTGTGGTCGATTTTGCAGAGTTAGGCATAGAACTTAAAACCTTACCTATTAACCAACAAGGTAAACCGCTAGAGAGCACCTATGTCTGTGTCGCGCCTTTAACCGGCATAACAGGGTTAGAATGGCAAAACTCTTGGGTGTGTCAAAAGCTACAGCATATTTTATGGTTGCCAATTTTAGCTGAACGCCAAATCCCTTTAGCCCAGCGGGTTATTGGTAATGGCTTTTTATGGCAACCAGACCCGCAGCAGCAACAAGCTTTGCAACAAGATTGGGAAGAGTTAATGGAATTAATTAGCTTAGGCGGTATTGCTAATATTAGAGGCGCTACAGGAAAGTATTTACAATTAAGGCCTAAAGCCGCTAATAGTAAAGCTTTAACTGATGCCATAGGTAGCCAAGGCCAACCCATAAAGACACTGCCAAGAGGCTTTTATTTAAAAACCAAGTTTACTGCTGCTATCTTACAGCAGCAGTTTGCACTTAGCTTTTAAGAATAGTTAATGGCTGTATTTATTAACTATTTTATTATAATCACCATTTTCTTTAAGTTGGGTTAAGCCTGTATTAAAGGCTTCAACTTGTTGTGGTGAGATTGATTCTTGACTAAACATAATAAACACATCAGCACTTTCTAAACTAATATTATGCGGTTTAATATACTTATCCAACCCTTTACGCCTTAGGATAGATGCAGCAACAAAGCTGTCTTCAAGTAAACCATCAATTTCTTCATCTAATAACCTTGCAATATTTAACTCACTGATAATGGCCCCGATAAAAAGAGGTTGAAAGGTTTTATTATCATAAAGAGCAGCAAAATCATCACCATAGTAATATTGATTAACAATACCTAACTTATGGCCCGCCTCAAGATATGCCGTTATATTTTTATAAGGATAATTAATATTACTGTTACGGACATATAGCTGAAAGCGCTCTTTACGATAAGCATCAGAGAAATAAGCAAAGCTTTCTCTATCTTCTGTTTTTGATGCGCCTAATACTGCATCCACTTCACCTGCTTTAAGTTTAAGTAGTAACTCCGTCCAACTACCTTGGGTAACTGTAAATTGGCAGCCCATATTACTGAGTACCCCTTTGACAATTTCTATATCTAATCCTGCTGGCTTATTATCTACCGTCATATATTGGTAGGGTTCCCAAGCATCAATACCAAAATTTAAAGAACAATCAGGTTGTGTAGCAGCTAACGCTGCAGGGGTCTTTTCTACTACCTCTTGCTCGGCAGGTTTACATGCCATCAGCCCTAAACATAGACAACTCATCATTAACATTAGTTTTTTCATATGCCACCCCTAACAATTAAGTTATTACTAAGCATAGCCCACTATAGTTTTTTTATATGGAGTTTAGGTCTTTTATTTAAAATATCCTTACGTTATTCAATGCTTAATGCTTATTAGCTGCAGTATTTAACGCCACTATAGCTAGCACTATTGCTGGTGGAAAACCGATAAGGATCATGGGTGTCCAAAATAGCCACATGCCAGATATAGGATAGGTTAAGCTTTGTCTAAAAGCTGTGCTGAAATTCATTAGCCGCGAACTATGGTGCGCGATATGCGATGCCCACAGCCAACGGATGTTATGTGATGCACGATGAAACCAATAATACAAAAAGTCTTGCAACAGAAAAGCTAAAAACAAACTAGCAAAAATACGGGGCTTAATGCCAGTAGTATTAATTCTACAGGAACCATAAAATACCCCTTAACACCATCAATTTATCACTAAATTATTAACGTACAGGTAGTGTAACTTGTAAAAACATCTTATCTATTTCTTCTTGATTACGCAGTAAATTCGCCTGCTCTACTACATCTTTAGTTAAGTGAGGAGCAAAGCGCTGGATAAAGTCATACATATAACCTCTTAAGAAAGCACCTTTACGAAAGCCAATTTTAGTGGTGGAAGCGTCAAATAAATGGCTGGCATCAATAGCCACCAAGTCGTCATCTAGTTCGGCATCCATTGCCATAGAAGCAATAACACCTACGCCTAAACCTAAGCGAACATAGGTTTTAATCACATCGGCATCAGTGGCAGTAAACACTATATGAGGCTCTAAGCCTTTACTGGCAAAAGCTTTATCTAACTCGGAACGCCCTGTAAAGCCAAAGACATAAGTCACTATAGGCTGATTTGCAACATCATCTAGCACTAATACGCGCTTTAACTGCGCAAGGGGGTGATCTTTACGCACTATAACACTACGGTTCCAGTGGTAGCAGGGCAACATAACTAAATCGCTATATAAGTGCAAAGCTTCAGTGGCAATTGCAAAATCTGCTTCACCTCTTGAGGCCGCTTCAGAGATCTGCTGTGGTGTCCCTTGGTGCATATGCAGCGACACTTTAGGATATTTTTGTATAAAGCCACTAATCACTTTTGGCAGTGCATAGCGGGCTTGGGTATGGGTAGTGGCAATGTTTAACTTGCCTTGATCCGGTAAAGTATGTTCTTTAGCTATAGCTTTAATACTTTCGACTTTAGATAAAATTTGTCTAGAAAGCTCTATTACTTCTTTACCCGCTGCAGTAACATGGGTTAAATGTTTACCACTTCTACCAAATATTTGAATACCAAGCTCATCTTCTAACATCCGCACTTGCTTACTTATACCAGGTTGCGAAGTATATAAACTCTCAGCTGTGGCAGAGACATTTAAATTATTGTTTAGCACTTCATAAATATAGCGCAGTTGTTGTAATTTCATTGATTACCGACCCTATAATGGCTGTTCTTTAACTAATATACCTTGTGGTTAGGATATTCCAACTTTATTTTGTTTCACTATAAACCGAGTTTGTTTGTCTGCTGTTGTTAATAAGGTTGATAGTTAAGCAATAGTGGTAAAACTAAAGATATTTGCTGATAGATACTTTTGCTAGTAAGGTTTATTGTGTAGCGTCTGCCAGTTCAAACATTCTGCAGCATAATATTGCTAATTATATACTTTAGTTTTGTTAATGATGCACTGAGCTGTACTCTACGATATAGTAATAAAACATGTTTAAGCGCGACATTACTATTAATATTTTACTTAAATTGGTATCTATATTGCTATTTTGCTAAATTACCTCTTACTTCGAACTTAGGTCGATGCGGTAATACCAAATTAAATAAAAATGGCTTTTAGTCGGCAACTTTAGCTTGCCAACATCGCCAGCAGGTGATGATTAAATACTATTTCTTTAATCATTATAAGCTCTTGCGAGCAGTTTATTTAGAGGTCTAAATGCTGTTAACTTTGATCATTATATTGATAATAGCGCTAATTATTATTGCCGTTATTGTCAATGCGATCCAGCAACACAAAGCACGCTTGGCGGCTTTAAAGCGTGCAGAATATAGCAAGCTTCGCGCTATGCTGGAAGATAGTGAAGAATTATTATTGAATTCTGCCAACGTTCCTTTATCACCCGCTATCAGTAAAATGTTATTAAAGCGTATTTGCTTCAACTTAAAAGCCATGGTTGAACTGGAACCTAAAGCAAAGGATTTACGCCATCGATTAAATGAAACTGAAGCCAGGCTTGCTGCTTCAGAACCCACCGATAACAGCTACAATGACACTGTTACCTTGCCTGATAATGATCAACAACTTATTCATATGATTAAAGGTATTAAGCGGCTGCGTACCGTTTTAAGGGGCGAACATGCTAGAGGCAACCTTGATACCCAAGTTGTTATTTCAGAGGATAAACGCTTAGAAATATTACAATTACGGATTAATGTTGAAAGCCAAATTAAGCGTGGCATAAAAGCTAGATCAAATGGCATGCTAGGTTCGGCTAGGCAATATTTTGAAAAAGCTTTAACCTCATTAAGCCAATATGGTCATCAAGATGACTATGTAACTAAACGCCAAGCAGAAGTTATAGAAACCTTAGAAAGCATAGCTACCCAATTAAAAGAAGGTAATGTTCGCGATAGAGCTAAAAAAGAAGAAAAAGACAATAAAGATATTGATGATTTATTTGCACCTAAACCTAAGTGGTGATTTAGTGTTTAGTGTAAAAAAAATACTCGCAGCTGCGAGTATTTTTTTACTTTAAGTATTTAACTATTTTTTAGTCACTACCCATTTACCTTTTTCATACCAAGCAGCCCAACCTGTTGCTTTGCCATCAACTTCAGTCATCACGTATTGCTGCTTAGTTTTACGGCTCCAACGTATCACCGCTAAATTACCTTCAGGATCTTTTTGCGGGGCATCAGCTAAATAGTAAAACTTAGGTGAAATTAAATCACGGTATTTAGCTAGCTCAGCTACTAAAGGTGCTCTGGTTTCGCGTGATTTTGGAAAAGTAGCTGCAGCCATAAAAATCCCTGCTGCACCATCACGCAATACAAAATAGGTATCTGATTTTGCACACTTCAAATCAGGTAAATGGACTGGATCTTCTTTTGGTGGTGCAGCTTCACCGTTTCGCAGCAACTTACGGGTATTTTTACACTCAGTGTTGGTACAACCAAAATACTTGCCAAAGCGGCCTGATTTTAATTGCATATCGGCGCCACATTTATCGCACTCAATTAGCGGACCATCATAACCTTTTATTTTAAAGCTACCCTGCTCAATCTCATAGCCATCACATTCAGGATTATTACCACAAACATGCAACTTACGCTGTTCATCTATTAAATAGCTATCCATGGCGGTGCCACATTTTTGACAACGCTTTTTCTGTCTTAATAATTCTGTTTCATGTTCATCATCATCAGATACGGCTATAGCATCGTCGCCTGATACTAAATTGATAGTTTTAGTACAGCGTTCCTTAGGTGGTAAATTATAGCCTGAGCAACCTAAAAACACCCCTGTAGAAGCAGTACGAATTCCCATAGCTCTGTCACAAGTTGGGCAAGCAATATCGGTTAAAACAAACTGATTTACTCGCATACCGCCACTTTCTGGCTCTAACTCTGCTGTTTTTAGTTTTTGCTGAAAGTCAGCATAAAAGTTATCCAACTCATTACGCCATGCAACTTGGCCATTAGCAATTTCATCTAACTTTAATTCCATATTAGCTGTAAAGTCGTAATTCATTAGGTTATTAAAGTTTTCAACTAGTCTATCGGTAACGATTTCGCCCATTTTTTCGGCGTAAAAGCGTTTATTTTCAACACGCACATAACCACGATCTTGGATTGTTGAAATAATAGATGCATAAGTTGATGGCCTACCAATGCCACGCTTTTCTAACTCTTTAACTAAGCTGGCCTCACCAAAACGTGGTGTAGGTTTAGTAAAGTGCTGACTGTCATTTAATTGTTGTAACTTTAACACTTCACCCGGCTTAACATCAGGTAAAACACTGTCTTCTTCCCCTTTGCGCTTAGCAACTGGCTGCACTTTGGTCCAACCGTCAAAACGAAGCACTCGACCTTTAGCGCGTAATTCAAAATCAGCTGCTTGAACTATCACATTGCTAACATCATATAATGCGGGTGGCATTTGGCAGGCCACAAATTGGCGCCAAATTAATTCATACAATTTGCGCGCATCTGCTTCCATCTCACCTAAAGCAGAGGCTAAAACTGTTACTTCTGAAGGGCGGATAGCTTCATGCGCTTCTTGAGCATTTGCCTTACTACCATAATTAAGAGGATGTTCAGGTAGATATTTTTTACCAAAATTTTCTTCAATATAGTCACGACAACTTGCTACTGCCTCAGCGCTCAAGTTTGTTGAGTCTGTACGCATATAAGTAATATGACCGGCTTCATATAAACGCTGAGCTAACATCATGGTTTTTTTAACACCATAACCTAAGCGTGTACTAGCGGCTTGTTGTAAAGTTGACGTTATAAAAGGAGCCTGCGGTTTACTACTGCTAGGCTTATCTTCACGATTAGCAACTTTATATTCTGCCGACTTAAGGATAGCTAATGCCGCTTGAGTTTGAGCTTTATTTAATGGTTTAAAAGCTTTGCCCTGTTGTTTTGTTACCTCAAGTTTTAAAGCATCTGCCGCAGCAGTTGTAGCATCCGCTGTTACTGTCCAATATTCTTCTGGAACAAAGGCTTTTATTTCACGCTCACGTTCAACAACCAAACGAACAGCTACGGACTGTACTCGTCCAGCGGATAAGCCTCGTGCGACTTTTTTCCATAGTAAGGGCGAAACCATAAAGCCCACTACTCGGTCTAAAAACCGCCTAGCTTGCTGTGCATTAACGCGGTCTTCGTTAACAACACCAGGTTCTTCAAAAGCATTTTGGATAGCATTTTTGGTAATTTCGTTAAATACAACACGTTTAAACCTGTCGTCATCACCACCAATAATTTGCTTTAAATGCCAAGCTATAGCTTCTCCTTCACGGTCTAAGTCCGTTGCCAGATAGATAGTGTCAGCTTTTTCTGCTAGTGCTTGTAACTCTTTTACTACTTTTTCTTTGCCTGGTAATATTTCGTAACGTGCCTTCCAGCCGTTTTCTGGGTCTATACCCATACGATCGACTAAAGCTTGATATTGCTTTTGCTCTTTGCTTAATTCTTTTTTAGTTGCAGATTTCTTTTTACTACTGCTAGTAGGCAAATCGCGTATATGACCCACGCTAGACTTAACCACGAAGTCTTTGCCTAGGTACTTATTAATTGTTTTTGCTTTTGCCGGTGATTCGACTATTACCAGTGATTTCGCCATCTTAATCCTGAGATCCCTAACTAAATTTTAGTACTTGCCCATTAAGTTGCTTTTTAACGTATATCCGTAAACTGCGGTTGTGACAAGTGAATAAACTGATTATTATGCAAACCAACTCAATTTCTGCGCTAACTGCTGGTATCATAACCAGTATATGCTGCGCATCTTAAAGGTTGCAAAAATAATAACAACTGCGCTATGCCAAAAAGGATAACAACTCATTATGAAATTTATTGAAGCAAACTTTGATGGCCTCGTTGGTCCAACTCATAACTATGCAGGCCTATCTATTGGCAATATAGCGTCTTTATCTAATGCTAAAAACACTTCAAGCCCGCGCCAAGCTGCCAAACAAGGCTTAAGTAAAATGAAAGCCTTACATGACCTTGGTATGGTTCAAGGCGTACTTGCGCCACAAGAGCGCCCTGATGTCCATACACTACGCCGGCTAGGCTTTTCTGGCTCTGATGCTGCTGTTATCGAAAAAGCCGCTAAACAAGCTCCTGCTGTGTTTAAAGCGGTTTGCTCTGCATCAAGTATGTGGACAGCCAATGCAGCAACTATTTCACCTAGTGCAGATACTGCAAATAATAAAGTCCACTTTACACCTGCTAATTTAACCAATAAATTTCATCGTTCATTAGAACCTAGCACAACAGGCAACATATTACAGGCTATGTTCCGCGATCCTAAGTATTTTTCGCATCATACACATTTACCAGATAATGACCACTTTGGTGATGAAGGCGCGGCAAATCATACCAGACTTTGTAGTCAGTATGGCAAAACCGGTGTTGAGCTTTTTGTTTTTGGTCGCTACGCTTTTGATAGCACTAAACCTGCCCCAACACGCTACCCTGCCAGACATACCTTAGAAGCTTGTGAAGCTGTAGCCCGCTTACACGGTTTAAATCAAGACCAAGTAGTCTATATGCAACAAAACCCTGATGTAATTGACCAAGGGGTATTTCATAACGATGTTATTGCCGTTGGCAATCAAAACGTGCTGTTTTATCATCAACAAGCTTTTGTTGATAGCAAAAATAAACTAGCCGAGTTACAACGTAAATTTGGCAATGACCAAGAACTCCATCTGATTGAAGTTAAAACAGACGAAGTTAGTGTTGAACAAGCAATTAAAACCTATTTATTTAATACTCAAGTTATCACTCTTCCTAATGGTGAGATGGCCATTATTGCGCCAACAGAATGCCGCGACAACCCTACAGTACATAGCTATTTACAACAACTAACAAGCCGTGGCACGCCAATTAAACAAGTTCACTATTATGATGTTAAGCAAAGCATGCAAAATGGTGGTGGCCCTGCTTGTTTAAGACTACGGGTAGTTTTAAGTGAACAAGAGCAAGCCGCGGTCAATCAGCACGTAATTATGAATGACAACCTATTTGCTGATTTAAACCAGTGGGTAGATAAGCATTACCGTGATGAATTATCAGAAGCAGACTTAGCTGATCCCCAATTATTGGTTGAGTCACGCACCGCTTTAGATGAATTAACCCAACTATTAGATTTAGGATCGGTTTATCAGTTTCAACAAAGTAAATAAGCTCGTTTAAATAGCACTTAAAGCGATTAAACAAATTTAGTCGCTTTAAGTGCTTCGCTATTCTCTTCCTTGCTAAAACGTTTCTGCTAGCTGTTGTTTTAGTTTATCGTCTTCTGTAGTAGATGTTAGGGCCTGAACTATAGTGTGTGCCAATTCTTTGTCACCATTTAATGCATATAACTGAGCCAAGCGAAACTGAGCCCATTCTCGACGCTCTTCTTCTGTAGATTCTGCAATAAATTGCAATAACATAGCGATAGCTTCAGTTATTTTTGTTTTAGCCAGTATCGCATTTCGAGCTAACTGATATCTGCTTTCTAATATTAGCTGCGACGCTGCATCATCAACAGCAGGCTGTTGAATAGCTTGTGCAAATAAGCTTATGGCGGCCGTATAGTCTTGTTTTGCTGCTAACTGCTGAGCTCGATAAAAATAAGGTTCAGGCCGAGACTTTAACTCTACAGCCTGCTCTAAAAACTGCTCAAAGTCCGTTGTGTCAGCAAAATCAATAATCTTAATTTCTAACAACAAGCCTTGTAACTTATCTATTGCTTTTAACTGGTTAGCTAAAGCTAGCGCAGCATCTTTATCCCCCCCCGCTATACTAGGAGCTTGAGCAAGATAACTGGCTAGAGCAATGTAGCTACGAGGATGCTCTGGTGCAAGTTTCAGCGCAGTTTCATAAGCTTTTTTACAACGCTTAGCATAACCTAAAGCACTAAACATACTAGCCGATGTGGCTTTATTACAACTCGCTGTTGCATACCAATGCTGATAATCTGCATTATTAGCTTCATATTTAACGGCTTTTTTTAATAGCTCTTCAGCTAAATCGGTATTATTTAACTTTGCTTCTGTTTCGCCCCATAAAGCAAGCAACTGGGCATCTTTGGTTTTCGGGGTTACTTTATCTACCAATAATTGCTTAGCTGCCTGATAATCTTTGGCTTGCCATAAGGCTTTTACTTGTGAAGCTAAACTAGCATTGTCTGCTTGCGCTATAGCGCTAAAAAGCAAAAAAACAGATAAGAAAAAAGCCATGCGCATTTAACCGCTCCACATAAACATGATTTAGATAATTATAAGCACTATAAAGTAATGCTATTATACTGGCCACAACTTAGATGTAACAAATCATATACAATAAAAAAGGAGCCTAAGCTCCTTTTTTTTATTGTAATTTTTACCCTGCCACATCACATGATTGCAGCATTCCAAAAGGATTTGCTGGCGGTGAAGCGTTTTCATTTACAACATCTTCACTTGAAACCGGTAGCAAATACTCTCTATATGACACATTTTCTGTTCCTGAAGCTAAACCAGTAACTTGTAAACGGACATTTAGCCATGCTCCTACATCTTGCGGGTAAGTCACTTTAAAAGTTGCAATTCCGCTTTCATCTGAAGTAACAGTTCTGTCTACTACAGCGATATTTCCTGGGGTTAATTGACCATCAAAATTAATATCTTCTTTATCATCTAAGATGCCATTAAAGTTAGCGTCTTCGCTATCACAATATATAGGAGAGGTATGCGCACCTGGCGTTCCCGATGTAATCCAACGTTTAAATGATTCAGGCGGAAGCGGAGACGGCACCCATACCCCCTTTTTATAACCTAAAGATACCACTGCTACATTTAGTTCTTGATTAGCTATAGGGTTACCTGAACTATCTGTAACTATAATTGAAAACTCTTTAGCATAAGTACTTAGCGAAGGCTTTGTAATTGTATTTCCCGTACCAAAGCGGAAGAATAGCGTTCTTTTGCCTACTGCAATATCAACTTTATCATTTATAGCGTTATCATCTTGTAAAGAAGCGTTTACTACTAAGTTTAGGCCATTAACGCCTCCGCCGGTAGTCGTATCTGCGGTAAATACAGTAGAAGCAATACCCTGCGAATTTGTTACTGCAGTACCTGTGCTTTTTACACCCCCTGCAGAATTATCTAGAGTAAATACAATCGTTTGATTTTTAACTGGGTTATTATTTTCGTCACGCACTATAGCTCTAATAGCACTTGATTCACCCGCACCTAACTGAGTAGGAAAAGCTTGTGCTTCAACTTGAGTTGGATTTACTGCTACAAACTCAACTATCTTTTTCGCGCTTACCGCTTCAGTGCCTTCTCCACCTATTGCGCTAATAGTTGACATACCAGCATAAGTCGAGCGGATAATAGCTTCAGCTTTACCGTCAGCATCAGTAGTACCGTAGGACGTTACTTTTTTATTAACTAAGTTGGCTTCTGTGTCGGCAATAACACCGCGAGTAGTATTAAAAGTTACTGTTTTATTAGCGTTAGGCAAATCATTAACTAGCCATTCGACATTAAGCGCTTGGGCTGTATTAAGATCTACTTCTAATATTGTGTCCTGATCCGCTTCAACGAAAGCAAAAGCATCAGCACTGATATTAATAGTAGCACTATTAGTGCTACCTAAACCCATGACCGTAAGCGTATCTACGCCGCTATTTACAGCGGTATAAGTAAAGCTAGCTTTAGCTGCAGAGCCAGCAGTTATAGGCGTTGTATTACTTAAAGTATTACCTAAAGCCGATACAACCTCTAATTGTTGGCCTTGAATGCCATTATCATTAGAATCAGTTAAAAACACGTCGACCGTTGCCGTATCTCCTAGCACAACAGACGAAGGCGCTGCTATAACTATAGAGGTACCAAAAACGGTAATTTTCAATTCTGCGCTTTGTTGTTGCACAATAGCCCTAATAGTAATATCACGCAATTCTTTATCTATTTGTGTAGTTAAACTAGCTTTAGCCACACCATTAAGTCCGGTTACACTATCAATTTTTACTAGCTCACCTGAATCTGCAAAGAAATCTACCGGCACATTAGCCACAACAACGTTATTAGAATCTCGAACTAATGCACTTAATTCTACTTTATCCCCCGCGCCAGTGCCTAGCTGCAAAGTATCGGCAATTAATGACACGCTGCCAATAGTGACATCAACACTGTCACCACCATCGCCTGCAGAGTTAAAGCCTACATTTGTAATAGCATCATTAAAACTGGCTTCTACTTGGCCGGCGCCAGATTTAGTTCCTACCAATAAAACAATAGTTGCTACACCATTAGCATCAGTAAGTGCTGTACCAGATTGATTGCTAAATGAAGCTAAGGCTGGGTCGCTTAGGGTAAAGCTAATAACCTTATTAGCTATTACACCATTATTTGTCGCACTTAACGTTGCTTTTACCGTAAGCGGTGTAGCTTGCGATAATTCGCTCGACGCTAAACCATTAGATTTAGCTAAAGTAAGATCTAGAGAGTAAACAACATCAGTATTGCCACCTCCAGTGTTACCAGTACCTAGTGAACCACCACCGCCGCAAGCGGCCAATGCTGATAGTATTAGCGCAATAAATAGTCGCTGGACGTTCCGCATGAAAACTCTCCCTAGCTGTTTTTTTATAATTTATTTTTTGATTTATAATACATCTTAAACAATAACCTTATAAAGATCATTGCAATTTTAATTTTTTTTTGTCTTTATCTGCCCATCTATAGCACAACCTGTTAGTCTTAGCGCCATTCAATACTCATTATTAGTCAGAAGTTATGGCAAACGATAAAAAATTAGGCTTAACAGCCCGCATTGTTATTGGCATGTGCGCCGGTATTCTTGTTGGATTTTTATTCAAAACAATCTTAGCTGGCCAAGAAGAGCGCATCCTTTCTATCTTTGGGTTCGACTTTGCAATTAAAGCATTTTTTGTTGATGGTTTATTCCATGTTGGTGGTGAAATATTTATTGCCAGCTTAAAAATGCTTGTTGTACCTTTAGTTTTTGTCTCTCTAGTATGTGGTACTTGCTCACTTTCCGATACTTCAAGTTTAGGTAGGCTAGGCGGAAAAACTATAGGTTTATATCTACTTACTACTGCTATTGCTATTTCCATCGCTATTTTTGCAGCCTTAATCTTTAGCCCTGGTTTAGGCGTAGAAATGCAAGCAGACACTACTTTTAGTTTAAGTGAAGCCCCTTCGCTATCACAGGTATTTATTAATATATTCCCCAGCAATCCGTTTGAGTCTATGGCTAAAGGTAACATGCTGCAGGTTATTGTTTTTGCAGTATTATTTGGTTTAGCTATGGCTATGAGCGGTAAATCAGGTGAACGCTTAGCCGCTGTATTCTCTGATTTAAACGATGTAATTATGAAATTAGTCACAGTACTGATGAATTTAGCGCCTTATGGTGTGTTTTTCTTAATGGCTAAATTGTTTACTACCTTAGGGTTTGAAACTATCGCTAGCTTAGCTAAGTACTTTGCTGTGGTGTTATTTGTATTGTTATTTCATGGTTTTGTGGTGTATGGCGCTATGCTAAAATTAGTGTCGGGTTTAAATCCAAAGATTTTCTTTAGTAAAATGCGCGATGCCGCCTTATTTGGCTTTAGTACCTCAAGCAGTAACGCTTCTATGCCAGTAACAATGGAGACAGTCACTAAAAAGTTAGGCGTCAAAAATAGTGTTGCTTCTTTTACTGTTCCACTTGGCGCCACCATCAATATGGATGGTACTGCTATTATGCAAGGCGTTGCTACGGTATTTATTGCTCAAGTTTTTGCTGTTGACTTAACAATCACTGACTTTTTAATGGTTATTCTAACTGCAACCTTAGCCTCAGTCGGTACAGCAGGCGTTCCAGGCGTTGGCTTAATCATGCTAGCTATGGTGTTGCAGCAAGTTGGCCTACCGGTTGAAGGTATAGGTTTAATTATTGGTGTTGATAGACTACTAGATATGACCAGAACTTCTGTCAATATCAGTGGTGACGCTATGGTGTCGTGTATCGTAGGTAAGAGTGAAAAAGAATTCGATATTGATGTATTTAATGATCCTAATGCTGGTGTTAAAGACGAAAACATAGACTTTAATCAACTGCGCTAACTTATAAAAATCTTATAAAGCCCATACCTAATTTATATTTAGCTATGGGCTTTTTTGTTTGCTCTAATTAAAACTTATTAAGTAAGCGGTTTCTATCAACTTTGATACCGAAAATTTACGCTTTGCGAAGCCTTTAGCAGTAAGATCTTGCACAGCTAACTCTTTGATACTCGCCGAGGGAAATAATGCTTCTAGCTCCAACTTACTTACACTAAACGGCGGCCCTACTTTTTCATCTTGTGGGTAGTCAACGCTAATCAGCAACATTTTAGTGCCCGCTTTAAATAATGTTAATAACTTAGCCGCATATTGCAGGCGCATAGCTTCTGGTAAGGCAACTAAAGCCGCTCTATCATAGATAAACTGGCATTCAGTTATGGCTTGCTTAGGCAAGTTGAAAAAATCGCCGTTCCATATCGTAATCTGCTCTGTTTGATAGCATCTAAAGTTATTAGTTGCTTCGCTAACACTAGGCTCTAACTGATGCTGAGCAAAAAAATCACGGCATGCGATATCAGATAACTCAGCCCCTACAACACTATAGCTTTTAGCTAAAAACGCTAGATCTAAAGACTTGCCGCATAAAGGTACAAATACCTTAGTTGCTGTTGGCAAAGCTAACTGTGGCAATAGCTCCTGCAACATAGGGTGGACATCATCTAATTGAAACCCTAAATGATCATTTTGCCAACAAGCTAACCAAAATTCTGCATCCATTAATATACCCGAGTTATTTGTGCTAGCTTTTGCCACCAAATAGATAAAATCCCAGCAGAGCCAACACCTATTTTTTCAGCAATACCCTTTTTCAATTGAAACTTAACTTGATAAATATGCCGCGTTGCTAAGTGTGACAATATATAGTCATCACTTGTCTGTAGGCTATCTACTAAGTTTAACTCTAAAGCTTGATAGCCAAACCAATGCTCACCAGTAGCCACTTTATCAATCTCTAATTGTGGCCTATGGTCTTGAACAAAACGTTTAAATAAGTGATGAGTCTGTTCTAATTCTTGCTGAAACTTCTCTCGACCTGAATCCGTATTTTTTGCAAATAAAGTGACAGTGCGCTTAAACTCACCCGCTGTAAACTGCTCAAAATCAACATCATGTTTTTGTAGTAACTTATGAAAATTGGGCAATTGAGCAATAACACCTATAGAACCAACAATAGCAAAAGGTGCGGCTAATAATTTATTACCTATACAGGCCATCATATAGCCACCGCTTGCTGCCACTTTATCTACAGCAACAGTTAAAGGAATATTTTGCTGCCGTAAACGATCTAGCTGTGACGCGGCCAAACCATAGCCATGAACGACACCGCCGCCGCTCTCTAAGCGTAACAACACTTCATCTTCAACTGTTGCCACAGCTAATATTGCAGTCACCTCTTCGCGTAAGGCATCCACTTCTTTTGCATCCATACTGCCATTAAAATCTACTACATATAATCTTTTTTCTAAAACATTAGCCGAGTTTTTGTGCTGTTTATACCAGCTTTTAAACTGCTTTTTAGTTAACAATTTTTGTTGCATTTGTGCAACGCGTTGTTGATACTGCTCCGTTAAATCGGTAAACATTAATTGAGCTTTACTTGGCCGAGACTTTGCTGCAGCCGCCCCTACTATCAAGACAATAATGACAGCAAAAGCCAACACAAAAGTTACTGTTTTTGCCAAAAACAAACCATATTCATAAATAAATTCCAATCTAGTACCCTCTTAAAATGTCATGCAACATTGTAACCTGTTTTAAAAATAGAAAAAGCTCGGCAAGCCGAGCTTTTTAAGCTGCAGGTTAGATATTAATTAGCGGGTGCAATCACACTAACATCACTAATTTGTATACCTGCGCCTTGCGTTTTAAAGAAGCTAGCCGTTTGGGTTTGCATTTCTTTAGTTGCAGCAGCACTAGCCGCAGGGCTTAGAATTGAACCATGATTCCCTGCACTAAAACGCGTAATCGCATTTTGTCCTTGCAAAGAAACAGAGCCTGCAGCAGAACCATTTATATTTCCAGCCGCCAACAAGCGAGCTAAAGGCTCTGTACCCGCTAATGGCATTTTACCTGCTTGTAAAGCCGCTAATGGATTAGCAAAACCATTTGGTACTACTTGGTCAGATAAGTTATCAACGCCATCACCCACAACTTCAATTACATAGCTTGGCGTTTCAGACACTACTAAGCGTTGGGCATAGTTATTTGGGTCCCCTGCATCTGTTACTGTTTGGGCAGCAAAAGCAAACTGACTAAAAGCATTATTTAACGCGGTTAAAGCAGCTGTATTGCCAGTTTGCTGTAAGTACTCAACAAAAGGAGGGTAACAAGCAGCAAAAGGTGGCACCATAGGCGCACCACAACCGCCATTCACTTCCGTAGCAAATTTAATATAAGATTGAGCCGTTTCTCCCCCTGCACCCAGCATTATGCTGGCTTTTATTAACGGACTAAATGAAGGTGAATCTAATAAAAAGTTTGCGACAGCACCACCTGGCATAGCCAAAGTAGCAGTTTTAATATTATACAAACCATCTAACGCTGGATTGCCACTTGGCGTATTTGCCATAGCAACCATAGATGTTCCAGTAATTGCTCCTAGTGAGTGACCTAAAAACTGAACGTTAGACAGATCAAACTGTAAGCCTTGAGTAAAGTTTAAGCCTAAACGTAAACCCAACATATCAGCAATACTTTGTCTTAAATTATCGCGTGTTACTAATAAATTAGACAAGTTCATATAATCAGTTGCTGAATTGGTAGTGGCATTCATAACTACAGTTCTAGTCTCACCATTTTCTGTGGGAACCTCTACACTAAAACCACGGCTACCATGCAAAGGGTGGTCAATAGCAACAGTAGCAAAGCCTTGTAAAGATAAAGAGCCAGTAATGGCAAGCATATCTTCTTTTTTAGAGGTAATACCGTGTTGCAAAATCACAACAGGCCAACCAGCTGCAGGCATTACCAAACCATAATCACTATTTGGTACTGTAATTTGCACCGCAAGGGTTTGCATACTGTTAGTTTTTGGAATGGTATTAAATTTTGTTAGATGCCGCGCCTTATCTAATTGTGAAACGACAGCACCTTCTTCATCATACTGAGTTAAATCACGTAAAGCGCCATTACTGGCTCCCTGACAATAAGCATCATTAGCAGAAACCGGCGTAGCTGGTTTCATAGAGGCAGGTAAGGCAGCAATAATAGCACCACTATCACAACGGGCTAACCAACGGGTATTTAATGGCGCTGTAGGGTTGATTTCTGTTGGCTCACCTAAATAATAGGGCAGTTGAATAGAACCTGTATATAAACGAGCTAATTTAAATAAGAAACGAGGATCATCGTAACTATCTGCAATGGTTTGACCTGGGAATAACATATCTGAAACTAAGGCTCCAGTATCACTGGTCATCAAGATGGGTGGCGTATTATTGTTTAATGGACTTGGTGCCATTAAACCTTTAATTGCAGCTAAGACATCACCTGCTGATTGAGTAGTAATAGCCGCAGTGTAAATTATATCTTCTTTATCAATACCCTCTGTAGCAACAGCATTTTCAAAGTTGTTAATTAACTGTTGTAAGTTACGCTGTGACTCTGTGCTAAGCGGTTTAGTGGCAAAATCTTGTTTAACTAATTCATAAGATGTTGAAGGCGCAATAGCATTACCTTCACTGTCCTCAAGCACTGACGTTAATACCAATAAATAACTGGTCTTAGGCTTTAAGGGCTTTAAAGGGATAACAGCAACACTATTGCCTTTAGCTGCAGTTACAAAGTCTTGGCCAAAGGTTAATTGGCTAACAGTCTTACAAGCAAAACCACGAGGCACTGCGCGACAACTTTCATCACTAGATGCTGAGTCGCCCATCAAGACTTCAAAAATTCGAACTGCATCAGGCCGACTAGCTGAAGTAGCATCTAAGCTCACGCCGGCCGTAAAATCTATATCAATCGCAAAAGGATTCTGGGTTGACCAACCATCTAGTGCACCTAAAGCAACTTGGGGATTGGTATAGTCTGGTGAATCACCGGCATCTAAAGTTAAAGTACCATCTGTAGTGCCTTGAAATAATAAATCGTTTGGTACCGATAAACGTGGTACTGATGCGCCCGGATCAAACACCACTCTAGATAAGGGTACAATTGGATTGTCTTGTGCGTCGTCTTTTATATCTTGTAGCGAGTCACCGCATGCGGTTAATCCTAATGCGACCGCAACAGCTATGCTTAATGCTAGCTTGTTCATAATCTTCTCTCCCCGTCCTAATCTCTATTTTTTATTTGCAAAGTAAAAGCTTACTCTGCTTATTTTGAAATCTTTAGCCAAATTTAGCCATTAACAGCTACGACCAGTTAAAGTTAACTCAATAAATCATAAATCGCTAGTTGAAAACAACAGAATAAATGAAGAAAGGTGCAAATTTTATGATTAAAGCGTATGCTGACGCCATTTTTTACCGCTACGAGTGATTATTATGCAACAGTATAAAGCAGCAAAAGATGCATTAAAAAATAAAACTATTCTGGTTACTGGTGCCGGTGATGGCATAGGTAAAGAAGCGGCATTAACTTATGCTGCCCATGGTGCAACAGTAATTTTGCTAGGCAGAACAGTAAAAAAACTAACCGCTGTTTATGATGAAATTATTGCCAATGGCGGAGCTGAGCCTGCCATTATCCCGCTTGATTTAAAAGGCGCCACTGCAAAACATTATCGTGATATGGCCAGCACTATCCAAAATGAGTTTGGTCACTTAGATGGCCTTTTACACAATGCCGGAATTTTAGGTGTATTAACCCCTTTTGAGCATATAGATTTAGAGACTTGGCAAAATATTATGCAAGTGAATGTCACCTCCGCTATGCTGATGACTCAAGCATTATTGCCGGTGATGCGTTTAGCACCTAAAGCATCTATAGTGTTTACATCTTCAGGAGTTGGCAGGACAGGCCGTGCATACTGGGGGCCTTATGCGGTATCCAAATTTGCTACAGAGGGCTTAATGGAAGTAATGGCTGACGAATTTGAGGCATCTAATATAAGAGTTAACTGTATCAACCCAGGTGCCACTCGAACCTCAATGCGTAGCAGTGCTTATCCGGCAGAAGATGTGATGACGCTAAAAACGCCAGCTGACCTAATGTGGCTATATTTATATTTAATGAGTGATGACAGTATTAATGAAAATGGTCAATCATTAGACGCACAACCTAAACGATAACAAAACTGGCTTGCCTTTAATATCTAATACTTTAGCGTTAAACATAATCAAACTTATCTATGATTATTAAAAACAATATTAGGCAAGCCAATTTTACTAAAAAGCTGTTACTTCTTAGTTAAGATCTCACCGCCGTTAGCTTGGGCCCATTCGTTCCAAATTACGACTTTAGAATTAAAGTTTTCAACGGCTTGCTCAGTTGCTTCAGTAATTAAACGATCCACTTCAGCGCTATATTTAGCATCAACTTTCGCCACTGGTACTATTTTAATACCACGAGCCTGTAAACCCTTTTTCATAGTATGGGTACGCAATAACTTTAGCTGACCATCTTCAACATAAAAGTATTGGCTGTCTTTGTTTATCGTTTTAAATTTTGGCTTAACAGGTCTTTTGCTTGCTTTAACTTTATGAGTGCTATCTTCTACAGATACAAGATCTGTACTCTGTTTATATCCTAACTGCTCTAAAGTAAAACCTTGCGACTTGGCTAAAGACTCTAATTGCTCTATTAACTCAACTTCTTGCTGTCTATCAGCTAATACTGTGTTTAACACTTCGATTGCTTCAGTTAATTTAACTAAGGTAAGTTCTTTTGCCGCTTTTTTTAAAGCCCGTTTTTCTAATAACAATGACATGATGCTCTCCAGTGATATAACGTGCTATAAGCATAATCAATAAGCATCTATAAATAAAGATAATAAACAAAATCATTACAAACAATAATCTTAAATCATTCAGCCTCTGTTAATACAGATATGATTTCAGCTGTTTTTTGTTTCATTAATCCATAATTATGTTTCGATTCTACATTTAATCTTAAGACGCTCTCTGTATTAGAAAGCCTAACATTAAAACGCCAACTGTCTAACTCCATACTTAACCCGTCAGTATAATCAATTATAGTTGCCATATCTTTATACTTTGCAGCTATATAATTCATCTTACATTCAGGGTTATTAATTTTAAAATTAAGCTCTCCTGAAGAAGGATAATCCTTTATCATAGCAGCAACTTGTTTATAAAGTGATTCACCAGTTACCGATATCAACTCCGCTACTAATAACCACGGGATCATACCACTGTCGCAATAAGCAAAGTCTCTAAAATAATGATGGGCACTCATTTCTCCGCCATAAATAGCATCTTCTTTTCGCATTCGCTCTTTAATAAATGCATGGCCGGTTTTACTTAATACTGCTATCCCCGCTAGCTGTTTTACTATTGCTTGGCTATTCCAATATAAACGAGGATCATGAATGATTTTCGCTCCAGGTTGGCGCCGTAAAAAAGCCGCAGCAAGTAAGCCAACAATATAATAACCTTCAATAAAGTTACCCTGATGATCAAATAAAAAACAACGATCAAAATCGCCATCCCAGGCTATACCCATATCTGCTTTATGTTGCACCACAGCTGCTGAGGTTACCGCTCTGTTTTCAGGTAATAATGGATTAGGAATACCGTTAGGAAAGCTTGCATCAGGCTGGTGATGTACTTTAATAAAAGTAATTGGAATATTTTGCGCTATAAAGTGTTGCTCTATAGCATCTACTACATGTCCTGCAGCACCATTACCAGAGTTTACAACTAGCTTTAATGGCTTTAGCTTAGCTAGATCGATAAAACTAAGCATTT
This sequence comes from Rheinheimera sp. MMS21-TC3, assembly GCF_032229285.1. Lineage (NCBI taxonomy): Bacteria > Pseudomonadati > Pseudomonadota > Gammaproteobacteria > Chromatiales > Chromatiaceae > Rheinheimera > Rheinheimera sp. MMS21-TC3. The sequence goes on from NZ_CP135084.1 coordinate 2,709,928, forward strand.
TAGCCACGTATGGCTGTAACAGTGATTGACGAGAATAGCCTACGCCAGAAAAAGTAACTGTTTGCTCTGGAGCAATTTTACTACTTTGCCGACAAAATTGTTCAAAATCAGCAGCCGGAAACGGAAAGGTCAATAAAGCTGCTGTCAATTGTTTAATCTCAGCCAGACCAGTATCTCCACTAATAGGCCTGGCATCTTCGCGCACTAGTTTCATGCCATTATAATCAATAGGGTTATGGCTAGCTGTGACTTCAATAGCACCTTGAATATCCAGATACTGAGCAGCAAAGTAAACTTCTTCAGTACCCGTCATACCTAAATCTATAACAGAAACACCTTCTGTTAATAAGCCAAAGGCTAAGGCTAGCTTTAATCGCTCAGATGTCGCCCTTACGTCGGCCCCTAAAGCAACCTGTTTAGGCTGTAGATGCTGAGCAAAAGCACGACCAATACAAAAGGCAACATGCTCATTTAGTTCAGTGCCTAACTTGCCACGAATATCATAGGCTTTAAAGCATGATAGCTGTTCTATCTTATTTTCTATCATCTTAGTTTCTACCGTATTTATCTTCATACCTAATAATATCGTCTTCACCTAAATAGCTACCGGACTGTACTTCAATTAATTCTAAAGGGATTTTGCCGGGATTCTCTAAAGAATGAATAGTGCCAAGAGGAATATATGTCGACTCATCCTCTGAAACTAAAAACTCCTTATCGCCATTGCGCACTAAAGCCGTACCTTTAACCACAACCCAATGCTCTGCTCTATGATGATGTTTTTGTACCGATAGTTTAGCACCGGGTTTTACTGTAATATGCTTGACTTGAAAACGGGCACCATCCGTTACCGAGTCATATTTACCCCAAGGCCTAAATACCTCACGATGAAACTCTACTTCGCTACGGCCATAGCTTTGTAATTTAGACACTATATTTTTTACGCCTTGAATATGTGCTTTATTGGCCACTAAAACGGCGTCTTTAGTTTCAACAACTATGACATCATCTAACCCAATTACGGTTACTAAACGCTCTTCAGCATTGATATAGCTATTACTGCATTGCTCTAGCAAAACATCACCACGACTGGCATTACCCGAATTGTCTTTAGCCATTATTTGCCATAATGAATCCCAGCTGCCAACGTCACTCCAGCCCGCATCTAAGCTAACCATTACCGCATTGGCCGATTTTTCCATTACTGCATAATCTATCGAATCTGAAGGGCTGGCAGTAAAGGCATCATAATCTAAGCGAATAAAGTCTAGGTCGGCTTTTGCTAGGGCTAAGGCTTGCTTGGCCGCGGCTAAAATATCGGGTGAAAACTGGCTAAGCTCAGTTAAAAAGGTACTGGCTTTAAACATAAACATGCCGCTATTCCAAAAATAATTACCGGCATTAATAAATTGCTGCGCAGTAGCGGCATCAGGCTTTTCTTGAAAGGCCTCTACTGCATATACGTTCTTGCTGACGCTATCTTGTAAACTTTGGCCTTGTTTAATATAACCATAGCCGGTATGAGCAGACGTAGGCACTATACCAAAGGTGACTAACTTACCGGCCTCTGCTGCCGGCAATGCTAAATCTATTGCTTGATGAAATGCTGGAATATTTTTAATAGCATGATCGGCAGCCAATACCAGTAACACTGGATCAGTGTCTACCTTTAAGGCTTGTAAAGCGGCCACGGCAATAGCCGGTGCTGTATTACGACCTTGTGGTTCTAATAATATAGTCGGCGTGCCTTGGGCTAATTCACGAAACTGTTCGGCGACCATAAAGCGATGGTCTTCGTTACAAATGACCATAGGCTGCTGTAAGCCTGCTAACCCCTGTAGCCTTAACACGGTATTTTGCAGCATACTTTTATCATTTAATAAGGGTAAAAATTGCTTAGGCTTTTTTGCGCGAGACAGCGGCCATAAGCGTGTACCAGAGCCACCAGATAATATTACGGGGATCATATTGCTTCCTTTCGGTTAAATTCCATTCATATTATAACGAATACATTCAGTTTTTGTGCTAATAGGAGTATAGTCAGCATCTCACTTATTAGTCAGTAATTTGTCATAGCATAACCTAAATTAGTTAAAAATTTACTACAGTGTTAATTGCAATAAGGCTGGTCTGTACTGCAGCATCAACTTAATTACGTTGTTTTTAACAATTGTCACAGTATGGAAAAATAGCATGCCAGAATTTAAACAACTATTTGTCAATAATAAAAATTGGGCCGATCGTATTGAACAAGAACAACCCGGTTTTTTTAAGCAACTGTCTGAACAACAAGCTCCTGAGTATTTATGGATAGGCTGTTCAGATAGCCGTGTGCCAGCGAATGAAATTGTTGGCTTATTACCTGGTGAGCTTTTTGTTCACCGTAATGTTGCTAATTTAGTTTTACATAGTGATATGAATTGTTTATCTGTCTTGCAATATGCCATTGAAATATTGAAGGTTAAACATATCTTGGTCGTAGGCCATTATGGCTGTGGTGGTGTGAAGGCTGCGATGTTGAAACAACGCGTAGGCTTTGTTGATAACTGGCTACGCCATGTTAAAGATGTCTATTCAATCCATAAAGCTGAGTTAGAAAATATTACAGACGAAGATGAACGCGTTAATCGCCTGATTGAATTTAATGTTATCGAGCAAGTAAGTAACTTATGTCATACTAGCTTTGTGCAAGAGGCTTGGGAGCGAGGACAACCCTTAACTGTACATGGTTGGGTATATAGCTTACGCAATGGTCGGGTAAAAGATCTTAAAGTGAGCCATGCCGACTGTAATAGTATCGATGATATTTACACTTTAGACTTATCTGAACAATAATCTATTTTAGTGACATTATAGGATCACATGAGTTCATTTCAGTTTAATACTATTGGCTATATTTCATCACCTTATAAGCAAAAATTTGCCATTCCAAGACAGCCTGGCTTAATTGAAGAAGCACATGGCAGCTTAATTCTTGAAGCTGATTATAGTGATGACACTATAGTACGCGGTATAGAGAACTTTAGTCACCTCTGGTTAGTTTTTGTATTTCATCAAACTGCAGATAAAGGCTGGTCTCCCATGGTACGGCCACCTCGCTTAGGTGGTAATGCCCGCAAAGGCGTTTTTGCTACTCGCGCTACCTTTAGGCCTAACCCTATCGGCTTATCTGTGGTAAAGTTTGAAGGTATAGAGCGAAAAAAAGGTAAACTAATCATAAAATTAAGTGGTATCGACTTACTAGATGGCACACCAATTTTAGATATTAAACCTTATTTACCTTATGCCGACTCATTACCCAATGCTGCAAGTGGTTTTGCTGATGCCGCACCAGAAACCGCTATGCAAGTGAGCTTTTCAGAACAAGCCACTCTTTTTTGCCAGCAGCAACAGCAATATCCTGATTTGCAACGCTTTATTGAAAAGGTGTTAAAACAAGATCCACGGCCATCTTATAAAAAACAACGCAGTGGCGAACAGCAATATGGTATGACCCTGTACCACTACAATATAAAATGGACAGTGAACGGAGAGCACAATCATGTTACTGAGATCAATCCGTTACCTTAGCGTAACCTTAGCCGCACTAAGCAGCAGTGCCAGCTTAGCTCAAACTATTCCTGACTTACCAGAGCCGGTTACCAGCAATTCTGTTGCCAGCACTACAGTGCGTGGCAAAACTTACATAGTCAGCATGTTAGGCTTAGCCCCTGGCAAGCAGTACAGTGATATGCATAACCATGTTTGGATGCATACTTTAGGTGACTTCAATTGGCAACAACTACCACCAGTACCAAGCACTACAAAACTAAACGGCCGAGTAGCTGCAAGTGCTGTGGCGCTTAATAATAACTTTTTTGTTTTTGGTGGTTATAGTATTAAAGCAGAGGGTGACAAAGAAACCGCTGTAGATAGCTATCGCTTAGATCCCGTAACTAAACGTTATACTAAATTAAATGATATCCCAGTACCCGTAAGTGATGCCGTTGCCCTAGCCTATCAAAATCGTTATATCTATCTTATCAGTGGCTGGAGTAATGATGGTAATGTCAATTTAGTGCAAGTATTTGATAACTTTACTCAACGCTGGTCTCAAGCCACACCTTTACCCGGCAAAGGCGTCTTTGGCTTAAGTGGCGCTATAGTAGATAATAAAATGCTACTTTGCGATGGTGTAACTTTAGATTACTTCAGCGATAAACCTCGCCAATACCAAGCAGATGCAGCATGCTATTTAGGCACCATAAGTAACAATGCCACCACTATAGATTGGCGGCTAGTGCCCCACCCTACTGGCCAAGCTCGCTTTCGGATGGCCGCTATAGCAACTGAAGTTGCAGGTGATAAAGTTATAGCCTTTATTGGCGGTAGCACAACACCTCATCGCTATAACGGTATTGGCTTCAATCAACAAACTGCAGAGCCTAGTAGCCAAGTCTGGCTGTATTCTATTAAAAAACAAAAGTGGCTTGTAGCAGAAAATAGTAATGCCATTATGGATTTAAGCGGCTTAATTAATATAAATGGCAGCATTTATTCAATAGGCGGTATGCAAGCTAAGCAACAAGTCAGTAACAAGCTGATCCAGCATCAAATTAAACTTAACTAAGAGTAATAGAATTGACTGCGCTGCGCTGATAGAATAGCGCTAATTTTTTTACTGCATATTAGAGAGCACCATGCGCAGCAGCCAGTATTTACTTTCAACCGTTAAAGAAACACCAGCAGATGCTGAAGTTATTAGTCATAAGCTTATGCTGCGTGCAGGTATGATCCGACGCGTGGCATCAGGCATGTATACCTATTTGCCCACAGGTGTAAGGGTATTGCGTAAAGTTGAACAGATAGTTCGCGAAGAAATGAACAAAGCCGGCGCGATTGAAGTATTAATGCCAATGGTGCAACCGTCCGAGTTATGGCAAGAATCAGGCCGCTGGGACAAGATGGATGCGGAATTGTTACGCTTTAAAGATCGACATAATCGTGATTTTGTACTTGGCCCAACCCACGAAGAAGTGATTACCGATTTAGTGCGCCGTGAAGTTACTAGTTATAAACAGCTTCCGCTAAATTTATTTCAAATTCAAACTAAATTCCGTGATGAACGTCGGCCCCGTTTTGGCGTAATGCGTGCCCGCGAATTTTTAATGAAGGATGCCTATTCTTTTCATTTAAGCCAAGAGTGTTTGCAAAAAACCTATGATGCAATGTATCAAGCTTATTGTAATATTTTTAATCGTTTAGGCTTAAACTTCCGCCCTGTATTAGCTGACACCGGCGCCATAGGCGGCAGCATGTCACATGAGTTCCATGTCCTTGCCGCATCAGGGGAAGACGCTATCGCCTTTTCTGATGGCAGTGATTATGCCGCTAACATTGAAATGGCCGAAGCTATAGCGCCAAATACAGAACGACCAGCACCTAGCCAAACTATGGCAGAAGTAGCTACACCAAATGTAGGTACTGTAGCCGAGGTTGCTCAGTTACTGAATGTCGCGCCACAACAAATAGCTAAAACCCTTTATGTTCATGCCGCTGAAGATCAAGCCAAGCAAAGCGCTAATAGTGCTGAGAAAGTACAATTAGTAGCCTTAGTCTTACGTGGAGATCATGAATTAAACGAAATTAAAGCGGAAAAACTAGCCCAAGTAAAATCCCCCTTACAATTTGCTACTGAACAAGAGTTACAAGATATCCTTGGTGCCGGTGCAGGTTCGGTAGGCCCGGTTAATGTTGATCTGACTATTATTGTCGATCGTAGCGTTGCTGTAGCCGCAGACTTTGTAGTAGGCGCAAATAAAGATGGTTACCACTTAACTGGCGTCAACTGGGATCGTGATATTAAGCACTATCAAATCGCTGATTTGCGTAATATTGTAGAAGGTGATCCCAGCCCTTGTGGTAAAGGCAAACTAGTGATTAAACGCGGCATTGAAGTAGGCCATATCTTCCAGTTAGGCGAAACCTATTCTCAAGCTTTAAAAGCTGGCGTGCTAAATGAAGCAGGCAAGCATCAAATAATGACTATGGGCTGTTATGGTGTCGGCGTATCCCGCATTATTGCCGCAGCAATAGAACAAAACCATGATGACAATGGCATTATTTGGCCAGACGCTATAGCGCCTTTCCAAATTGCATTGATACCAATGAATATGCATAAGTCTGTACGGATTGAAGAAGCCACTATTCAGTTATATAACCAATTAACAGCGGCAGGTTTTGAAGTCTTATTTGATGATCGTAAAGAGCGCCCAGGCGTTATGTTTGCCGATATAGAACTGATGGGTATTCCACACAGTATTGTTATTGGCGAGCGTAATTTAGATAACCAACAAGTTGAATATAAAAATCGCCGCAGTGGTGAAAAGCAATTATTAAATTTAGCTGACGTTGTTAGTGTTATGCAGCAAAACTTAGCTTAATATCGCTCTAAATAGCAAAAGGCAGCGAAGTTCGCTGCCTTTTTTGTTCTTACTACTACCTATAAAACCTCATTAAAACAATAAGTTTTTGCCAAAGAAAATAGTAGAAACAGTATTAATAAATATCACCACTAAAATTAATGGAATAAAGGTACCAAGTGAAAAATTCACATATTTTTGTAAAAATGAGCCAGCAAAGCTACTATTTCCTTGGCTAATTTCGGCATCAAAACTCACTTTTTTCCAACGATAAATAACAAACATACATAGCAAAAAGCCATTTAATGGCAGTATCGTTTCATAAAAAATATCATAAATTAAATCGAAGAATGATTTAGTGATCGGTAAACCATCGGCACCTGCACCATAACTAGTTAAGCTGGTAAATACATCCACCCGACCAAAGGATAAAGCGCTAATAATTGCGAGTACTATCATCACAGCACCTAAGGAATATAAAGCCCTACGACGACTCACGCCCTTGCCATCCATTAAACTGGCTACTGGCACTTCAATAATGGATACTAAGGACGTTAATGCAGCAAAAAACACCAATAAAAAGAAAAAGCTAGCAACAAAAGAAGCACCTAAATAACCAATATCTGCTTGCAAAGCTAAAAAGATTTTCGGTAAAAAAGTGAAAATCATACTAATACTAGACTCAGATAGCTCACTCATCTGAATATCTGGATTAAATGAAAATGCGGCAGGCAAAATTAATAATCCTGAGCAACAGGCGACTAATAACGATAACCCCGCCACCATTTTACCTGCATGAACAATATTATTATTTTTTTGAATATAAGAGCCGTAGGTAATTAAAATACCCATAGCTAACGACAACGAGAAAAAAGCTTGAGCTAAAGCGCCATTTAATACTTGCCCTGTCATCTTGCTAAAGTCTGGCACTAAAAAATACTTAACTCCTAACATGGCATTATCTAGTGTAAGCACATAAGCCACTAAAATAATTAACATTAAAAACAATAATGGCATTAATACTTTAGCTGCTTTTTCTATGCCCTGTTTAACCCCACCTTGTAAAATAAGAAAGGTCAAGCCAACCACTATTGCCATATAAATAAACAGCTCATTGCTATTTATAAAGCTACCGAAGCTATTAGGCGCTGCCAACTCAGTTAATTGCCCCATAGTCGACTTGGCTAAATAGCCAAAAATCCATACCGTTATTACTAAATAAAACACCGCTATCATAAAAGGCGTTAATACCGATAACCAACCTACGCCACGCCATGCTGCACTTTTACCTATTTCAGTATAAGCCCCTAACGGATTTTGCCGGGTATGGCGACCTAAACTCATTTCGGCCAGCATCACCGGCAAGCAGATAAAGAATACAAAAAAAGCGTACATAATAAGAAATGCAGCACCGCCATTTTTACTTGCCATCACCGGAAAAGCGACTAAATTACCGATGCCGACTGCTGATCCTGCCGCAGCTAATACAAAGCCGAGGCTAGAACTAAATTGTTCACGTTTCATTGTTACGCGGACTCCCTGGGTTTTTATTATTAGAATATATTTTTTATTGTGTTTTGCATGCTAACAGGCAAATGCTGCAAATCCTAGTACCGCACTGCTCCAATGCGTTTAATAGCTTTATTTTAAAGCATTGGTTTAAGCTAGGTGTTCTGCTAAAGTTCAGGTTTTAATTTAGCTTGTTTAAAAGGTTTTATACCATGCTTTATATGATTTACTCTGAAGATGCAGCCAATAGTCTAGCTCAGCGTTTAGCAACCAGACCCGCGCATTTAGCTCGTCTTGAACAATTAAAAGCAGAAAATAAATTATTTGTTGCTGGGCCATTACCGGCAACTGACAGTAATGATCTTGGTGATGCAGGCTTTACTGGCTCTTTAGTGATTGCTGAATTTACTAACTTAGAACAAGCACAACTCTGGGCCGATGCCGATCCTTACCTAGCAGCGGGTGTTTATGTAAAGTCGACGGTAAAACCTTTTAAAAAAGTACTGCCATAAGTTTTGCCACAAGGAAATAAGGCATGGAATATATTTTACTCACCGGTGGTGCCGGCTATATTGGTAGCCATACCGCATTAGAACTAATTAACGCCGGCTTTAATGTTATTAGTTTTGATAACTACAGCAATAGCTCTACCGAAGCGTTAAATCGGGTACAACAGCTTACTGGTAAGACAATCATTAGCATTGAAGGCGATATTCGTGATCCCGCCGCACTGCGCCAAGTGTTTACTAATTATAAAGTTACTGCCGTCGTTCACTTTGCTGGTTTAAAAGCCGTTGGGGAGTCTACTCAATACCCACTGCATTACTATGATAATAATGTGGTAGGCACAGTGACGCTATGCCAAGTTATGCGCGAGTTTAAGATTAAAAAATTGGTATTTAGCTCCTCCGCCACTGTTTATGGTGATGCCAAGCAAGTACCTATCCCTGAAACTGCACCACGTTCAGCTACTAACCCTTATGGCCAAAGTAAGCTGATGATTGAGCATATACTTGAAGATTTAGTTGCCGCAGAGCCTGACTGGGCTATTAGCCTATTACGCTATTTTAACCCTGTGGGTGCCCATCATAGTGGCCGCATTGGTGAAGATCCAAACGGTATTCCTAATAATTTAATGCCTTTTATTGCTCAAGTTGCTGTAGGTAAGCGTGCGCAATTAAGTGTATTTGGCAATGATTACCCAACCCCTGATGGTACCGGCGTACGTGATTATATCCATGTTGTAGATTTAGCCTTAGGCCATGTTAAAGCCTTGCAATACCTAAGCAGAAATAACGGTGTTACTGCTATTAACTTAGGCACAGGTGTAGGTTATAGCGTGCTAGATATGGTAAACGCCTTTAGCCAAGTCAATAACGTCGCTGTACCTTATCAAATTGTACCGCGCCGCCCCGGTGATATTGCCACTTGCTACGCCCAACCGGATGAAGCCGCAACTTTACTAGGTTGGCGAGCTGAAAAAACGCTAGAAGATATGGTGCGTGATAGCTGGCATTGGCAATCTAGCAACCCTAATGGTTATAAATAAAGCTGCATCTAATACTCGACTTCAGCTTTACAAGTCAACCAAGATTACCTAATGTCCTGTGCATACCCTAATGCGCAGGACCATGCCACTATGACATCTTTATCTGCTTTAACCCAGCACCCTAATATTAATAAGAAAGTGATTTGGATCACTGGCGCTTCAAGCGGAATAGGTGAAGCACTAGCTCGAGAGCTGGCGGCACTAGGCGCGGTATTAATTTTAACTGCTCGTCGCGAAACGGAGTTAGCCCGCGTTTGTGCTAGCTTAACTAACCCACAGCAGCATTTATTATTACCCTTAGATATTACAGATGACACTGCCATTAGTGCTGCTGTACAGACCATACAGCAACAAATTGGCGGCCTAGATTGGCTAATTAACAACGCTGGTATTAGTCAGCGCTCTTTAATTATTGACACTAGCTTAGAAACCGAGCGTAAACTGTTTGAAGTTGATTACTTTGCCCAAATAAACTTAACTCGCCAAGCCCTACCATTATTGTTAGCTGATGGCGGTGGCAAAGTTGTTTTTGTCTCTAGCGTAGCCGGCTTAGTAGGTACTCAATATCGTGCTGGTTATTCTGCGGCTAAAGCGGCTTTACATCTTTGGGCCAATAGCTTGCGCGCCGAATTATTTGACCAAGGCCTAAAAGTAGCCACTATTTTCCCTGGCTTTGTAAAAACTCAGGTATCACATAATGCTTTAATCGGTGATGGTAGTGCTTTAGGTGAAATGGACGAGGCTCAAGCTAAGGCTATGACTGCAGAAAAATTTGCCCAAAAAACGGTAACAGCATTAATTAAAGATAAAAACTATATTGTTATTGGAGGGGTAAAAGAACGTTTAGCCGCGGTAATGTCAAGACTATGGCCTAACTTACTGTACAAGATGATACGTAAAGCTAAAGTACGTTAACTTAGAACTATTAACGTACTTAGTGTTTAAACCAACTTAACCTCTACCCTCACGAGTAGGTTTTTTCGCTGTTGGTTTTCTTACTGGTTTACGTCCAGCCGGTGTTTTTCCTGTGGCAGGTTTAGTCGGCTTTTGCTTAGGCCTAGGATCAGGCTTGGTCACGGGCTTAGTTGCTGGCTTGTCTGCAGCTGGCTTGTCACCACGTTTATTCTCTGTTTTACTTGCCACTTGATGCTTACGAACAGCACGCCTCATACTTGCCATACGGCGACGACGTTCATTGCGATCTTCAGGTTTAACTAAGCTTTGTTGTTCTTCGCGTAGACTTACTAATTTACGTAAATAGTTTACGTCTTCTAATGCGTATTCAGAATAACCACCAGCAGGCAAATGTTTTGGTAACAATAAATCACCATAACGCACTCGTATTAGTCGATTTACCACTGTGCCTTGCGACTCCCACATCCGTCTAACTTCACGGTTACGGCCTTCGGTAAGCACAACATGAAACCAGCGGTTTAAACCTTCACCCGGTAGCGCTTTAATTTTCTTGAAATTAGCTTTACCGTCTTCTAATTCGACACCGGTTCTTAAGCGTTGGATCATGGCATCATTTACTTCACCAAATACCCGCACTGCATATTCACGCTCAACTTCAAATCGTGGGTGCATTAACCTATTCGCTAGCTCACCATCAGTAGTAAACAACAATAAGCCTGAGGTATTAATATCTAAACGACCAATGGCAATCCAGCGTGAACCTTTAATATTAGGTAAGCGGCTAAAAACAGTTGGCCTGCCCTCGGGATCTGTGCGTGAACATATTTCACCCTCAGGTTTATGATAAGCAATAACCCGGCAAATCTGATCAACTTTCGCCGTAATTTGCACCGGATGACCATCAACTCTAATTTGCTGGTTCTCCGTGACTCGATCACCTAAAACAGCAGGTTTAGTATCAACCGTAACCCTACCACTGCTTATCCACTGTTCCATTTCCCGTCTTGAGCCCACACCAGCACTGGCTAAAACTTTTTGTAACTTCTCACCGACAACTTTTTTACTAGAACTTTTTTCACTCATTAGTGTTTCTCCCCTGTCATCCCGACAGTGTCTGCTAAATCTATACTCATAGCCTGAAATTCAGGCAATGCAGGTAATTGGCTTAAATTTTGTAAGCCAAAATAATCTAAAAAAATATCAGTAGTAGCATAAAGACCAGGCCGGCCTGGCACTTCTTTATGGCCAACTAACTTTACCCACTCTCGGTCAACTAAAGTACGCATAATCTGACTGCTCACCGACACACCACGGATGTCTTCAATTTCACCACGGGTAATGGGCTGGCGATAAGCTATTAAAGCTAAAGTCTCTAATACCGCTCGTGAATACCTAGGAGAACGCTCTGGCCATAACCGGGCTAAATAATCACTTAACTCAGGCTTGGTTTGAAAACGATAACCCGAAGCGGTTAAGTGTAAACTCACGCCACGGCCTGCGTAATCTGCAATAAGTTGCTCTAACACTGCGTTTAAGCGTTTTTTACTAACAGCTAAGCCTTCTAATACGGTTGCTTGCAGCTGAGCTGCGCTTAGCGGCTTATCTGCAGAGAAAATAGCCGCCTCAACTAATTGAGTTAGCTGAGCATCATTTATTTTCGTCGCCATTATGCCTCACTTATTGCCAGTTTGACATGTATTTGCGCATAAGCTTCAACTTGAATAATGTCGATTAACTTTTCTTTACTTAGCTCTAATATAGCTAAAAAACTTACTACGACACCGGCACGACCTTCTTTCAGCTCAAAGCAAGCGGAAAAAGCCATATAACCACGGTGTTTAGCCAGCAAAGCCAATATTTGACTCATGCGCTCTCGAGTAGACAAGTTTTCACGCTTAATATGGTGATGCTGGAAATTTTTGCTGCGTTTAACAATATCTTTTAAAGCTAAGGCTAAATCGGCTAGCTCAACATCTGGCAGTACCACTAAAGGCGCAAAATTATCATCTAAACTGGCATTTGCAGTAAAAAAGTCCCGCTCATCACGCGGTAGCTCATCTAGTTCGGTCGCTGCTTGCTTATAAATTTCATACTCTTGTAAACGACGGATCAGCTCTGCTCTAGGGTCGGCTTCCTCTGCTTCTAAATCGCTATGGCGAGGTAGTAACAAGCGCGACTTTATTTCTGCTAACATGGCGGCCATCACTAAATACTCAGCCGCCAATTCAAAATTAAGGCCTTGCATAAGCTCGATATATTCCATGTATTGCAAGGTAATTTCGTTTACTGGTAAATCAACAATATCAAACTTATGTTTGCGAATAATATACAACAGAAAATCTAAAGGTCCCTCAAAGGCATCGAGTAAAATCTCTAATGCCCCAGGTGGAATATATAAGTCTTCAGGTGATTGCATTACCGCTTCGCCGCGAACAAAAGCCAGTGGCAAAGGCTGCTGCACGGTTAATGCATCTAAAGCATTATTATTCACATTTTCACTCACTAAATACTTAGCTCATGTTAATTAAAAGGCGAAATATCACCGCGGCCTTCACGAATGATAACGGGTCTATCTTCAGATAAGTCGACTACAGTTGTTGGTGCTTCACCAATAATGCCACCGTGCATAATTAAATCGACTTGCTTTTCTAACTGCATACGCATTTCATCAGGATCACTTTCGGCAAATCGTTCGCCTGGTAAAATTAAGCTAGTTGATAACATTGGCTCGCCCAATTCTTCTAATAAAGCTAGTGCCACTTTATGTTCAGGAATACGTAGGCCGATCGTTTTTTTCTTATCATTTAATAGTCGTTTAGGTACTTCTTTAGTACCGCGTAAAATAAAAGTATAAGCGCCTGGCGTATTGTTTTTAATTAAACGAAAAGCGCTATTTTCTACCTTGGCATAGACTGACAATTCAGATAAATCACGGCAAGTTAAGGTAAAGTCGTGATCACCGCTTATTTGTCTAATTTGTATAATACGCTCCATCGCGCCTTTGTTACCTACCGCACAGCCTAAAGCATAACCACTGTCGGTTGGGTAGATAACAACACCGCCTTGCAAAATAATTTGCGCCGCTTGCTTTAACAATCTCTGCTGTGGATTGTCTGGATGGATATGAAAAAATTGGCTCATAGTTACTCTACTTTCGTTCTATTTTTAATTATTAGCAAAGGGGTTAATTAAAAATTAATTGCTTAAAGTCCCTTTTGCCGTTTGTGCTAACGGCCAATGTTGCCATACAGGAAGCACATCGTCAGGTAAATATAGGTTTTTTCCCAGCTCATTCCAAGTTGTTGGCTGATGAAAGTCTGATCCCACAGAAGCTGAAAAGCCATGCTGTTGGCATAAGGCCCATAAATCTCGGCGTTGCTGGGGTGTTTGCTGGGGTGAAATAATCTCAACAGCATCACCTTTAGCCGTAGCAAAATCGGCTAATAAACGTTTTAACCACTTAGTATTTATTTTATATTTTAGTGGGTGCGCCAGCACCGCTTCTCCGCCAGCAGCTTGGATCCACTGCACCGCTTCGGCCATCTCAACCCAGCTATTGGCTACATAGCCTATTTTGCCTCGGCCTAAAAACTTCTTAAACACATTATTCATGCTATTGGCTTGACCAATGTTGACTAAGTGCCGCGCAAAATGAGTACGGGTTATGGCTGCACCGTTAGCAAGGGCTAACACCGCTGGCAATACATCCGGAATATTACTTTTAGCTAAACGATGTGCCATCTCTTCAGCCCGCTCTAATCGACGTTGCTGTTGACTGGCTAACTGCTGCAAAAATATTACATTTGTTGGGTCAACATTTAAGCCAACAATATGAATTTCAAAGTTTTGCCAACTCGTTGAAATTTCAACACCATTTATCAGTTGCAACGGCAGTTGCTGCTTGGCAATGCTCTCTTTAGCTTCAACAAGTCCGGCTATAGTGTCATGATCGGTAATGGCTAAAACATCAACCCCCTTTTCTACTGCACGCAATACTAGTTCAGTAGGGGAAAGCACACCATCAGAACAATGGCTATGGCTGTGTAAATCAATTTTCATTGGCACCTCAAATTATATCGCTATTGTCGCACAGCAAACCAGAAGCACAAAATATGTAGTGAATATAGGGAGTAATTTGAGCCACGTTAGGCCATAAAGAGTGCCAAAAAGATCTTTTATTACATTTTTATCACTTTTTCTGCTCTGGGACTTGACTAGACGGCTAGTTTTGCGGTTTGATGTTGGCAACTTAACTAATACTGATGTAATTACTAATGCAATTTACAACAAACTTAACCTTAATCAATTGGTGGTGGCACATTCCCAACGGGCGTGTGTAAGGCGTTGTATTAGCTGTAATTACCTAAAGCCCGTTTTCGCAAGAAGCGGGCTTTTTTTATATGTCCGCGTCAGCAAAAAAACAATCACTTTAGAAAAACTATTAAAGCTGTTGATAATTAAGGACATAATAAAAAATGATTTTTAGCCACATAACCCAAGTAAGCGGCGAAGTAGCCAGTATGACGCTGCCGGTTCCTTATCCTAAGGATGTATTAAGCCGCTACCAGCAACTTAGTGCCAGCAGCCATTATTCTATGCTGCTTGAGTCGGCTGAAATTGACAGTAAAAATAGTGTTAAAAGCATCATGCTACTTGATGCCGCCTTACGCATAGAATGCAATGGCTTGCAGGTAGCAATCACGGCAGTAAGTGCTAATGGCCAAAGTTTACTACCCTATTTAGCCGAGAAACTGCAGCCCTTAGCGCAAACCCTATTAAGCCCTAAACTACTGCAACTTACCTTTAGCCAACCCGATCCGCTGTTAGAAGAAAACCAACGCTTATTACAACCAAATCCTTTTAGTGCCCTGCGTTTAATTCAGCAACAATTGCGTTGTCATTCAGATGAAGCCTATGCCGTGTTTTTAGGGGGGGCTATAAGCTATGACATGGTGGCTACCGTTGAGCAATTACCCGATGTGCCTATGGCAGAAAACCAATGTCCAGATTATGTATTTTATTTAGCAGAAACCTTGCTAGTGCTTGATCATAAAACAGAGAAAAGCCGGCTTATTGGTAATGTCTTTTGTGGCGAGCAAGCGCCAACCAACTGTTTTACTATTGGCAACCGCCTTGAACAATTTAAACAACTTTTAACGAACCCATTAGCTGCTGCTTCTAAGCCCACTTCGGATAACGCAATAAACCCAGACGTTAACGTGGATATCAGCGATGAGACTTTTATGGCTCAAGTAGAGCAATTAAAACAGCGCATCGTCGCCGGCGATATTTTTCAAGTAGTCCCCTCACGCTGTTTTAGCCTAGCCTGCCCCAATCCATTTGCCGCTTACGCTAAGTTAAAGCAACAAAACCCCAGCCCTTATATGTTTTATTTGCAAGATGCCGCTTTTACTTTATTTGGCGCTTCGCCTGAATCGGCTCTTAAATATGAGCAAAGTAACCGCCAAGTTGAAATTTACCCTATAGCTGGCACGCGACGCCGTGGCTTTGCCGCCGATGGCAGCATAGATCACGACCTAGATAGCCGAATTGAATTAGAGCTACGCCAAGACGAAAAAGAAAAAGCCGAACATCTGATGCTCGTTGATTTAGCCCGTAATGATGTTGCCAGAATAAGCGTGGCCGGAAGTCGCTATGTTAAAGAGTTACTTAAGGTTGACCGTTACTCTTATGTTATGCACTTAGTTTCTCGCGTTATTGGCACCTTAAAACCTGAGCTAGACGCCTTACATGCTTATCAGGCTTGCATGAATATGGGCACTTTAGTCGGTGCGCCTAAAGTTAAAGCCGCTGAGTTAATTCGTGGCGTAGAAGGCAAGCGCCGAGGCAGTTATGGCGGAGCTGTTGGCTACTTAGCCGGTAATGGCGACTTTGATAGTTGCATTGTTATTCGCTCTGCTTATGTTGCTAATAATACCGCTTATATCCAAGCGGGTGCCGGTGTCGTGTTCGACTCTGTACCACAAGATGAAGCCAACGAAACCCGCAATAAAGCTCAAGCGGTAATTAATGCTATTTTAAGTGCCCATGCCACAACATCAGCCCCCGCCAACACATCAAACACAGCAGCAGCTAGTTCAGCACTTGAGGTATAAATTATGAGCATTATTTACTTACTGGATAATATCGACTCCTTTAGCTACAACTTAGTCGATGAATTTGCTCAACTGGGCTTTACCGTTAGACTGTACAGAAACACCGTACCAGCGGCTTATATTTACCAGCAAATGCAAGCTGAAACCGATAAGGTGTTATTAGTATTATCTCCAGGCCCGGGCAGCCCAGCTAAAGCCGGTTGCATGCCAGAATTAATTAAGCTCTGCGCCGGTGATATTCCAATACTAGGCATTTGCTTAGGTCATCAAGCCATAGTTGAGCATTTTGGTGGTATCGTCGGCTGTGCAGGTGAAACAATTCATGGCAAAACCTCAGCTATATCTTTGGTTAGCCACCCAATATTTAGCAATTTACCTAATCCTTTTACCGTTGCCCGTTATCACTCATTAATGGCAACAGAGCTACCTAATGCCTTAACCTTGTTAGCTAGCGAGCGCCATATTCCCATGGCGGTAATTAACGAAGAGCAGCGTATGCTGGGCTTTCAATTTCATCCCGAATCTATTTTAACCACTTTAGGCAAGCCGCTTTTAAAGCAAAGCATTGCGTATTTATTACGGAGCCAAGCATGAGTCAGTCTGTTTTAGCCGCGGTAAAAGCGCCAATAAACCCAACAGGTCATTCAACTGTGCACACAGCAGTGGCAGCGCCAGCACAGCAGACATCTGTGTTAGATTTAGTCCAGCACAGCTTAACTGGCCAGTCACTTAGCTTTGAGCAAGCCGAGCAGTTTTTTACTGCTGTCGTTAAAGGCGAAGTCGAGCCGGTGCATTTAACTGCTTTATTAGTCGCGCTGAAAATGCGCGGTGAAACAGCAGCTGAAATTGCCGGCGCTGCCAGTGCGATGCGGCAAACTGCCCTTAAACTACCCGAGCGAATTAGCCCTAGTATAGATTGCTGTGGTACAGGGGGGGATGGCAGCGATAGCATTAATATTTCAACTACCGCCGCTATTGTCGCCGCTGCTATGGGGATGTCGGTAATTAAACATGGTAATCGCAGTGTGTCATCGCGCTCAGGCTCTGCCGATTTACTGGAACAATTGGGCGTTAATATTGCCATGACACCACAGCAAGCTGCGACTAGCTTAAAGCAAAGCCGTTGCAGTTTCTTATTTGCCCCCCAGTACCATGTTGGCATTAAGCACGCTATGCCGGTACGCAAAAGTTTAAAAAGCCGGACTATTTTTAATTTGCTAGGGCCTTTAGTTAATCCGGCTTGTCCTGACTTTCAATTACTTGGCGTTTATGATGCCAACTTATGTAACGTGATGGCCGAGGCCTTGCAGCAGCTTGGTGTAAAACGCGCTTGGGTAGTGCATGGTAGTGGTTGTGACGAAATAGCCCTGCATGGCCCAACAACAGTATCTGAGTTACATCAAGGTGTAATTCGTCAATTTACCTTAACGCCTAGTGATTTTGGTTTAACCACAACCCCATTAAGCGAACTAGCCGGTGGTGAACCGGCCGAAAATGCCGCGGCAACCTTAGCTATATTACAAGGCCAAGGCACAGTTGCTCATAATCAGGCAGTTGCTGTTAATGTTGCCGCTATGATGAAAATTTCTGGCTTAGGCGATGATTTAATAGCTAATACAAAACAAGTTTTACAGTTGCTACAAACCAAGCAAGCCTACAACACCCTGCAACAGTTTAAGGAAGTAAGCCATGACCATAAGTAATGAGGCTATGCCTAACGTTTTAGCCAACATTATTGAGCATAAAAAAGGCGAAGTGACGGCATTAAAACAGCAAAAGCCATTACCAAGCTTTAAAAGTCAGTTAGTCCCTAGCCAACATGATTTTTTAGCTGCGTTACAACAAGTTGGCCCAAGGTTTATTTTAGAATGTAAAAAAGCCTCGCCGTCTAAGGGCTTGATTCGTCCTGACTTCGACTTGCAGCAACTTGCTCAGGTTTATAACCAATATGCCGATTGTATTTCAGTATTAACAGATGAGAAGTTCTTTCAAGGCAAATATGAATACCTAGCCACTATGCGAGCTTTAGTCGATAAGCCGCTATTACATAAAGACTTTATTATTGATAGCTATCAAATTTATTTAGGCCGACACTGTGGCGCTGATGCCGTATTGCTGATGTTATCGGTGTTAGATGATGCCGAATATAGCGAACTGGCCGCTGTGGCTAAATCACTGAATATGACGGTTTTAACCGAGGTGAGTAATAAAGAAGAAACCTTGCGAGCTGTTGCATTAAATGCCGAATTAATTGGCATCAATAACCGTGATTTACGCAGCTTAGATACCAATTTAAATACCAGCTTCGAGCTAGCAAAGCTTATCCCCACGGGGATAACAGTTGTATCAGAATCTGGCATTTACACTAATCAGCAAGTGCGCCGCTTATCGCAAGTGGCCGATGCCTTTTTAGTTGGCAGCTCATTAATGGCGCAAACTAATTTAGCCCAAGCGACGCGTGATCTCGTATTAGGCGAGCATAAAATTTGTGGTTTAACCCAAGCAGAAGCGGCCAAAGCCGCCTACGCGGCTGGCGCTAAATATGGCGGTTTTATTTTTTATCCGCCATCAGCGCGTGCTGTCACTTTGCAACAAGCCAAGCAAATCCAGCAAGGCGCCGATTTATGTTATGTTGGCGTTTTTGTTAATGCCGAACTTGCACAAGTTGCCAACCATGCTAAGCAGTTAAACCTAAGTGCTGTGCAGTTACATGGTGATGAAACTGATGATTATATCCAACAGCTTAAGCCATTATTACCCGCCAACTGTGAAATTTGGCAGGCCTATAGAATTAAAGACAGCTTACCGCAGTTTAGCCGCTTAATAGGCCATAGCCTTGATAGAGTCTTGCTCGATAGCTTTCACCCAACACAACAAGGCGGCAGTGGCCTGCGTTTTGATTGGGCTTTATTGCAACAGCAATTACCAACGATCCCAATAATGTTAGCGGGCGGTTTAAATGCCGACAATGTCACTGATGCCTTAAAGCTAGAGGTTGCAGGCTTAGATTTTAATTCCGGTTTAGAAACCGCGCCTGGCATTAAAGACACTAACAAAATTCAGTCAACTTTTATCCAGATCAGAGAATTTATTTATGAGTGAGTTAAAACTTAATCCGTATTTTGGTGAATACGGCGGTATGTTTGTACCGCAATTATTAGTGCCAGCTTTAAAGCAGCTAGAGCAAGCTTTTGTTGATGCCCAACAAGATCCTGAGTTTCAGGCTGAATTTCAACAGTTACTCACTCATTATGCCGGCCGACCAACCCCTCTGACTTTATGCCGGAATATTTCGCCTAATCCGTTGGTGAAAATTTATTTAAAGCGGGAAGATCTCCTGCATGGTGGCGCCCATAAAACTAATCAGGTATTAGGCCAAGCCTTATTAACCAAGCGGATGGGTAAAAAACAAGTAATAGCAGAAACCGGGGCCGGCCAACATGGCGTCGCCACCGCATTAGCTTGCGCCTTACTAGGCTTAAGCTGCCGCATTTATATGGGCGCTAAAGATATAGAGCGCCAGCAGCCTAACGTATTTCGCATGAAGTTAATGGGCGCAACGGTCATTCCAGTTACTAGCGGCTCTGGCACCTTAAAAGATGCCGTTAACGAAGCTATGCGCGATTGGTCCGCTAATTACGAAACCGCGCATTACTTATTAGGCACTGCCGCTGGGCCACATCCGTTTCCGACTATTGTTCGGGAATACCAAAAAATGATAGGCGAAGAAGCCAAGCAGCAAATAGTAAAAGCTGAAGGGAAATTACCTGATGCTGTTATTGCTTGTGTTGGCGGAGGCTCTAACGCCATTGGCATCTTCAATGACTTTATAAAAGAAACAGATGTTGCCTTAATTGGCGTTGAACCTGGCGGTAAAGGCATAACCACTCATCAGCATGGCGCAGCACTGAGTACCGGTAGCTACGGCATTTTACATGGCGCTTATACTGCTATTATGCAAACCGCAGATGGCCAAATTGAAGAGTCTTACTCTATTTCAGCTGGTTTAGATTATCCAGCCGTTGGCCCACAACATACCCATTTAAAACAAACCGGCCGTGCCAGCTATATTGCTATTAATGATGATGAAGCCTTAGCCGCCTTTCAATTACTCGCGAACAAAGAAGGCATTATTCCAGCCTTAGAAAGCTCACATGCACTAGCTCAGGCATTAAAAATGGCAACAACAGCAACCGAGCCAACCGTATTATTGGTCAACTTATCAGGGCGTGGCGATAAAGACTTAAGCCATGTTCATAGCATCTTGCAACAAAGTGGCCAGCAAGGAGAATAACCATGAAGCGTTACCAGCAGATGTTTGATCAATTAAATAAACAACAGCAAGGCGCCTTTGTGCCTTTTATTACTATTGGTGATCCTAGCCCAGATTTATCTTTTGAGATAATTAAAACCTTAATTGATGCCGGTGCCGATGCCTTAGAGCTAGGCATCCCCTTTTCTGATCCTATTGCCGATGGCCCAACTATTCAAAGCGCCAATATTCGTGCGTTAGCCGCAGGTGTTACGCCCGCAATGTGTTTTGATATTATCGCTAAGGTACGCGCCTACAGCCCGAATATCCCTATTGGTTTATTACTGTATTCTAATTTAGTTATGGCCCGTGGCATTGATAACTTTTATAGCCAAGCCGCAGCGGCCGGTGTTGACTCAGTGCTGATTGCCGATGTGCCTTTGCATGAAAGTAAGCGTTTTCGCCAAGCAGCGATTAAGCACAATATAGCACCAATTTATATAGTGCCGCCTAATATTGACGATGAAGACTTACGGCAAATTGCCTCTTATGGTCGTGGCTATACCTATTTACTTAGCCGCGCTGGTGTCACTGGCACTGAAACGGTAGCCGCTATGCCTACAGATGAACTTATAACCCGGATACGCAGTTATAACCCTGCTCCGCCGTTACTGGGCTTTGGTATTTCTACTCCAGCGCATGTTAAAGCGGCACTTAACAGCGGCGCAGCGGGTGCGATTTCTGGCTCGGCTATTGTCAAACTCATTGAGCAACATCAACAGCAACCTGCCGAATTACGCTTAGCCTTACAGCAATTTGTTAGCAGCATGAAAGCGGCAACCTAGTTTAGGCGGCTAATTTAAAAACGCGGCTTAAACCTGTTTAAGCCGCACTTTTAACCTAGCTTAAAATTCCTTTTATAAAAGCTATCGACCTTTGCCATTAACAGCGGGATAATAGGCTTTTTATTATTAGCAGAGCACATTATGCAAATTAGCAAAGATACCGTCGTTCAATTCCACTATGTCTTATCTGATATTACCTCAGGCCAGAAAGTTGAATTAGAAAACTCGAACAAAAAATCTAACAGTGATGGTCCTTTATTGTATTTACACGGCCACCAACAAATGTTGGCCGCATTAGAGCAAGCCATGGAAGGTAAGCAAGCAGGTGATGAGTTAGATATTAATTTAACACCTGAGCAAGCCTATGGTGAGCGTGATGAAAATGCCATACAAAGTGTCCAAGTAAAACACTTAATGGGCGCAAAAAAATGGAAAGTGGGTATGACTGCGGTGGTGCAAACCGAGCATGGCCAACGCCAAGTGACAATTGTAAAAATGGGTATGTTTAAAGCCGATGTTGATACTAATCACCCGCTAGCCGGCAAAAGCTTAAACTTTTTAATCAATATTACTTCTGTACGCCCAGCCACCACAGAAGAACTAGCCCATGGCCATGCCCACGGTGAAGGCGGCCATAATCACTAAAAGTAAAATAGCCTTACAACACTATGAAAGTTCATTTCATAGTGTTGTCTTGTTCTAGAGCATACTTATCCCAAGCTTAAACTGTTAAGATCATGGTAATTATTTATTCAGTAAACTTTTGGCCAGTTTAAACGTACTGTGTAAGTATTCTATTTTATCAAGCCTCATATTTTGGTTTTTTATCTGCTAGCTTAAGTAAATAGCAGTTTACTTTAACAAGAGTCTAATAATTACTATGCGCTATATTAATACCACTCAGTTCGATCATCAGCAGCCCGATAAAGTAGGCGTTTTAATCACCAATTTAGGCACACCAGATGCGCCGACTAAACCGGCCTTAAAACGCTATTTAAAGCAATTTTTATCGGATCCTCGGGTAGTTGAGGTGCCTAGGTCAATTTGGTGGTTGGTCTTAAATTGCGTTATTTTACAAATACGGCCAAAGCGCTCGGCTAAGGCTTATGCCACCGTATTTACCGAACAAGGCTCGCCATTATTATTTCATACTCAAGCTCAAGCAGAGGCACTTGCCGCTAAGTTTTCTCAAGCGGGGCGTGATGATGTCGTGGTTGATTTTGCTATGCGTTATGGTAATCCGAGCATAGAGTCGGTATTAGATAACATGTTTAAACAAGGCGTGCGTAAATTAGTGGTACTGCCGTTATATCCACAATACTCAGCCTCTACCTCGGCTTCTACTTTTGACGCTATCGCCGAAAATTTTGTTAAGCGCCGCTGGCTACCCGACCTGCGTTTTGTTTCACACTATGCTGATTATAAGCCCTTTATTGCCGCTGCTGCAGCCCTTATTCAACGCCACTGGCAGCAACATGGCAAAGCTGACAAGCTTATTTTTTCTTATCATGGTATTCCTAAGCGCTACTTAACTAATGGCGATCCTTACCACTGCCAATGTTATAAAACCTCGCGTTTAATTGCCGAGCAATTAGGCCTTAGCGCCGAACAATATCTCACTACCTTTCAGTCACGGTTTGGCCGTGAAGAATGGTTAAAGCCTTATACCGATGAAACCTTAAAAAGCTTACCCGCTACAGGCGTTAACGCCGTGCAAATATTTTGCCCTGGCTTCTCTGCTGACTGCTTAGAAACGCTAGAAGAAATAGCAGAAGAAAATAAAGAATACTTTTTACAAGCAGGTGGCCAGCGCTATGAATATATTAGCGCCCTAAATGCCGAGCCTGAGCATATTGATGCGTTATATCAATTAATTAATGACAATATTCAAGGCTGGTACTTTAGCCCAGACTTAAGCCGAGCACAGCGTGCTAAGCAAGTCGCTGATGATAAAAATTATTAAGTTAACTCTGCTAAGTAACCGCAATTAAGCACAAGCTAAGCTGTAAATGCCGCTCTAAGCTGGTCAAAGTGTGCAATAGTCCAAGTGGCTTCTGCGCTAAAATGGTGGTTAGTACTATTTAGATATAAACAAGATGGCATGCCGGCATTCGCGGCCGCTTGTAAGTCATAAATATAATCGCCCACATACAAGATCTGCTCTGGGGCTAGCTGCAACTGCTGTGCTATATGTAATAAGCCTGCAGGATCGGGCTTAGCAATAAAATCATCTCGTGTTACTACTAGCTCAATAGGTATGGCCAGACGTTGCATGGTTAGCTCGGTTGCTTGGCGCATATTACGCGTAAATAATGCTAAGGGTATATTGGCAGAAATAAGCGCTTGTAAACATTCTTCTGCACCTGGGATCCACCTTGCTAAAGCCGCACCCGCCATTTCGTGCTGATAAATAACATCTAATGCGGTTTGATAAAGCTTAGGATCTTCGGTTTGGGCTAGCCGCTCTAGCAAGGGCGTGCCAACTGGCCAACCAATATCTTGGCAAATCGCAGCAAAGTCTAATGCTGAATCAACTAAGGTGCCATCCAAATCGAAAGCTACTGCCTTAATTTGTTGTTGTATTTGCTTAATATCCAAATTCTCACCTAAACAATTCCCTATCAGTAATGCTATCTTTAGTAAAATTGGTTAATTCTACTAATTGTAGGTCTAAATAGCACAACCCAAAATCCACAAAATACATAACCAACTGATTTATAACAATAAAATTATGGCGCAACTTTTGCCTTATTTATGCTTTAATTAAGCAAAACAATTAATGGAGCAGACTATGGGCTTATTTAGATTACTTTTTAACTTACTTTGGTTTATTTTAGGCGGCTTGTTTATGGGCTTAATGTGGTGGTTTATCGGTATTTTATGCTTTATTAGTATTATTGGTATTCCATATGGACGCTCTTGCTTTGTTATTGGTGAAATGGCTTTTTGGCCCTTTGGCCAAGAGGCGATAGATCGTAGTTATGTAAACCAACGTCATGATATTGGTACTGGTACCTTAGGCACTATTGGTAATGTTATTTGGTTTGTAATCTTTGGTATTTGGTTGGCTATTGGCCATTTAGGTTCGGCATTGGCGTGTTTTTTAACCATTATTGGCATTCCTTTTGGCATTCAACATATTAAATTAGCCATGTTAACACTAGCTCCTGTTGGTAAAACTATAGTCACAAAACGAGTTTAAAGGCTAAAGCATGGTATTTAAGCAAACCAAGGTAACAACTCCCTTAACTACAGCGCAGAAATACCAGCGCATTTGGCAAACTGTGCTGCAGATCCCTAAAGGTAACGTTGCCAGCTATGGTCAAATTGCAGATTTAGCCGGTTTACCTGGCCGAGCACGTTTGGTCGGTAAGGCCTTAGGCCAAGCCCCAGCAGAGCTGGCAATACCTTGGTATAGAGTTATCCGCAGCGACCGGCAACTCGCATTTCCTGCTGGCAGCCCTAATGCTATTAGCCAACACCAATTACTGTTAGCTGAAGGCGTGCTTGTAGTGAATAATCGCGTTAAAAAAAGCTATTATTGGCAACCTGATTTAGCTGAAATAATGTATCAACTACAATTTTAATTAAATCGACCAAGGCTATGGATTTTTATTGCCATAAAAGCCTGCTTTTCGCTAGACTAGCGCCCTACTAATGATAAGCGTAACAAATAGGACATAATTATGGGTGCACAATGGAAAGCCAAGCATAAGCAAGACGCTGCTAATGCAAAAGGCCGTATATTTACTAAGTTGGCAAAAGAAATCGCTGTTGCTGCACGTAATGGCGCCGATCCTGATATGAATGCCAAATTACGATCGGCCATTGAAACCGCTAAAAAAGCTTCAATGCCAAAAGAAACCCTAGAGCGAGCCATTAAAAAAGGCGCCGGTTTATTAGATGGCCCAGCTAATTATGAAACCGTAGTTTATGAAGGTTTTGCCCCGCATCAAGTGCCTGTTATTGTTGAATGCTTAACCGACAACAAAAACCGTAGTGCTATGAGTATGCGTATTTTATTTCGCAAAGGCCAATTAGCTACTTCAGGCGCTGTATCTTGGGATTTTAAACATTTAGGTCAAATAGAAGCCACCCCAACCAGCCCAGATGCCGATGCTGAATTAGCGGCTATTGAAGCTGGCGCTCAAGATTTTGAAGACGGTGATGATGGCGATATGGTGTTTTTAACCGAGGCGGCAGATTTAGACTTAGTTAGTAAAGCCTTGCCTGAATTTGGCTTTAGCGTAAATACAGCTCGGTTAGTTTATCGCGCCAACAATCCAGTTACTTTAACTGACGAAGATGCCCTAGCTGAAGTAGAAGCTTTTTTAGACGCTATTGATGCCGATGACGACGTTCAGCACGTTTATGCCGGTATTGCCGAATAGAATTTAGATTAAAGCAAATAAAAAGGGCTCTTAATAAAGAGCCCTTTTTGCTTCTAGTCTAATTATTTTTTCTTAGGTATAGGAAAACCACGATCACGCATTAAAGCATCAATAGTCGCATCACGACCACGGAATGCACGGTAAGCTTCTGCTGGGTCTACCGCGTTACGTACGCTAAACAAGTGTTTAACCAGTTTGCCTGCGACTTCTTTATCGTAAAAACCACCTGGTGCTTCAGCAAAGGCTTCAGCTGCATCTGAGGTTAAAACTTCAGCCCACATATAGCCATAATAAGCAGCTGCATAACCTTCACCTGAGAAGACATGGCCAAACTGCGGTGTACGGTGACGCATAACAATTTCTTTTGGCATATTCATGGCATTTAAAGTATCACGCTCAAAAGCGTCAGGATCAACATTGCTAGGGTCATCTAACATATGCAGTTTTAAATCAATAATGGCTGAAGCTAAATATTCAGTTGTTTTAAAGCCCGAATTAAAAGTAGCCGCTTTTTTGATTTTTTCTACCAGCTCTTTTGGCATAGGTTTGCCAGTTTCACTGTGCACTAAGTATTTATTAATTACTTCATCCGTTAATAACCAACGCTCTAATAATTGCGACTGAAACTCAGTGTAGTCACGCACGCCACCATTTAAGGTGGGGTAAGTCACTTTGGCGGATAAAGCATGTAAGGCATGGCCAAACTCATGGAAGTAAGTAGTAGCATCATCCCATGAAATTAACACTGTTTCACCTGGTGCACCTTTCATAAAGTTAGAGTTATTGGATGACAGCACATTTTTCTGACCATCATAGGTGCTGTATCCACGATAACTCGTCGCCCAAGCGCCTGAGCGTTTACCTTGGCGAGCAAAAGGATCTAAATACCATAAGCCTATTTCTTCGCCTGTGGTTTTATCGGTGACATGCCACACTTTCACGTCTTCATGAAACACAGGCACACTGCCTTCTGGCACAGGCGTAAAGTTAAAGTTAAATAAACGGCCAGCGACATAGAACATGGCTTCACGCAGCTTATCTAGCTGTAAATATTGCTTAACTTCATTAGAATCTAGGTCATACTTTTCTTTACGCACTTTTTCAGCGTAATAGCGATAATCCCAAGGCGCAATTTTAATATCATCACCTAAGCTATCGGCTAAAGCTTGCATATCGGCAACTTCTTCTTCAACCCTAGCAATAGCAGCAGGCCATACCGACATCATTAAGTTCATAGCATTGCTTGGCTTTTTAGCCATTCTATCTTGCAAGCGCCAAGTAGCGTAATTATCAAAGCCTAATAAGCCAACACGCTCATCACGTAAAGTTAAAATTTCAGTAATAAGCGCATTATTATCATGTTCATCGCCATTATCACCACGGCTGTAATAGGTATTCCATACCTTTTCACGTAAAGCACGATCTGTTGAATAGGTTAAAAATGGGTCCATAGAGGAACGCGTATTCAAAACTGCATACATGCCTTCTTTACCACGTGACTTAGCTGCAGAAGCGGCACCATTAATATAAGATTGCGGTAAACCATCTAGCTGATCTTCGGTTAAATACAACACATAACCTTCTTCATCAGCTAAAATATTACTAGAAAATGCCGTATGTAATTGGGCTAAACGCTGGTTAATTTCAGCATAACGCTGTTTTTTCTCAGCGTCTAAGGTTGCACCATTATTGGCAAAGCCTAAGTAAACTAAATGGGTAAGACGCTGTTGCTCTGAGGTAAGCTTTTTATATTCATCAGAATTATAAACGGCTTCTACCCGCTTAAACAAAGCTTCATTTTGGGTAATTTTAGAAGAGAAAGCCGATAATTTAGGCGCTATTTCTTTTTGAATGGCTCTAAATTCTGCTGAAGATTTATTAGAACTCCAAATTCCGTAATATCTAAAAACTCGGCTTAAATCTTCACCTGCTTTTTCTAAAGCGACAATAGTATTTTCAAAGTTAGCCGCTTCAGGATTATTGGTAATAGCATCAATTTCAGCTAGTTGTTGCTGCATACCAAATTCTAATGCTGGTTTTAAATCAGCTAATGACATTTTGTCAAAAGCCGGTACCCCTTGATATGGACCTGTCCAAGGTTGTAATAGTGTATTATTTTGGCGAATTTCTGAAGTGGCGGCAGCTATTGCTGTTTTTTCAGTGTTAGGTACTGTGGCATTATTACAGCCAACTAAGCCTACCGAAAGAATGGCTGTTGTTACCCATAGTGGCAAAGATTTCATGCGTTGCTCCAAGCTAGGTTAATTAAGAGATAGTGCTTATTTAATACAATATGACTTTGTTGCAAAACAGACTACCTTGCTCAACTTAGAAAACCAAGTTTTAGGCTTAGTATTAACCAAATAAAAGTTGCCAAATGCTGACTTTGCGGTGCTTGTGATATTGCTTACGTAATTTATCAACCGCCTTTAAATGCTGTTTCGCTGCACTAAAATCTTGCGCGACTAGGGCGTGCTCTGCAGCTGTTAATTCCTGTAATACGAGCTCTAAGCCTTGCTTAAACTTATCCGCTTTATCTTCAGGGAATTCCGCGGTTAATGAGGTTTGAGTTAATAGTTTTAAATTTTCAATATGCGGCGTCAGTTGTACTATCGTTGTTGCTTCATGCGCTTTTTTATATTGAAAAGCCATTTCTTTCATGGTTTTTTCTAAATCAACGGTTGCCGCTGCAAGATTAAATGACAATAAAACGCTTAGGGCGATACCACTAACGCCACTAAAACGGCTTAAGCTAAATCGTGTTTTCATATTAAAGTCTCTAAAAATATTCAGCTATTAGTATACCGATTTAAGCCCATTAACGCAGTAACCCCCTTATTAATCTACAGCAAGTTATCTGCTATTGGTCTTACTTTACTTGCGCCAGATAGCGTAATATGTACACAATTAGAGCCTGCCCCTAACTGAGACATATTATGAATAAATTGATTAAATCGACTCTCGCTAGTGCGATTGTATTAAGCCTTGCCGCTTGTAGCAGCAAACCTTCAGTAGTGGACTATGAAACCAAAGCTATGCAATTGGCGCAAAAGCACATTATTATCGATACCCATATTGATGTGCCTTACCGTATATACAATAGATGGGAAGATATGAGCCAAGCCACTGAAATTGGTGACTTCGATTTTTACAGAGCCATACAAGGCGGCTTAAACGTGCCTTTTATGTCTATTTACATTCCAGCTTCTTATGAAGAAAGCGGTGGTAGTTTTCAGCTAGCCAATCAATTAATTGATAGCATGGAGGCGCTAGTTGGCCGCGCACCTCACAAATTTGCAATGGCCCCTGACAGTAAAGATGTTATTGCCCAATTTGGTAGCGGTAAAATTTCCTTAGCTCTTGGTATAGAAAACGGCACGCCTATTGAAGGCAAACTAGAAAACCTGCAACATTTTTATGACCGCGGCGTACGCTATATCACTTTAGCTCACTCTAAAAGTAACCATATCTCTGATTCCAGCTATGACTCTAACCATCAATGGCAAGGCTTAAGTCCCTTTGGTAAAGAGCTAATAGCTGCCATGAATAATATTGGCATGATGGTGGATATCTCACATGTATCTGACGATGCGTTTTACCAAGCTGTCGCTATTAGTAAAGTCCCTGTTATCGCCTCACACTCTTCTGCACGCCACTTTACACCGGGCTTTGAGCGCAACATGGATGATAAAATGATTAAAGCCCTAGCTAAAAATGGCGGTGTTATTCAAGTCAACTTTGGCTCTTCCTTTGTCACTCATCAAGCTAACCAATATGGTGCTTTACGTGCAGCAGCCGCTAAAAAAGCTGGTGTTGCGAATGATAGAGATTTTGCCGCTAAGTTTAAGGCAGAAAACCCTTACCCATTTGCCAACTTAGATAATGTATTAGATCATATTGATCATATAGTTAAATTAGTAGGTATTGATTATGTAGGAATTGGCTCTGATTATGATGGTGTAGGTGACTCACTACCTGAAGGCTTAAAAGATGTCTCTACCTATCCTACTTTAATTGCGGGCTTATTAGGCCGTGGTTATAGCGAAGCGGATATTGAAAAAATATTATCTGGTAACTTTTTGCGAGTGTGGCGCCAAGTAGAAGCTTATGCTGCTGCACAAAAGTAATTTAAAGCATTAAATAACCTAGCTACACGGTTAAGCCTAATAAACTTAGCCGTGCACTAGGTTAAACAATTATTTAGTGTTGAATTAGAGCTGCAATTAAACCTATTACACCACCAAAAAAACCGCCCCATACCACTAGCCAGCCTAAATGCTGACGAATAATACTTTGCATAATATCTTTAACTAGCTCAGGGGTTAATTCCTGTAACCGGCTTTCCACTATGGTTTGTACTTGCTGTTGTAACTCTTGGCTTTGCTCTGGCTTATTAAGTTGTGCCAACACTAACTGCTTAAAGTCAGCACTTTGTGCAACATCAGCTAAGGCGGCTTTTAATTTAACTATAAAAGGCTGTTTCAAAGGTAATAGTGCTTCTGTGCCACCAAACATGGCCAGCATACTGCCAAATGAAGACTGCTCTACAACATTCACTAACGAATCAAAAGCGGGTGATAAATCGGTTTGCTCTATTACCGGCTGCAAATCAAGCGGCATAAAGTCTGTTTGCTGCTGCATAAAACGCTGAATATTATCAGCGTTAAAAAACTGTTGCATTATTAACTGCTGAATACCAGCTTTAAACTGATCAAAGCGGATTAAAATAACACCTGAGCCATATAAAAGTGGCACTTTTTCAAACAACATATGTACAGCTAACCAATTAGTTAAGGCACCAGACAATGCAAACAAACCAACACTTAATACAATAGGTTGCTGCCAATGCCAGCCAACTAACATTACAATTAATGCCAGTAAATTGGTTACTATGTTTTTATTTAGGCGACTTTTTTCACTCATGCTAATTAGCTCTCAACACCAAAATGATTTGGTGCTGATTTTAATCAGCCCAGCCCCTACTAGCAAGCCTTGTACTATTAACTAGTTATATCCTAGCTCAGCACAATGTGCAGTTTCCACTTCCTGATACGATAGCAGGGGTTCATCTGCATCTTGCTCAGCCCAAACAAAGCTTAAAGCTTGATGCTCTTGCTCAGTTAAAGCAAAAGCTTTTTGCTGCTGAAAGAAAAACCGTTGTTGCTGAATATGACTAGGTTTAACGGCACTCATAATAGACTCCTTGTGACCCGATAAAGTGGCGCCCAGTTAAAATATCTTAGCTGTTCGCTATTTAAGATTAGCATAGACTGCACAAACTGACCTGAAACTGAACTGGTCATCAGACTAGTTGCCTTTAAGCGGGTTTATATTTGACCAAAACCTATTCTATAAAAAACTGACCACAAGTAGCCATACAAGCACTTTGCAGTTTACGCTATTAACGCCTATGCTTGCAGTTTGACATTTTCACTGCTTAATATAATTGCCAAGGAGGCTTATTATGCACACTAATAAAGCACAGTTACCTTTTGTTATTACCAGCGCCTTACTTATAACTGCGCTGTCTACAAGCTTTACAGCTACAGCTGAAACTGAAGCTACAAAAATAAATATTGAGCCAGGCTTATGGCAATATAATTTCAGCATTAAAACTGAGAGTGGTGAACTAGAACGCACAATGCAAAAAATGGAACAAACACTAGCTAATATACCAGCTGCTCAACGCGACATGATGAAAAAAATGATGGCTAGCCAAGGTGTTTCTTTTGATTTTAAAAACACCTCAGTTCAGGTTTGTTTAACTCAGCAAGATATTGACCGCGGTCAGATGCCACAACAAGAGGGCTGCAAACAAAATGTCAAACAAACTAGCGCCAACAGCTACAGCTTCACTTTTAGTTGCGACACCAACCCTCCCAGTAGCGGCAGTGGTGTTATGACTTTAGATGGCCGCAAAGCCTATACCGGCAATGCCAACTTTACCACCCAGCTAAATGGTAAAGCAGAGCAAATGACCATGCAACAAAGTGGTAAATGGCTTAAAGCAGATTGCGGTTAATTTTTAGCGCTACTTATAGTTAAAGCCTGCCATAAAAAATGCTGATAACGAGATTCTATCGGCATTTACTTCTATTGTTTTATCTTACCGTGCAGCTAACGCTCTATAGTTGTCTAAAAAGCTATCGTAAATATTAAAATAGCAATGACAACTGCGCACCAATCGTAGTGCGGCTAAACCGCTTATTGTCACCATTCACTTGATAATCAATTGGCAGTGAATTCGGGTAAAAACTCTGATATTGCAAGTTATAATAATTGCCGTAAAAATCAAGCCGGATATTCGGCTGCAATTTAAGCTCAAGCCCTACTTTGGCCATTCCATGGCAACAGTTGTTGCTATTACTGTCATTTTCAATCCATTCCAACAGGCTGCCACTTAAGTCAAAACCAGCCTGAAAATAAGGACTAAGCCACCAGTCCATACCCAATCGTGCATATAAAAATACTGGCCTTATACGGCCTTCAGAATAGTCAGCCGGTTGCTGCTTCAAAGTAATACGCTGATAACTTAAACCAAATTGCATATATAGATCGTTTCGATCTACTTTGCGTAACCCTAATGCAAAACCAGACGTTTCAGCTTTATCTGCGTGCTCGGTAAATACTGAAAACACTTTTTCAGTATCGGCAAATACAGCCTCAGCAGGGCTTGCAACTAAAGCACCAAAAATGATCAACCCCGCCATTACAACTTTACACATTAGCAACCCACACCTTAAATTAACACCGTTAACATTAAGCCGCTGATAGTACTTTAAAACGTTACAAGTTAAAAGCGTGAAAGATAAATAGTAAGTATTACTAATAACCATTTAATAAATACAGATAACATATTGTATAGTCATGTCTTTAATGCATTATCTCCCCAATAAGTGAGCCGTTACTATGTGGCTAAATACAGAGCATATTACCGATGCGGCGATACGCAGCTATCGCAAGGCACTACTGTGCGCTCGCCCTAACCATGTGGTTATTGATAATTTATTTGATAACATAAAGTTGCAGCAAGTTATTAGTGTTTTACAGCAAGATAACCAATGGCAAACCCAGCGGCACAGCTACTCTGCTTTATATGTCGATAACACTAAGTGGCAAAAAACCAGCAGCAAGCAACGTTTTGTCCAGCGAGATATTTGGCAACGCACTGCGCCAAGTTCTGATAACACTTCTGCGGCTATTGCTTTAAACAATAGCGCCAGTGAATTTTTAGCATATTTACGTAGTGTTGAATTTATGGCGTTGTTATCAAAAATTTTTAAAGTGCATTTAACCGATATTAACGTGGCTAACCCGGCGATTAATACCAATTATTTTCGCTTAGCCGCAACCGACTTTGTAAACCTACACGCCGATGACTCGCCAGGGCGAGAAGTATGCATGCTGTTATATTTAAATAAACATTGGCACAGCAACCACGAAAATAACGGTGGTGAATTGGTTTTTAAAGGCACGAATAACTGCCCTATTAAGATCGCGCCGTTGTACAACCGCTGTGTGTTGTTTGACCCATCCTCTGCAGGCTCAGAGCATTGGGTGAAGCCAGTAGCAACTACGCAATACCAACTGTATCGCTATAACGTTACTAGTTGGTATTGGTCTGAGTGATTATTTAATTGTCGAACATAGGGTTCTAACCAAGTTCTCGTTTCTGCGCATTAAACAACAAAGCCCACGCTTTTGCTTCGTTAGCCTAAGGTGTAAATTGCTGGAGAGATTGTTTCGGGCTTCCTGCCCTACACCCTTCGGGCCGCACTAAAGTGCGTGCCAATTCGTTCCTGACGAATTGGTCGAACTACAGAGTTCGAACCAAGTTCTCGTTTCTGCGCTTTAAACAACAAAGCCCACGCTTATAGCGTGGGCTTTGTTGTTTAAGATGGCGGAGAAAGAGAGATTCGAACTCTCGTTAGGGGTTAACCTAAACACACTTTCCAGGCGTGCGCCTTCAGCCACTCAGCCATTTCTCCGGTGCTTGGATCACAAGCGCGGCTATACTAGATAAAATATGCTGTTGCTGCAAGTATTATCCGGTTTAACCGGCTGAAAAAGCTTACTATCGCTGGCTTTTTCAGCGCTTTTGGTACGCAAAAACTAAGCGTTGCCTTTTACTTTCATGTTTAACTCTTTAGCGAAGTTTAACATTCTATTTAAAGGCACTAAGGCTTTTTCTCGAATATCGGCATCGACAAAGATTTCATGTCCGGTTGCGTCTACTAAAGCTGATTCAATTGACTTTAAGCCGTTCATTGCCATCCACGGGCAGTGAGCACAGCTACGGCATGTTGCGCCGTTGCCACCGGTTGGGGCTTCGATAAAGGTTTTATTCGGCATTTGTTGCTGCATTTTGTAGAAAATGCCTTTGTCGGTTGCCACAATAAAAGTGTCGTTAGGTAAAGTTTGGCTAGCTTTTATTAATTGGCTAGTTGAACCTACCGCATCTGCTAGCTGTACCACGTTGTCAGGCGATTCAGGGTGAACAAGCACCGCCGCTTCAGGATACTGCTTTTTAAGCTCTATAAGCGCGTTGGCTTTGAATTCGTCGTGCACAATACAAGCGGCGTCCCATAACAACATGTCAGCGCCTGTTTGCTTTTGCACATAATGGCCTAGATGCTTATCTGGTCCCCAGATAATTTTTTTGCCTTGGCTATCTAGATAATCTACAACATCTAAGGCGATAGACGAGGTGACTACCCAGTCTGCACGTGCTTTTACGGCTGCTGACGTATTGGCATAAACAACCACCACGCGATCTGGATGTTGATCACAAAAGTCTGAAAACGGTTTAGCTGGGCAACCTAAGTCTAGCGAACAGTTAGCCTCAAGAGTTGGCATTAACACCGTTTTGTTTGGCGTTAATATTTTAGCCGTTTCACCCATAAACTTAACACCAGCGACAATTAAGGTGCTAGCGGGGTGTTCATTACCAAAACGTGCCATTTCTAGCGAGTCTGAAACACAGCCGCCGGTTTCTTCGGCTAAGGCTTGAATTTCAGGATCAGTATAATAGTGCGCAACTAATACAGCGTCTTTTTGCTGCAATAAGGTTTTAATGCGTTCTTTGTACGCAAGCTTTTCATCGCTATTTAGCGGCTTTGGTTTTGCAGGAAAAATAAAATCACGCTCTGTGAAATACGACGATTGTTCCATAGGGCTAACTCTATATTGATGACTATTTTAATGCTGGCTATTATAGCGACTTGCAATAATAAAAGACAGTAGATAAGGATGCATGGTGGGTCATGATGGATTCGAACCATCGACCAATGGATTAAAAGTCCACTGCTCTACCGACTGAGCTAATGACCCATGCAGGAAAGTGATAAAAAGTGGTGGGTCATGATGGATTCGAACCATCGACCAATGGATTAAAAGTCCACTGCTCTACCGACTGAGCTAATGACCCAAACAGGGTTATCGAAATGGTGGGTCATGATGGATTCGAACCATCGACCAATGGATTAAAAGTCCACTGCTCTACCGGCTGAGCTAATGACCCTTTTCGATATATGTTTGCGCGGCTTGGTGGGTCATGATGGATTCGAACCATCGACCAATGGATTAAAAGTCCACTGCTCTACCGGCTGAGCTAATGACCCTCACCGCGGACGCATATCTTACTGATTTACGGCTTGAGTGCAAGAAAAAACTGGTAAAAATAAGCACAAAGCAGGTTAACTGCTCAAAATGCCAGCGCTGAGCAGTTAATTATTAACAAAATTGATTAAAATGTTATATAGAGGCAAGAAAATAGCTCTCTAATTTAACTCTTAGATTTTGTATCTTAGGCTAAATTAGAGAGCTATTTATTACTGTTATTATTGCAAGGCGCTGAGGCGATCTTGGGCTAACTTAACCGTAGTACCTGTTTTAAATTTACTGACTAATTGTTGATAATATTTTTTAGCGGCAGCTTTATTGTTTTCACGCTCGGCTACCTGACCTAACTTTAATAAAGCATCGGCCACTTTTGTTGAATTAGGATAAGTACCTACAACACGCTCAAATTGGGTTTTAGCTTTAGCCAGTTCATTTTTATTAAATAACAGCTGGCCTAACCAAAAATGAGCATTAGCGGCATAAGTAGAATTAGGGTAAGTATGAATAAAGTTCTCAAACTCTGGTATAGCAGCGTCATAGCGACGGTCCTTTAATACCATATTGACGGCTTTGTCATAAGCTTGATTTTCTAACACATCTGAAGAGTAAGTTGTTTCAGCTACTTGGGGTGAAATAGTTGAGCTATCTACACTACTAGTGCCAGCTTGTTGTACCTCTGATACCCGTCGATCAATTTCTTGATATAAATCACGCTGCCGTTGTAAGATTTCTTCAAGTTGATACGCATGGGTTTCTGTCACACCGCGCAATTCGCTTACTTCATCTAACAACATTTGTAATTGCTGTTGCATGCGAATTTGGCCATCTGATCGCGCTTCAACAATGCGCTCTAACATAGCTAAGCGCTGTTCTAAACTACCTGTTGGTATAGTTTGCGAACCACTAGCCACCGTAGCTGAACGATTAAGGTTAATATCCGTTACCGGAGCGGGATTGGCATTAGCACTGGCATGTGCCAGTACTAATGCTGCTAACAAAGTAAATTTAGCTTTCATGCGAGTCGTTTATTAAAATTAAGATATTAATAGACTAACACTGCACGACGGTTTTTGGCAAAGCCTGCTTCCGTGCGTGAGCGATCTAATGGTTTTTCTTCACCGTAACTTACAGTAGAAATCTGGCCACCCGACACA
The DNA here is from genome assembly GCF_032229285.1 of Rheinheimera sp. MMS21-TC3. Lineage (NCBI taxonomy): Bacteria > Pseudomonadati > Pseudomonadota > Gammaproteobacteria > Chromatiales > Chromatiaceae > Rheinheimera > Rheinheimera sp. MMS21-TC3. The sequence continues at coordinate 2,746,681 of NZ_CP135084.1, forward strand.
CCTAAATTTTGTAAATATTGAACAACAGCTAAAGCACGACGCTCACCTAAAGCAATATTATACTCTGGTGTACCACGCTCATCTGAATGGCCTTCAATAGTGACACGTACACTTGGGTTAGCCGTTAAAAAGCTAGCATGCGCTTCTAGAGAAGCAACAAACTCAGGGCGAATAGTGGCACGGTCAAAGTCAAAGTAAATAGTATTTTCTTGACGTAATGAATCTAATTTTTTACGCATTTGTTCAGCTGGGCTTACCACTGGTGCAGCTGTTTCAACTTGTACAACTTCTTGTTGCTGTTGAGTATTTGCGCTGGTATTAGCATCTGATTCATCCATGCTAGAAGTAGAACTACAAGCAGCCATAGTCAGCACTGGTAATGCAACTAATAAACTTTTTAATACATTATTTAATTTCATGATCTTGTCCTTTGTTTTTTAAAGTAAAAACTTTTTATTATAAATATGGCGACCACGACGGTGATTTAACTGCGCCTTCCACCGCCGGTAGCCTTGCTTTAAAACGACCATCCATAGAAACCAGTGCTAACACCTGTGTTGAACCATGCATAGTACTATAAATAATCATAGAACCATTTGGAGCCACACTTGGTGATTCATCCAGCGTTGTTCGAGTTAACACTTGCAAAAATCGAGTTTGTAAATCCATTTTTGCGATGTTGTATAACCCTCTGGTACGATTAACCATTACTATCGACTTACCGCCGTCAGTAAAAGATCCTGCAAGATTCATCTCACCTTCAAAAGTGATTCTTCTTGTTTTATTTGTTAATAAATTTACGCTATATAGCTGTGGATTACCACCACGCTCAGAACTAAACATTATTTCTTTACTATCAGGTGACCAAGTTGGCTCGGTATCAATAGCACGATGATTAGTTATCCGCGTTAAAGCTCTTGACGCTATATCCATTACATAGATTTCTGGATTACCATCCTTTGATAGCACCATAGCCATGCGTTTACCATCTGGTGACCATGCTGGAGCCCCATTAATACCCGGCGAACTACTTAACATAGTGCGTTTGCCAGTATAAATATCTTGAATATAAATTTGTGCTTGCCGCTTTTCAAAAGTCACGTAGGCTAATTTAGTGCCATCTGGTGACCATGAAGGAGACATCAGAGGCTCTTTTGAGCGTAATAATACTTGCTCATTAGCGCCATCATAATCAGCAACTATTAATTGGTGCGAAAATTCATTGTCATTATTAACCAAAACATAAGCAATTTTAGTTAAAAAAGCGCCTCGTTCACCGGTTAGCTTTTCATATACTATGTCACTAATACGGTGGCCATACTGCCGAAACTGGCTACCGGTTATTGTTGTCTCACGGCTATCAAGAATATGGTCATTACTTAACACTAATTTACCGGCATTAAGCATTTGTTTATTTAAGCCATTACTGCCTTTTAATATATCTATTAGTTCAAAGCTTACAGTATAGCGGTCAATCCCAGTTTCGGTAATTTTACCTATTACAATAGCTTCTACCCCTTCACGCGCCCAAGCCGCATAGTCAATTTGTTCAGCACTCGCCGGCCTTTGCGGCATCTTAATACTAGCTAATGGGCTAAACTTACCACTACGCATTAAATCAGCAGAAATTATTTCATCTAAGCGTTGGCTTGGCACAGTGGCACCATTAAACGTAAAAGGGACTATGGCAACAGGCCGGCCAGAATCTAAACCACCTGTAATAACAATCTCTAATGACGCCTTGGCCGAGCCACTTAAAACAAGTGCGAATACAGTAAAAATAACACGATAAAAACTAGACTTTATCAAAATTGAGGCTCCACTCTTAAGTTTATATCTTTCATTTGTTTATACACTTCTGGATCTGACGACATTGGCAATTGATTAATGCGATTAAGTGCCCGCACCGTCGCTTCACAAACGGCTTTATCACCGCTCAATACCTTAGTGCTAGTTACAAAACCAGTAGTAGCAAGTTTAATATTTACTAAGCACGACTTGCCGCGCATAGACTCATCTTTATACAGGTTTTGATTTATAGTGTTCATTATTAAAGCTTTGTAGCGCTCAACCTCTGTTGCTGCTTGTTGCGAACGTGCCGCTGCTCTGGCACTAGCCTCTTTAGCTAGTTGCTCTTGCATTAAGCGCTCTTGTTCAGCTTGACGCTTAGCTTCGGCCTCTTTTCGAGCGCGCTCTTGACGTTGTTTTTCTAAAGCTGCTTGTTCTTGCTTACGCTTTTCTTCAGCAGCTTTTGCCGCAGCTTCAGCTTTTTTACGTTCTTGCTCTTTTTGTATTCTAGCTTGCTCGGCTTGTTTGGCTTTTTCAGCTTCTTGTTGCTGTTGCTTCTTTGCATCAGTGGCTGCAGCTTGCGCCGCTTTAGCTTCAGCATCGGCTTGCCGCTTTTGAGCTGCAACTTGCTTTAAACGTGCCTCTTCATCAGCGCGATTTTTTTCTGCTAACTGAGCGCGACGTTCTAAGTCACGAATACGCTTTTCTTCTGCGGCTTTAGCGTTAGCTTGTTCAGTTTGCATTTGTGCTACCCGCTGTTGCAATGCATCAGCATCTATAGCTACTGCTTGCACCGGCGCTAAGGCTTCACCTTCTGACTGCAAAGTGACATTAACAATTTCAGGTTTAGAAGAAAAATCTGCTCCCCAAATCAACAAAATAATACAGACTAAATGCAGCCCCAACGATGTAATTAATGGTGGGTCTAGTTTTATCGCCATCTTATTTAGTATCCACGTTATCAGTCATTAAGCCTACTGATGGCGCGCCTGCTTGCTTTAAAATATTAATTAAATGTATAACTGCATTATAGCTTACTCTACCATCACCTTTGACAATAACTTGCGTGCCTGGCTCTATGGTTAACCAACTTGCTACTTCTACCACTAACTGATCAGCAGTAAAGGGGCCTTGCTGCTTACTGTCTTTTTCAAACCAATATAAACCATCTTGATCAACAGTCGCCACTAAGGGAGTTTTACCGTCTTTCATTTGCTTGATTGGTTCAGCTGCAGACTTAGGCAACTCTACTTTTACCCCTTGGGTAATAAGTGGCGTGGTTACCATAAAGATAACAAGCAACACTAGCATAACGTCAATATAAGGTACCACGTTAATTTCCGCCTTTAATCGGCGCTTTTTCCGCACGTACATTAGTTATTGTCTCCAGTATTTACCATCGATTGTCGATTTAAAATATTGGCAAATTCTTCTGCAAAATTAGCATAATGAGATTCAAGAATTTCAACTTGATGTGAAAATTTATTAAAAGCAATTACAGCCGGGATAGCAGCAAATAAACCAATAGCTGTTGCTATAAGGGCTTCAGCAATACCTGGTGCAACCATTGATAAAGTAGCTTGCTCAACTGCACCTAAGGCAATAAAAGAGTTCATTATTCCCCAGACAGTGCCAAATAAACCTATGTAGGGGCTAATTGAGCCTACTGTAGCTAAGAAGGGTAAGTTAGTTTCTAAACGCTCAACTTCACGCGACAAGCCTACTCGCATAGCTCGCTGAGTGCCTTCCATTACAGCAATGGATTGCTTACTGCTAGATTTGTGTAAACGGGCAAACTCTTTAAAGCCTGCTTTAAATAATGCCTCTAACCCTGTTACTGCAGAGCGAGCGCTCACTTCGTTATAGAGTTTGGATAAGTCGATCCCAGACCAAAATTTATCTTCAAACTTTTTAGCATCCACTAAAGCAACATTAAGTATTTTACTGCGACGTATAATCATTGCCCATGACATTACTGACATAACCAACAGAATTATCATTACCAACTTTACAACTAAACTGGCTTCAATTAATAAACTTAATATAGAAATTTCACCTGACACCTTGTAATACCTCTGTCACTTCTGCCGGAATAGATCGGGCTTTCATTTCCTGCAATGCTACACAGGCCACCTTAATATCTGCCGAACACACTATAACGCCGGCCTGATTATATACTTGCTGTTTAAACACTATACTTGCGCGCTTTAACGTACTAATTTGACTCTGTATGGTCAACAAGTCATTAAATTTAGCCGGCTTATTATTATCCATCAGTACTTGCTTAACAACAAAAGCAACGTTGTTTGCTAATAATAAATCTTGCTCTACGCCTAAAGCACGTAACCATTCGGTACGTGCTCGTTCAAAAAATTTAAGGTAATTGGCATAATATACAATACCCCCAGCATCGGTATCTTCGTAATAAACACGCACTGGGAATGTAAAAATTGTACTAGACATGTCTGTTCGCTTTAAGTTGCATATAATATGAAAGCTGCGCGACTAACTCAATTGGTTAACAACGAAATTGCTAACTTATATTTTTCAGCTCGGCACTTGTTTTTGGCTAACAATTCTGTTGACTAAACTTAACCCAAATAGTTCAGCAATAAAAGGTTATGCGACCAAACTACAAGCTACTAAGATACTTAACGTTGCCTAAAAAATAGTAATACCGCTAATATCTACTGGTTTAGCTTAACATTAGATGAATAGAGCTTTTCAAGCTGCCACTGTCTATAAAGCAAACAGCCAAGTTTCATCCGAATAGATATCGAACATTAGTTTTTCTAATGCCAAACTGACAATTTTTCTAGTTTGAAGTAATTACTCAGTTAACCTATTATACATTTGTGTTCTGAGCTAGCGCACAGTGTAGGAATTAAGTTACTACACTTTAGTCAAGTTCACTAAGTAACAGGATTTAGCGTTGATAAGTGTTGTTATGTTTCATATGTTCCCTGGACTTTTTTGAAGCTCTGCTTCAACTTTTTAGCCCACTTTATAGTGGGCTTTTTTTTTACTTGTATTTAGCATGGTGTTTCTTTACTTATCATTGAGTTAATGGCGGTAAATCAAAACCAAAGTGACTGTAGGCTCTTGGCGATGCCACTCGGCCTCTGGGCGTGCGCTGAATAAAGCCCTGCTGAATTAAAAATGGCTCTATCACATCTTCAATTGTATCTTTTTCTTCACCTATAGCTGCCGCTAAGTTGTCTAAGCCCACTGGTCCACCACCAAACTTTTCAATAATGGCTAATAGTAGCTTTCTGTCCATATAATCAAAGCCTTCTGCATCTACATCGACCATTTGTAAAGCTTGAGCGGCTGTTTCAATTGTTACTTCACCATTGGCTTTTACTTGCGCATAATCTCGCACTCGGCGTAATAAACGATTTGCTATACGTGGCGTGCCTCGTGAACGCCGTGCTATTTCAGTCGCTCCTGCTTGGTCTAAAATTAAATTTAAATAATGAGCTGAGCGTAAAATAATTTGCGTCAACTCAGAGACCTTATAAAATTCTAGTCGCTGTACTATGCCAAAACGATCGCGTAAAGGTGAAGTTAAGGCGCCAGCTCGTGTTGTTGCTCCTATCAGTGTAAAAGGCGGCAGTTCTAATTTAATTGAACGTGCTGCTGGGCCTTCACCTATCATAATATCAAGCTGATAATCTTCCATCGCCGGATACAGTATCTCTTCTACTACTGGGCTTAAACGATGAATTTCATCAATAAACAACACATCATTCGGCTCTAGGTTAGTTAGCAAAGCGGCTAGATCACCAGCTTTCTCTAATACTGGGCCTGAAGTATTTTTAATATTAACGCCCATTTCATTAGCAACTATCATAGCTAAAGTGGTTTTGCCTAACCCTGGCGGGCCAAAAATAAGTAAATGATCTAAAGGATCACCTCGGCCACGGGCAGCTTCAATAAAAATAGCCATTTGTTGACAGACATGCTCTTGACCGGTGTAATCAGCTAAAGTTTTTGGCCGAATTGCACGGTCTATGACTTCATCTTCACGCGTAGCCGTGGTTTGGATCAGGCGATCTGCTTCTATCATTAGTTAAATCATACTCCGTAATGCGGTTTTGATTAATTGTTCACTGCTCATCTCTGGCGTAATAACTTTTTTAACTGCTTTAGCTGCCTGCATTTGACTATAACCTAAAGAAACTAACGCACTTATAGCATCATCTTCTGCACTGACGGGCCGACTAAAAATAGCTTCATCATCAATCACCAGCATATTATCCGTTACTGGTGTAGCAGGTGCTAATCCCCAGTTTTTTAGCCTATCACGCATTTCAACTATTAAACGCTCTGCCGTTTTTTTGCCAACACCCGGTAATTTAACTAAGGTGGTCATATCATCCATTTGCACACAGCGTACAAACTGCTGTGCTGTCATGCCAGACAAAATAGTCAGTGCCAATTTCGGCCCTACACCATTGGCTTTAATTAATAACCGGAATAAGGCCCGTTCGGTCTCATTAGTAAAACCAAATAATAACTGGGCATCATCACGCACCACAAAATGAGTATAAATTATGGCCTCTTGACCCAAGGCTGGTAAATTATAAAAACTATTCAGTGGTAATTGCACCTCATAGCCAACCCCAGCAACCTCTATTAACAAATCGGGGGCCTGTTTTTCTAACAAGATACCACGTAATCGTCCTATCATATTTTTACTTATATACCCCGAGCTTTACGCCTTTATTGTAATCGACCGCGCACTGTTTTACGGGCGCGGCCCGCTAAACCAATTAAACTCTGCTGAGTATGGCCATGACACATAGCTACAGCAAGTGCATCGGCAGCGTCTGCTTGCGGATTGGCAGCTAACTTTAGTAAGGTGCGCACCATATGTTGCACTTGTGCTTTATCTGCGGCACCTGTACCCACTACAGCTTGCTTTACTTGCCTAGCCGAATATTCAAATACTTCAAGGCCAGCATTTTTAGCAGCAACTATTGCAGCGCCACGCGCTTGGCCAAGCTTTAAAGCAGCATCTGCATTACGGGCCATAAACACTTGTTCAATAGCAAAAATAGTGGGTTGAGTCTGTTGAATTATCTCACTAACGCCATTAAAAATATCTAACAAGCGCTCGGGTAATAAATCGGTCGTCTTTAAACGAATACAGCCGCTGGCAACATAATTAAATTGGCTACCAACCTGACGCACTACGCCATAGCCTGTGATACGGCTTCCCGGATCTATGCCGAGAATAATATTCACTATTAACCAAACTCAACCATCAGCTCTTCACTGATATCGGCATTATGATAAACGTTTTGCACATCGTCTGAGTCTTCTAACATATCTATTAGTTTAAAGAAGTCTGCTGCATTAGCAGCATCTACTTCGGCACGAATAGAGGGCACTAAGGTTACTTCTGCTGACTCTGCAACAAAACCAGCATCGACAAGAGCTGCTTTAATATCAGCAAAATTATCTGGCTGAGTTAAGACTTCTTTACTGCCATCGTCGTCGACAACAATGTCATCAGCGCCAGCATCTAAAGCCGCTTCTATTAAGGCATCTTCATCTACTTCAGGTGCAAACATTAATACCCCTAAACGGGTAAATAAATAGGCTACTGAACCTGAAGTACCTAAACTACCAGCATTTTTAGTAAAGGCATGGCGTACTTCTGCTACGGTACGTTTATGGTTATCTGTCATGGTTTCAACAATAATTGCCACACCATTAGGGCCATAGCCTTCATAGACTAATTCTTCGTAATTTTCACCTTCACTCGCACCTGCACCACGCTTAATCGCACGGTCTATAGTGTCTCGGTTCATATTTTCAGATAAGGCTTTATCAACCGCTAAGCGTAAACGTGGGTTCATGCTGGGATCAGGATTTTGCTTGGCAGCTACGGTTAGCTCGCGAATAACTTTAGTGAAGATTTTATTTTTTTTTGCATCCTGACGGGCTTTGCGATGCTTCATGTTCGCCCATTTACTATGGCCGGCCATTTTATCACTCCTTATATACAATAAGCGGCAGATAATGACTGCCGCTGTACTACAAAACTTTATAAGCCGCACTCACCTCTTAACCTAGGTAAATGCTTACTTTATGGCTTAAGCTAATTAAGCTTTTTAATGACTTGAATATTTAACTCTGCAAGCTGTGCTGGGTTAGCACTACTAGGTGCATCCGTTAGCGGACAAGCAGCTGTAGCCGTTTTAGGGAATGCCATAACATCACGAATTGAAGTCGCGCCAGTCATTAACATTACCAAGCGGTCTAAACCAAAAGCTAAACCGGCATGAGGCGGTGCGCCATATTTTAATGCTTCTAATAAGAAACCAAATTTTTCTTTGGCCTCCTCATCACTAATACCAAGTAAACTAAACACCTTAGCTTGCACATCACAATTATGAATACGTACCGAGCCGCCACCTAACTCAGTACCATTTAATACCATATCATAAGCGTTTGATAATAAATCAGCCAATTTAAACTGTTCGACTGGGGTAGTTAAAAAGCTCGCCGTATCTACAGGTGCTGTAAATGGGTGATGTACAGCAGCATAGCTACCATCATCAGCTTGTTCAAACATAGGGAAATCTACCACCCATAATGGCTTCCAGCCCGCTTGGGTAATGGCTAAATCCTCGCCTATTTTCAAGCGTAAAGCGCCCATAGCTTCACAGACTGTATTATAACTATCAGCACCAAATAAAATTAAATCACCATTTTTTGCTGCGGTACGGTTTAGTATTTCAGCTACGATATCGGTCGTTAAGAACTTAGCTACCGGAGACTGGATGCCATCAATACCTTGGCTGACATCATTCACCTTCATCCAGGCTAAACCTTTAGCGCCATAGATGCCAACGTAGCTGGTATAACCATCAATATCTTTGCGCGATACTTTAGCGGCAGCTTGTGGCACTTTTAATGCCACCACTCGGCCTTTGGCATCATTTGCTGGGCCAGAAAACACCTTAAATTCAACGTCTTTAACTAAGTCGGCAATATCCACCAGTTGCATGGGGTTACGCAGGTCTGGTTTATCCGAACCGTATAATCGCATTGCTTCGTGATAGGTCATCCGCGGGAATTGACCAAGATCGACATCTAATAAATTGGCAAACATTTTACGCACCATCTCTTCGGTCAAGTTCATTACTTGCTCGGCGCTCATAAAAGAGGTTTCAATATCAATTTGAGTAAATTCTGGTTGCCGATCTGCTCGCAAGTCTTCATCACGGAAGCACTTTACTATTTGATAGTAGCGATCTAATCCCGACATCATTAATAATTGTTTAAATAATTGCGGCGACTGTGGCAGAGCAAAAAACTCCCCTTTGTGAGTTCGGCTAGGCACTAAGTAATCACGCGCACCTTCGGGTGTAGCTTTGGTTAAAATAGGTGTTTCAATATCTAAAAAGCCATTAGTATCCATAAAGTTACGCACAAAGCTGGTTACTTTAGCTCTAAACTTTAACCGGTCACTCATCAGCGGGCGGCGTAAATCTAAATAGCGGTATTTTAAACGCTGCTCTTCACTATTATTTTGATTAGAATCTAAAGGTGATGGAGCGGCTTTATTTAAAATCACCACTTCACTGGCGTAAACTTCAACTTCGCCCGTTGCCATATCGGCATTAATTTGCGACTCAGGACGTGTCCGTACTTGGCCTTTAACTTGAATACAAAATTCGTTACGTAAGGTATAAGCTACTTTAAATAACTCGGCTAAGTCTGGGTCACATACTACTTGAACTATGCCTTCACGATCTCGCAGATCAAGGAAAATAAGCCCACCTAAATCACGGCGGCGGTTTACCCAGCCACATAATGAAACTTGTTGTTCTGCATGTTGCGCAGTTAATAAACCGCAATAATGGCTTCGCATTAAACCTTCCTTTAACTTGCTAATCAGTGACACGAAAATAACGGCTGATTATATAGAAATTTTATGTTTAATGTCACTGCTAGCGGATTAAAAGCTTGGTTTACTAAAACAATATTGATTTTTACCTTGCTGCTTAACCCTATACATAAGGTTATCTGCCACTTTTAACAACTTATCTGCATCGGTGCCATCTTCAGGATAAATAGCGATACCTATACTGGCTCCTATGCTTATAGCACCTATAGATAGCTGCATTGAATACTGTAATTGCTGTAACACTTTTTCAGCAATAATAGCGGCATCATGACGATGCATTAATCCGGTTAATAAAATAACAAATTCATCACCACCAAAACGCGCCACCGTATCAGTTTTACGCACTGCATCTTGTAATATAACCACTATACTTTGCAGTAATTCATCGCCGACATCATGGCCGTATTTATCATTAATGTCTTTAAAACCATCTAGATCAATAAAAAGTAAGGCTAAAGTTTCATTATGCCTTGCATGCTGCAATAACGCTTGTTGGAGCCGCTCTTTTAATAAACTGCGATTAGGCAATTGGGTTAGGTCATCATGTGTTGCCATAAACCGCATTTTTTCTTCAGCAATGCGGCGTAAGTTAACTTCTTTGCGTAACGATAAATTCCAAATAATAAAAAAGACAATAATAAGAGATACAGCCCCGCCTAGCTGCAGCATTAACCGTGTAAATGAGGTTTTATCTAAGCCTTGGTTAATTTGAAAATCAAACCATTTTTTATAAACCTGTTTTTCACCATCTTCGCCTAAACTACGGATCCCCTTATTTAACATCTTAACTAAAGGCTGGTAATCAACCCTAACGCCAAACATAGTTTGTTCGCTAGTTAAGCCTTCTAATACTTGGATTTGTAAATTAACATAGCCAGTATCCCGTAAAAACTGGCCTGCTGTTTCTACGGTATCTATCACAATATCTACTTCGTTATACTGCAATAAACTAATAGCTTGCTTTAAATCTTTGGTTAAAGTTATCTCACTATTAACAAAACGCTTTGGTAACTCTGCCGCTAAAGTGTATTCTTTATAAATAGCAATACGTTTACCAGCTAACTGGTCTATATCAATTACCTTATTACTAGACACACTACTAATAGCCGCCCAATGGCTAGACCAATATGGTTCGGTCAATGATAAAACTGCATTTTCGTCACTAGTCTTGCCAAGGCCACCAACGATATCTATCTCATGCTCTGTTAATGCTGTTCTAAGTTCAGCAAAGCTCTCGAAAGCTTTAATTTCAAATACGGTATCTAAACGCTGGGCTATCAGGTTAATAATATCTATGGTAATGCCCACAGCTTCACCTGAGCTATCCAAGAATTCCATGGGTGGCCAGTCTTTAACTATGCCTAACCTAATTGGTTGATGCGTATTTAGCCAAGTCCGTTCAACTAAGGGTAAAGGTACTTTATGTCTAAATTTAGCGTAATAGCGATCAGGCTCATTAAGCCAGCGCTTTTCAATAGCCTCTAACTGCTCTAAATCTAAATTGGCAAAACCTTGATGAATTGTTTCAAGCAACTCTTGGTTATCCGTTTGCACAAAAGTATATAGACCCGTTTCTATTACTAGCTCATCGGACATCTTATAACGATCTGCTACATTTAATTGCTGAAAACGGATTGGCATTATTGCCGAACCACCTATAAAGCCGATAGCCTCTTGCTGCTGTACGGCTACTAGCATTTCTTCTAAGGATACATAGCGTTTAAAGGTAAGTTGAGGATACTTACCTTTTAATTCAGTGATATAAGGTGCGTTTTGAAATACTGCAATAGTGGCTTGGTTTAACTTACTTAAAGATAGATTAGTGAGATGTTTAGGATAAAAAAGTGCCGAATTAAAGTTATATAAATGATATGCCTCTTTTAACCGCTGAGATATTAGCTCACTCATTGGTAAAGCTACAACAGCGTCAATACGGCCTTGCTCTAAGTTTTGCACATTGTTAGCCGAGCTGTCTGGTACAAATGCTATTTTTTTACCTGTTTGCTCAGCCCAAGCTTGCCAGAGTTCAATAATTAGCCCTTTAGCCTCACCTCCAGCAGTAATATGCATATAAGGTGGATTATTTACAGATACACCAAGCTGCAAAGTGTCTTTATCTGTAGGCGCGCTCAACCAGCTTTGCTCTAAATTAGCAATAAAAGTTGGCTCGATTTGATTAGTTGCGATTTGTAATTGCTGAAATAGCGCTGGGTTTTCATAAACAGCATAACTTAATTTATTTCTAGCAATGGGCATTTTTCGATACAAGGGAAACAAAGCATTTAAGGTTTTATAGTCAGCATAAATAACAGGCAAATTATCAAAAGCACTAAACGCAAATAACTCCCCACGAACTGCAGCATCATATAAGTCAGGAATAGAGGAGTAATAGGCCAAGTTAGCATTTGGGATTAATTCTTGTAGGGTAGCTATATGGCTTGATCGTTTAATTACACCTATAGTAAGAGGCTTCAAATCATGCACGCTTGTAAAATGCGGCATGTCGCGATGAATAAAGACATTACTATAAATAGTAATATCCAAATCTCCCAATTCATATTGCTTTGCTCTTGCAGGCGTACCGGCTAAAGCACCATGTAAATGCACCTCTCCTCGCTCTAACATTGCTAGTGTTTCAGGCCAGGTAGCGGGAAAAAATTGAACCTCTATATCTTGTTGCTGAGCAAGCTGCCGCCAATAATCAACCACCAAACCTTCTGCTTGACCATGTTGATTAAGATACATATAAGGATATATATCTTTGCTAATTGTTATTTTTAATGGTGACGGTAAAGCAGCATGGCCGCTGGTCATAATTAAAATAAGCACTAAATAGACTAATGCTGAAAATCCCTGTTTCATTATTATCTACTACTTGGCAGTTCATACCTCAGTATGGCGTCTATATTAACAATTGGCCAAGCTACCTAATTTTATGCATGCCAAACAGCCGATTTTGACTTTAATTAACCAGTATAGCCTGACTTTAATAGCCGTTAGCGGCAGTTTTAAGGTAAACTGATTCAAGCTGTTTTTTGATAATAACCCTAACGATGCCGGATAATATGCAAAAAGACTCAATTTATGCAGAGCCATTAGGCAAAATTCAAGATTTTAACTTTGATGATCAAGTTGCTGATGTGTTTCCAGATATGATCCAACGGTCTGTACCGGGATACCATACTATTATTCAAACCATAGGCAAATTAACGGCAAAGTTTCAACAACCTAATAGCAGCTATTATGACTTAGGCTGTTCCTTAGGGGCGGCAACTTTGGCCATGCGCCGCAACTTATCAGCAGAAAATTGTAACATTATCGCTGTAGATAATAGTAAAGCTATGGTTGAACGTTGTGAGCGGCATTTACAATCATTCCGTTCAGAAGTGCCGGTTACTGTACAACTAGCTGACATTCGCCAATTGGCTATCAGTAATGCTGCTGTGGTGGTGATCAACTTTACCTTGCAGTTTTTACCAAAAGCAGATCGCGAGCAGTTAATACAACAAATTTATAATGGTTTAAAACCTGGTGGCTTATTAATTTTATCTGAAAAATTTATTCATCCACAAAACACTGAAAACGAATTATTAATCGACTTACACCATGATTTTAAACGAGCTAATGGTTATAGCGAATTAGAAGTGAGCCAAAAACGGACAGCCCTAGAGAATGTAATGCAGCCTGATACCTTAAAACAACACGCAAATCGTTTAACTAAGGCTGGTTTTAATCAGCAAACTATATGGTTTCAGTGTTTTAATTTTTGCTCAATGTTAGCGATTAAATCTTAAGGTTGCTCATGATAAATTTTAACTCGTTTTATGCTCAACTAGCGACAAATCGTTTAGCTCCTTGGTTAGAAACCCTACCAGCACAATTAGCACTCTGGGCTAAACAAGCCTTACATGGTGACTTTAAACAGTGGCAAAAAGCTTTAGCCCAACTTCCAGAAACGACACCTTCTAACCTTAATATTAAAGACAGTGTCACCTTTGGTTGTTCTGACGATTTAGCCCCAGGCCAAATGCAGCGCATTCAGTATGTACTTGAGCAGTTAAAACCTTGGCGTAAAGGCCCTTTTTCCATTCATGGCATAGACCTAGATACCGAATGGCGCTCTGACTTTAAGTGGCAACGTATTTTGCCGCATATTGCACCATTAAAACAACGCTACGTATTAGATGTTGGCTGCGGCAGTGGTTACCATTTATGGCGCATGCTAGGTGAAGGCGCTGATTTTGTAGTCGGCATTGACCCATCACAATTATTTTATGCTCAATTTAATGCCATTAAGCACTTTAATCCAGATCCTAAGATCAATCTGTTACCTATTGGTATCGATGATATGCCAGCGCTGCAACAGTTTGATACTGTATTTTCTATGGGGGTGTTATATCACCGCCGTTCACCGCTAGATTTTTTACAGCAGCTAAAGCAGCAGCTGCGACTTGGTGGCGAGTTAGTGTTAGAAACTTTAGTGATTGAAGGTGATGAGAATACCGTTCTAGTACCAACCGATCGCTATGCAAAAATGCGTAATGTCTGGTTTATTCCCAGTTGTGCGGCTTTGACACTCTGGTTAGAGCGTCTAGGCTTTAAAAATGTCAAAGTAGTGGATATTAACCAAACAACTTTAGCCGAACAACGTAAAACTAGCTGGATGGAAAATGAAAGTCTAATTGATTTTCTTGACCCAAATGATCATAGTAAGACCATTGAGGGCTATCCAGCACCGTTGCGTGCTGTTATTACAGCAAATAGCTAACTATTCTATGCAAGCTAGATCTGCAACCAACAAACTGGGGACATTATGCAAAATTCGGACTTAAGCCAACTTATGCAACAGGCAGCAGATGATGCCGTAACTTATAGCCAACAAGAATATCAAATTACACTAGACCACAGCATAGATAGCCTGCAACAAATAGACACCATTTTGGCTCAGTTGCACCAACAGCAGCTAACACAACAACATTCTGCTGAGGTACTATTTACTGTTAGTAATATATTTGGGGCTTATACCGGTGAGGTTTTTATAGCTAACGTTGGTGGTGCTTGGCGTAACAATGAAACAGATAGTGCCGCGCCTTTTATATATATCCAACTAGCAGACAAAGAATTTCCTTTTGCATCAATCTGTTACCATAAGATAACCCATGACAATAGCATTAATGTCTATGACTATGTAATGCAAGCTATGGCAAATGCTCTGCAGTAAAGCTTTTGTCTTCGCCGTTATACAGGTAAAATAACCATAATTTTATACTTTTCACTTTTAGCCATTCGAGGACTGCCGTGAGCGAGCAAAAAACATCTTTAAGCTACAAAGACGCCGGAGTAGATATTGACGCAGGTAATGCCTTAGTCGATCGTATTAAAGGTGCGGTAAAACGTACTCGCCGCCCTGAAGTTATGGGAGGCTTAGGTGGTTTTGGTGCTTTGTGCCAAATTCCTGCTGGATACAAAGAGCCGGTATTAGTATCAGGCACTGATGGTGTTGGTACTAAATTACGCTTAGCCATGGACTTAAAGCGTCACGATGGCGTAGGTATTGATTTAGTGGCAATGTGCGTAAACGATTTAATAGTTCAAGGTGCAGAACCCTTATTCTTCCTTGATTACTATGCAACCGGTAAGTTAGATGTTGACACCGCTTCTGCCGTTGTTAATGGTATTGCCGAAGGCTGTGTGCAATCTGGTTGTGCTTTAGTTGGTGGTGAAACTGCAGAAATGCCAGGTATGTATCATGGTGAAGATTACGATATAGCAGGCTTTTGTGTCGGTGTAGTTGAAAAAGCAGATATCATTGATGGCAGTAAAGTTGAAGCTGGCGATCAGCTGATTGCATTAGCCTCATCTGGACCACATTCCAATGGCTTTTCATTAATACGTAAAGTATTAGAAGTTAGCGGTCAAAGCCCAGAAACTGTACTAGAAGGTAAAACCATAGCGGATCATTTACTTGAACCTACCCGTATCTATGTTAAAAACATTCTACAGTTAATTAAACAGCTACCTGTACATGCATTGTGTCATATCACAGGCGGTGGCTTTTGGGAGAATATCCCTCGGGTATTACCGGAAAACACTAAAGCTATTATTGATGGCAAAAGTTGGCAGTGGCCGGCAATTTTTAACTGGTTGCAGCAGCAAGGCAACATTAGTGAGCATGAAATGTACCGTACTTTTAACTGCGGTGTCGGTATGATGGTAGTAGTGCCAGCTGAACAATTGCAGCCAGCGTTAGATCTTTTAACTGCTGCCGGCGAAACAGCTTGGCATCTGGGCGAGATCCAAACCGCTACTGCAGAAGATGAATTAGTCATCATTAACAAGTAAGGCAAAAAATGAAATCAATAGTTGTACTGATTTCTGGTAATGGCACTAATCTGCAGGCAATCATTGATGCCTGCAGCAATGGCAGTATTCCTGGTAAAGTAAGCGCAGTTATTGCTAATAAAGCAGAAGCTTACGGGTTAACCCGTGCCAGCGAAGCTGGTATTCCTACAGCAGTGCTTAGCCATATTGGCGTTGCTAGTAGAGAAAGTTATGATCAGAAACTTATTCAAAGTATTGAACAATATCAACCAGACCTTGTCGTACTAGCAGGCTTTATGCGTATTTTAACGCCAGCCTTTGTTAAACATTTTAACGGTAAATTGCTAAATATCCATCCGTCGCTGTTACCAAAGTATCCAGGGTTACATACCCATCAACGGGCAATTGAAGCCAAAGATAGCGAGCACGGCTGTAGCGTACACTTTGTAACGGAGCAACTTGATGGTGGTCCGGTAATTTTACAGGCCAAAGTGCCAGTGTTTAGCGATGACGATGTCGCTAGCTTAGCGGAACGGGTTCACGAACAGGAGTATCGAATCTATCCGCTGGTTATAAAGTGGTTTTGTCAAAATCGTTTACAGCAACGAGCAGATCAGGCATGGTTAGATGGTAATTTACTCACGACTTATGGGTATGCCAATGATGAAGATTAAATCAAAATGGCGCCAGTTGGCGTCATTTTTACTCTTAACCGCTACTATTGCTTGGCCGGCTGCAGCTGCAACCTTAGCCAGTTTTACCGCTGATTATATTGTTTATCGCGCAGGTAAAAAGCACGGTGAAGCTCAACGTTATTTAAAGCAAAACGGCTTAGAATATGAATTTGGTTATAGCAGTGATATTAGCTGGCTAGTGTTTTCAGATAAGCGCAGCGAAACATCACACTTTACCATTGAAAATAATCAAATAAAACCTAGCTTATATGTAATGCAACGTACTGGTACTGGCCCTAACAGGCATTATGAGCTGCAGCTTGACCATGATAAAAAACAATTAAAAGTTGGTAAAAAGCGCCAGCCAAAAGCCATTGTTTGGCAAGATGATTTGTTAGACTTAATTAGCTATCAGTTGCAGCTAAGTTTAGATTTGCAGGCAGGTAAAACCGAGTTTAGTTACACTGTGCTTAATAAGCATGGCAACACTAAGGTCTATAACTATAAAGTGGTAGCAGAAGAACTTTTACCCCTACCTTATGGTAATACTCGTACCTTGCGTATTGCTAGAATAGAAGATGATATTAATAGCGATAAACAAATTTATGCTTGGGTGGCACCTGATTTAAACTATATGTTAGTCCGGTTATGGCGTGGTGAAGATAATGTTGAGCAATTTGATGTCCAGTTGCATACATTAAACTTAGACCAAATAGCTGACTCAACGCTGTAATCAAACCTTTCTTATAAATTATTAAGCCAACTGCATATCACTATGCAGTTGGCTTTTAACTTAAGTGACCGCTCACCACATAATTTCTCTGCAATAAAGATTACTAGGTCTATGCTTACACTTAGGCTTATAAAGTTCTAGTGCCATCATCTTATAGTAATTAGATGACTATTATTAACCATCTTCTCTGTACTAGGTATTGCAACTTTTACAAAAGCCAATTATTCTTAACGGATAGTGGTCTGACCTCTAATTAGGAGAAAGTGATGGATGTCGTTATTTTATCGTTAGCCTTGGTAGCTGCAATTGCCGTACTGGCATACAACCGCGCCAGTTTAACCCTGTTCACTGCTGCTATTGCTGCAGTACTTTTTATAGCTAGCATTTTAGATATTATCGGCTTAGTGCCTTGGATAATATTTGCAATAATTGCCCTACCGCTAAATATTGCTACGGTCCGCCAACAATATTTAACTAAACCCTTATTAGGCTTATATCGCAAAATTATGCCTGAAATGTCCAGAACTGAAAGCGAAGCTATAGAAGCAGGCACAACTTGGTGGGAAAGCGATTTATTTCGTGGGAATCCTGATTGGCATAAAATGCACAACTTTCCTAAGCCACGTTTAAGTGCTGAAGAACAAGCCTTCTTAGATGGCCCAGTTGAAGAGTTACTGGCTATGGTTGATGACTGGCACATTACCCATGAGCGCACAGATTTAACCCCCGAAGTGTATCAATTTCTAAAAGATCACGGTTTCTTTGCCATGATCATTAAAAAAGAATACGGTGGTTTAGAATTTTCTGCTTATGCCCAATCTTGCGTGCTGCAAAAGCTAACAAGTAAGAGCATGGTGTTATCTAGTATTGTTGGTGTCCCTAACTCTTTAGGGCCTGGCGAATTGCTGCAACATTACGGTACTGAAGAACAAAAAAATCATTACCTACCTCGTTTAGCCAAAGGCTTAGAAGTACCTTGCTTTGCCCTAACTAGCCCTGAAGCTGGCTCTGATGCCGGTGCTATTCCTGATACAGGTATTATTTGTAAAGGCGAATGGGAAGGCAAAGAAGTTATTGGTATGCGTTTAACTTGGAATAAGCGCTATATTACGCTTGCGCCTATAGCAACCGTATTAGGTTTAGCCTTTAAACTTTACGATCCTGAGCAGTTAATAGGTGAGGAAACAGACTTAGGTATTACCTGTGCGTTAATTCCTACTGATACTGACGGCGTAAAAATTGGTCGACGCCATTTCCCGTTAAACGTGCCATTCCAAAATGGCCCTACCCAAGGTGAAAATATCTTTGTACCACTAGATTATATTATTGGTGGTGTTGAGATGGCAGGTCAAGGCTGGCGCATGTTGGTTGAGTGTTTATCGGTAGGCCGTGCTATTACCTTACCGTCAAACAGTACAGGTGGCATTAAGGCCGTTGCTTTAGCTACTGGCGCTTATTCACGTATTCGTCGTCAATTTAAATTGCCTATTGGTAAAATGGAAGGTGTTGAAGAGTCTTTAGCCCGGATTGGTGGCTATGCTTATATGGCAGATGCCTCTACGGTAATGTCTGTTGGCGCCATTGACTTAGGTGAAAAACCATCAGTTATTTCAGCTATTACTAAATATCATATGACTGAGCGGATGCGCCAAGCCATAACTGATGCCATGGATATCCATGGCGGTAAAGGCATCTGTATGGGGCCAAATAACTATTTAGCCCGTGGCTATCAAGGTGCACCTGTTGCTATTACAGTAGAAGGCGCCAATATTTTAACCCGTAATCTTATTATTTATGGTCAAGGTGCTATTCGTTGCCATCCTTATGTATTAGCAGAGTTAGAAGCGGCACAATTAGAAGATGAAAACGCTGCAATCACTGCTTTTGATAAAGCTCTATTTGGTCATATTGGTTTTGCCATCAGTAACTTCTTCCGTACCTTTTGGTTATCTTTAACCGGCGGCATCTTTAGTCATGCACCTTATAACGATGCTACGGCTAAATACTATAAGCAGATGAACCGCTTTAGTGCTTCTTTAGCCCTAATGTCAGATATTGCTATGGCAACCCTTGGTGGTGATTTAAAACGCCGTGAACGTATTTCTGCTCGATTAGGCGATGTACTAAGTATGCTGTACCTCACCTCAACCGTACTTAAACGTTATCAAGATGAAGGCCGTAAAATTGATGACTTACCTTTTGTACAATGGGCTTGTGAAGACAATATGTACCGAGCGCAATTAGCATTAAATGAATTATTTGATAACTTCCCTAATCGAATTATTGCTTGCATCTTAAAGCGCATCGCCCTGCCATGGGGGCGCACTTTACGTAAACCTTCAGATCAAATTGAGCATCAAGTTTCTCGTATTATGCAAACACCTAGCGAAGCACGCTCGCGCTTAGGTCATCATATGTACTTGAAAAATGAACCATTAAACTTATTAGGCCGGATGGAGCAAGTATTGCTAGACGTATTAGCTGCAGAGCCTATCTTTAATAAGGTGTCTAAAGCTAGCGGTAAACGCTTACCTTTTTATCGTTTAGATGAAGTAGCAACCTTAGGTTTAGAGCTGGGCGTTATTACTAATACTGAAGCAGAAGTATTACGCACTGCCGAAACAGGCCGCTTATTTGCCATTAACGTAGATGATTTTGAGCCTGAGTATTTAGCTGCTGATAAAGACCTAACCCAACAAGGTTTAGGCGCAAATGAAACCGATAAGGTAGCATAAGCTCAGTAGCTATTTAGTTGTGATACTATTTAAAAACGCTAGCCTCTAAGCTAGCGTTTTTTATTAACTCAGCACTGAAAAGGATAGGATACTGAATGGCCAGCATGCGGCGAACGGCTA
Source organism: Rheinheimera sp. MMS21-TC3 (assembly GCF_032229285.1). Lineage (NCBI taxonomy): Bacteria > Pseudomonadati > Pseudomonadota > Gammaproteobacteria > Chromatiales > Chromatiaceae > Rheinheimera > Rheinheimera sp. MMS21-TC3. Next base: position 2,766,976 of record NZ_CP135084.1, read on the forward strand.
AGCAACCTCAAGCAACAAGACAAGCTCACGCCACCTCTTTAAAGCAAACTTTAGCGTTATTACTGCCTTATTTATGGCAATTTAAGCTTAGAGTTTTTTTAGCTATTCTTGCCCTTTTTGCGGCTAAGTCTGCACTACTGCTTATGCCTTTGGCGTTAAAACATATTGTTGATGCTATGGATACAGCGCAAAGCCCTATTATAGTTGTGCCTGTAGCCTTATTAATTGGCTATGGCGCTTTGCGTTTTGCTGGGATCTTTTTTGGTGAGGTACGAGATGCTTTATTTGGCCGCATTACCGAACATGCCATGCGCCAATTAGGCTTAAGAGTATTTAATCATCTGCATAGTTTAGAGTTAGCTTTTCACTTAGATCGCCAAACCGGTGGTATTAGTCGAGATATAGAGCGTGGTACTAACGGCCTAAGTTTTTTAATGCGCTTTTTAATGTTTAATATTGCCCCTACTTTATTTGAAATTGCCGCTGTCACTATTATCTTTGCCACTTTATTTTCACCACTTTATAGTGTGATTACCTTATTTGCTGTTGCTGTCTATATCTTCTTTACCGTAGTTGTAACCGAGTGGCGCAATAAATATACCCGCGAAGCTAACCAAGCCGACAACACAACTAATAACCGTGCTATCGACAGCTTACTTAATTATGAAACCGTAAAGTATTTTAATAATGAACAATACGAAGCGGATACCTACGATAGCTTCTTAGCTAATTGGGAAAAGGCTCGGTTAAAAAACCGGCTTAGTTTATTAGCGCTTAACTCAGGCCAAGCGTTAATTATTGCTGCCGCTATCACTGCATTAATGTGGTTAGCTGCAAACCAAGTAATGGCAAAACAGTTGACCTTAGGTGATTTGATAATGGTTAATGCCTATATTATTCAGCTATTTATTCCATTAAATTTTTTAGGCTTTGTTTATCGAGAAATCCGCAGAGCCTTAACCGACTTAGAAAACATGTTGGGGCTGTTATTGCGTCAAGCAAAAATCAAAGATGCCGCAAACGCAACTGAACTTAGCATCAAACAGGCTGCTATTGAATTTAAAAATGTCGATTTTGCT